>CAZGUM010000027.1:0-32462 GCA_964529085.1 uncultured Methylomonas sp. | reverse complement strand
ACATTCAACAAGGCAAATACGCCAAGCAATTTATCCTGGAAGGCCAAACCGGCTATCCAGAGATGACTGCCAGACGCCGCCTGAATGCAGAGCATCCTATCGAAGTCGTTGGCGCCAAGCTGCGGGGCATGATGCCTTGGATCAAGGCCAACCAAATCGTCGATAAAAGCAAAAACTAAGCTTTTCGGCTAGGATTAAAGCCCATCTACACGATGGGCTTTTTTTTGCCCGCAGGATTTTGCCAAATGCCTGAGCGCTATTGCTTAAACCGGTTTTATCTCGGTGTCATCACTGCGGCCTTGGCACTACCCTGCTCCGCTGAATTCTTGCAGTGGCGTAACAGCGAGATTCAATATCTACATGGTGCCAACTACAACGAGCCGTTCAATACAAATGACGTCAGCCAATCCATCATCACAATAACCCACGCCCACGGCTGGGCTTATGGCCGCAATTTTTTCTTTATGGACACCCTGTTTACCGAATCGGGCCAGTCGTCGCAAACCAATCTTTACGGCGAGGCTTACAGCACCTTCAGTCTGAGCAATATCAGCGGCCTGGACCTGTCATACGGTATATTCAAGGATTTTGGCGTTACTGCCGGTGTCAACCTGGGCGAAAATATGAACAGCCGGCGCAGTGGTTATCGGGCGTGGCTGTACGGCATTACCCTTGATTTCAATCTACCCGGTTTTGACTATTTCAATGTGGACTTTTTGCGCCAACGCGTTACCGAAACAGCGGACATAGGCACATCCTGGCAAATCACGCCGGTGTGGAAACTACCGTTCGAGATCGCCGGCACGAAGTGGAGTTTCGAAGGCTTTGCCGATTTCATCGGCCGCAACCACGGCGCCGCGCGCCAAGCTTTGGCTCAGCCGCAGCTAAGGCTCGATATTGGCGATTTATGGGGTAACGGCAAACATCTTTATTTAGGTATCGAGTATCAATACTGGCACAACAAATACGGCATTAAAGGCCTGCACGACAACGTGCCGCAAGCCTTGCTGCTCTGGAAATTCTGACGCCAAACACCCGGCATTTAGTTAAGCAGCTGTCATATTCAGCATGTACAATGCCGCCAACTTTTCAACCTTTGTAGACTCATTATGATCAAGAAGCAGCCGCTTACGCGTCATCGTGGCATTTACTTATTGCCTAATCTGTTCACCACAGGCGCCATGTTTGCCGGGTTTTATGCGATCACGTCAGCAATCAACGGCCGCTTCGAAACGGCGGCTATTTCGATGTTCATCGCTATGGTTCTCGATGGTTTAGATGGCCGGGTAGCGCGTTTGACCAACACCCAAAGCGAATTCGGCGTGCAGTACGACAGTTTGTCCGACATGGTCTCGTTCGGCGCGGCCCCTGCCATCGTCATGTATCTCTGGACCCTGTCCAGTATGGGCCAGGCCGGCTTGTTCGCCGCCTTTGTCCACATGGCCGGCGGCGCCTTGCGCTTGGCACGCTTCAATACACAGGTCGAAGTTGCCGACAAACGTTATTTTCAAGGCCTGCCCAGCCCTGCGGCCGCGGCAATTCTAGCCGGCGGCTTATGGTTCTGCGTAGAAAACGGCTATGACGTGGAAAACATCAAATATCTGGTATTGCTGACCACCATCAGTACCGGCCTGCTGATGGTCAGCAACTTCCGCTATTCCAGCTTCAAGGAAATCGACTTTAAAAACAAAGTACCGTTCATCGTTGCCATCATCGCGATGTTGGTTGTCAGTTTTATAATGGCGCAACCGCAGCGGATGTTATTTCTACTCTCCGTCGGCTACGCCATCTCCGGCCCCATCGTTACGCTGGTATTGCGTAAACGCAAGTTGCAAAGCCGCAAAAACTGAGACATGAGCGAACATGGCGGCAAACAATTGATCGATGCGCTGGACGAACATTGGCGCAAATACCGTAAATTGCTGAAAGCTTGCCGCCAAAACACCAGCGAAGAGAATGTTCATGAATTGCGTGTCAGAACCAGACGCTTAATATCGCTCATCGAACTGCTGAATACGCTAGCCCCGCAAGCGGCGCTCACCAAAATCCGCAAAGCGCTAAAAAAACAGTTGGATCAATTTGACGAGTTACGCGATACGCAAGTCATGTTGTTTGAAGCCGCCAAAAATATGCCTATTCTGCCGGAATTAGAGCCATTTTTAGCCTTTATGCATGAGCGCGAGCAACAATTGCTCATACACAGCGCATCCAATATCGCGAGCTTCTACCAGCCTAAACTTCGGCGCAAAGTCAAAAAAGCCGGCAAACGCTTCGAACGGCAAATTGCCAATACCGATCTAACTACAGCCCTGCCGGCGGCTATCAATCAGGTTTATGCGCTGGCAATCGCGCGTTATCAAACACTCGATCCGGCCAATTCCGCCAGCATCCATCAACTACGCATCGCCGTAAAAAAATGGCGTTACACATTACTTTCGGTACAAGCGCTAATTTGCTGTTTGCCGGAGACGGGGTTAAAACGGCTGCAGGAATACTTGAGCCAAATGGGCGATATTCAAAACTCCGTGGTGTTATTGCAAACCTTAAACTTTTTTTTTGCAGACAAAACGCCCTTTTCCATCGAGCAATATTACCGAAAGCAACAACAAGATCTGATCCAAGCGTTTATGACGCACGCCGCGGAGATATTAGAATTTAGGGGAACCACCGAGCGGCTATCGCAATGAAAATTCGGCAGCGCTTATTTTGGCCACTTCTGGCAATCTACTTATAATTACCGCCGAGCCGATTTTTATTAGCACAAAATAAATATTTTAAGATTATGAGCACTAACCCTTTAATTTCCGTCATCCTCCCCACTCATAATCGTCCTGCTCTGTTAGAAGAAGCTATTGCCAGCATCGCGTCGCAAACGCTTAGCGACTGGGAAGCCATCATCGTCGACGATAATTCGACTCCCGCCGTGGATGAACAACAAATTCAGGAGAAATACGGCTCAAAATTTAGAGTGTTGCGTCATGAACATTCTCTAGGAGGCGCGGCGGCAAAAAATACCGGCCTTAAAGCGGCTGAAGGAGATTATGTCGCATTTTTAGACGATGACGACGTTTACGCCCCGGATTACCTGGAAAATGCCGTGACAACGCTGCAACATAATCCGCAAATAAAAACTCTGTTCATGAGCGTTGAATGGTTCGGGGATAACTCAAAATGGGCTCAACATTATTACACTGATGCGATGGATAAAATTTTGGCCGACGCAGCCGGAACTCCGCTAGACGAAACCTTACTGCAATTCGAATGCGACCTGTTGTTCAAGGCCTTACTAAAACGGGTGCCCATGGCTTTCCAACGGCCGGTGTCTACAAAAGCCCATTTTCTGGAAGTTGGTTTATACCAAGACGATTGTTTACTTTGGGATTGCGAATGGGCGTTACGCACAGTACTAAAAGGCACATGCGGTCTCCGCAATCAGGGTTTATACCGGCAACGTAGCGCGGGTCAAGGCTACTCATCGCAACCACGGCGCCGGCTCGATCATTTACTCTCCAATCTGGAAATCAAACGACAGCTGCTTAATCAAAATACCAGACCGGATTTAAGCGATACGATCAAATTAAATTACATCCAAGCAGCGCAAGATTTAAGTTGGGAATATATCAGTCAAAACCAAGGGTATTTAGCCTTTAAAACCATGTTAAACAGCTTTCGTTATGGTATTAATTTTCTGCAAATAAAGTTTCTAGCCCATACGCTGTATACCTGTGCAAAAAACTTCTTTTCCCGATAAATAAAACACACCGAGGCAAAACAAACTTATGTATTTAGCCGATCAGGGCCAAATAGTGAGTAGCCCCGCCGCCGGCACCCCAAAATCGAATAATAGCGTTGGGTAAAACCATCACAAACTTGAGCCGTCGTCGGCAATCAAGTATAGTTTGGGACCATGAACGATCAGACAATCATTTTTCATAAAATCTTAGTTTACATGCCGGCCCCTGGCAGCCTGTTGTTCGACCTGTCTCTAAGACTGCTGCCCTGAGGGGCGCACTCTATCCTCATCTAAGACCATACAACCCTTTACTGTTTTCTCGGCCGAAGCGCCGAACGTTTCATGAACGGAGTTCTCATGAAAGACAAATTAATTATATTCGACACGACTTTGCGCGATGGCGAACAGAGCCCCGGCGCATCGATGACCCGCGACGAAAAAGTCCGGATTGCCCGCGCACTCGAGCGTATGAAAGTCGATGTGATCGAAGCCGGCTTCCCTGCCGCCAGCCAAGGCGATTTCGAAGCGGTGCAAGCTGTTGCCGACGCGATAAAAGATAGTACGGTCTGCGGTTTGGCCCGGGCGCTGGATAAAGACATCGACCGGGCCGGCGACGCCTTGAAAGGTGCGAAAAGCTCACGCATTCACACCTTTATCGCTACTTCGCCCATCCATATGCAAAAAAAGCTGAACATGCAGCCGGATCAGGTAATTGAATACGCAGTGCGCGCAGTGAAGCGTGCCCGCCAATACACCGATAACGTCGAGTTCTCGCCGGAAGACGCCGGCCGATCGGAAGAAGATTTTTTGTGCCGTATCTTGGAAGCCGTTATTGATGCCGGCGCAACCACCTTAAACATTCCGGATACGGTCGGCTACAGCATGCCGCAACAATTCGGCTCGACCATTGCCAATTTGATCAAACGCATCCCCAATTCCGACAAAGCTATATTCTCTGTACATTGCCACAACGATTTGGGCTTGGCGGTTGCCAACTCCTTGTCGGCGGTCATGAATGGCGCCCGCCAGGTGGAATGCACGATCAATGGCTTGGGCGAACGCGCCGGCAACGCTTCGTTGGAAGAAGTGGTAATGGCGGTGCGCACCCGCCAGGACTTCTTCGGTTGCGATACCGGTTTGGATGCCCGCGAAATAGTCACCTGCTCAAAACTTGTGTCGTCCATCACCGGCTTTCCGGTACAGCCTAACAAAGCTATCGTCGGCGCCAACGCCTTCGCCCACGAATCCGGCATCCATCAGGACGGCGTATTAAAAAACCGCGAGACTTACGAAATCATGCGCGCCGAGGACGTGGGCTGGACCACCAACCGCATGGTCTTGGGCAAACATTCCGGACGCAATGCTTTCAAAACCCGCATGGCCGAACTAGGCGTGCAATTCGATAGCGAAGCCGATTTGAACGACGCCTTCTTCCGCTTCAAACAATTGGCCGATAAAAAGCACGAAATCTTCGACGAGGATTTGCAGGCCCTGATTTCCGAGCAAAGCTTCGAAGCCGAGGACGAGCACATCAAGTTGGTCGCCTTGAAAGTCTGTTCCGAAACCGGTGAGGTACCGAATGCCACGGTGACGATACTGGTCGACGGCAAGGAACTCACTGGCAGTGCCACAGGCGGTGGCGCTGTCGATGCCAGCTTGAAGGCAATCGAAAGCCTGGTCAAAACCGGAGCCACCTTGGCTTTGTATTCGGTCAACAACATCACTACCGGCACCGATTCTCAGGGCGAAGTCACTGTCAGGCTGGAGAATGCCGGCCGCATTGTCAACGGTTCCGGCGCAGATACCGACATCGTCATCGCTTCAGCCAAGGCCTACATCAACGCAGTTAACAAACTGCAAACGCCCGACCAGCGTCAGCATCCGCAAAAAGGCGATGTTTGATTCGTGAGCGGTAATGGATAAAGCAACCCGCTTGCAGTATTTGGAGGCGATGGGCATTGACGTCTGGGCAACCCGGCATCGGCTCAGCGCCGTTCAACCTGAAGATCCACTCGAAAACCTAGGGCGGGCTGAACAAGATGAAGTCCATCGAGATCAGCCTTCCAACCGAAGGCCATCAAACCTCGCCGAAACGGTCGATGCCGAGTTTCAGCCGCATTCGCCATCGCATGCATCACACGCTAACGAACAGACCTGGAAAGAGCTGCAGCACGAAGTGGCTTTATGCCGGGCTTGTTCCCTGTGCGGAACCCGCACCCAAACCGTGTTCGGCGTCGGCAATAAACAAGCCAGCTGGATGTTGATCGGCGAAGCGCCCGGTCAAAATGAGGATTTACAAGGCGAGCCTTTCGTCGGCAAGGCCGGACAACTGTTAACAGAAATGCTGCGCGCCATCGGTTTGCAACGCGAGGAAGTCTACATCGCCAATATGCTGAAATGCCGGCCGCCGAACAACCGCGATCCACAGGCCGAAGAAGTCGCCGCTTGTAACAGTTTTCTACAACAGCAAATTGAATTGATACAACCAAAAATTATTTTGGCGGTAGGCCGCATTGCCGCGCAAAACTTGCTCGCCACCCAACAACCTCTGGCAAAATTACGCGGCGTCCGGCACCAGTTACATAACATTCCGTTGATTGTCATTCATCACCCGGCGTATTTATTACGCTCGTTGCTGGAAAAAGCCAAAGCCTGGAGCGACTTGCAGTTTGCACTGTCGGTCTATCAAAAACTAGAAAAATAAAACCATGTGGAAACTATTACATAAATTGAAGGATGCGGTAATTTACGACGCGGACCGCGAGTTTTACGCCAAAATCTTTCCCGATTCTGTCGATAGCAAAGACCTGATGCGCATGCGGAAAATGGACCATGCTGATTTGGCTAGCGTGCTGCAGATTGAAAACCTGAACTATGAATTCCCTTGGTCGGAAGGCATATTTAAAGACTGTTTCCGCACCATGACTTATACCAACTGGGTCTGCGAAGCACCAAACGATACCATTGTGGGCTATTGCATTATCAATGTTGCGGCCGGCGAAGCGCATATCATGAACATCAGCGTCAACCCCCGTTTTCAGCGGCAAGGCGCGGGACGCAAAATGCTGGAACATCTGATCGAATACGCTCGTCCCCGTGCCGAAAAAATCTTCCTGGAAGTGCGCCCCAGCAATCCCGGCGCTATCCGTCTTTACCGCGAAGCCGGCTTTAAGGAGATAGGCATACGCAAAAATTATTATCCGGCCAAAAACGGCAAAGAAGACGCCATCATGTTCGAACTGGATTTGGTACCGATGCTGTAACTCCGGTGCTTGCATGGTATCTAGCTGCGCTTTGCCTGCCGGCCTTCACATTCATGACGGCGGATTTTAAGACTAATTCTTCCCATCCGCCCCACTAAGCAGCAACTTCCCGCATCTTAAGAGATCTGTATAAGCCAAGAACATACGAGACGATTCGGTTCCGCGGCACGATCATTGCTGAGTTTTTTGTGGATATGCAAATCCCGTGTTCACCTTACTTTTTATCCGGCACTCTTTAGGCAAGCATTATGGCTATCAGCGTCTTCGATATTTTTAAAATCGGCATTGGCCCTTCCAGTTCCCACACGGTTGGACCGATGCGGGCGGCGATGACGTTTGCCGGCAGCCTGGAGCAGCAAGGCATTATCGAAAAAGTGCAGCGGCTACGGACAGAGTTATTCGGCTCGCTGGGTGCCACCGGCAAAGGCCACGGCACCGATAAAGCCGTATTGCTGGGCCTGGAGGGCGAAGCCCCTGATTTAATCGACCCGGCGATCATTCCGCAGCGGCTGGCGGCGATCCGCGAGTCAGGGGTTGTTAAGCTGTTGCATCGCTATCCCGTGCCATTCGACGAAAAGACCGATTTGCTGTTTCAGCGCAAGGTTTTGCCCTATCATTCGAACGGCATGCGCTTTACCGTGTTCGATGCCACAGGCAATGAACTACTGCAAACCGACTATTACTCGGTGGGTGGCGGCTTCGTCGTTACCGATGCGGCAGCAGCGGCAGATCGCTTGAGCAATGACGATACCTGCCTGCCCTACCCTTTCAAAACGGGTGCAGCGATACTAAAGTTGTGCGCGACGCACCATAAATCGATCAGCGACTTGATGCTGAGCAACGAAAAAGCCTGGCTTAGCGAAGAACAAATCCGCCGTAACCTATTGCACATCTGGCAGGTAATGCAGGCTTGCGTCGAACGCGGCTTACACCAGGAAGGCGTGATGCCGGGCGGCATGAAAGTACGGCGCCGGGCGGCAAATCTATATCGGCAACTTAGCGGCGAAATCCCCCGGCAAACCCCGAATATGCCGGTAGGCACCATGGAATGGGTGAATTTATTCGCACTCGCGGTTAGCGAAGAAAACGCCTCGGGCGGCCGCGTCGTGACAGCGCCGACCAACGGTGCGGCCGGCATCATTCCGGCCGTACTGCATTATTACTGGCGATTTTGCGAAGGCGCGAACGAGGACGGTGTGATTCGCTTTTTACTGACCGCCGCGGCAATCGCCATCCTGTATAAAGAAAACGCCTCGCTGTCCGGCGCCGAAGTCGGCTGCCAAGGGGAAGTCGGCGTCGCCTGCTCAATGGCGGCCGGTGCTCTGGCGGAAGTGTTGGGCGGTACGCCCGAACAGGTCGAGAACGCAGCTGAAATTGGTATGGAGCATAACCTGGGCCTGACTTGCGATCCAGTTGGCGGTTTGGTACAGGTACCGTGTATCGAGCGCAACGCCATGGGCTCGGTGAAAGCCATCAACGCCGCCAGAATCGCGTTGCGCGGCGACGGCAAACATTTCGTATCCTTGGACAAAGTCATTAAGACCATGCGCGAAACCGGTGCCGATATGAAAACCAAATACAAGGAAACCTCGCGCGGCGGCTTGGCGGTAAATTTGATCGAGTGCTGATATGACTATGAAAGGTCGTGTCATGCCAACGCCAAACCCGGACTCATCGTTTGGTTAAAACGGCCATTACCGGCTGGACACACACAAACGTACCCAGCCTATCCTTCGGTCAGCCTGTTTCTGCTACCGGCACGTGCAGCACACATTGCGCCTACCTAAGATTCCACCGGAGTTAAAATTAGCCATGGGTTCGAAATTCGATGGATTTATCACCGTCGTCGTAAATCGCCAAGCCCCGCCCAAGAATGCCGTCACGGCCTGAAGCGGCAAAAGCCATAATCTCAGCCGCTGTATCTTGCGGGATGTTCAATTGCTTAAGGCTATTTTGCAGTATTTCCAACACCACATCGTAATTGTCGTCGATGGGCTGTAATCTGAGCAAATGGGAGTGGCCCGGGCAAAGCAGGGTCAGGTGAGGTTTTTCATCGCTACCGACAATATCGCCGGTTACAAACATTTCCAGAAACGCAAAGTCTCGATTGTTAACCAAACTGGGCTTGGCATTCCCTCTGGCAAAGGCCGCCGCAAAAAAATCGTCAGCCAATTCCGAAAGTTTTTTAGGTTCGACGGGATTCCCAGCGAACATTGCGTTTAAAAGTCGTTTTAAAGGGTTGGTCTGGTCATCGATGGGTCTGGAATAAAAATATCGGTTGATTCGATAATCATCAAGCATGCTGGCGTAGAAAACATCTACAAGCTTAGATACCAGATTCTCGTCTATGGTCGGTGTCAGTTTGTCGTTCATCGTACTATCCCCCGCTTTTTTAGTTAATCGGCTTTGGCGCTTAAACCCAAAACCGTGTAAGTTCCCCCTTATTCCGTGTCATTTAGACTGAGCGCTAGAGTATAAGTCCGTTCGGACGATAAGCGCATAACCGTTTTTCGGAAATTCGCACCTAAGCGGCGCAGACATACCATTTGAAAAAAATTTTTTAGCAAACAACATTAACGTCGAACGTTAAGCCTTTGAAGATGCGTAACATTGAAAATTCGCGCGACAGCTGTAGTTTAAAAACCACTTGAAATCTTCTTTTAACGTAGGAAAATCGCGAACCAATCGGCATTTTTATGAAGCCGTTCACACTTTATTCGATAAAAAGAGGAGGCACTATGAAAATCGCACTAGTCGCAATGGCGGGGGTCACTATCGGCGCATTGATAGCTATTTCAGCTTTCCAACTGTTGAAAGTCATTTTTCAAGAAATGTGCAAAATGGTAACCGAGGCTTGGTATAGACCAGAGCAATACTAAGAAGCCAAGTTACATAGTTACTTGCTAATTGAACGGCGCACTTGATTAGCTAAAAGTACACCCATATTCAAAAAAACGCCCCGCCGGTTTCCCGGCGGGGCGTTTTTAGTTTAATCGCTTTGCTTGAGCAATCCGCCTTCGACTACTCTTCTTGCGACTAGCCCAATTAACCCAGCTATCAGTCGTTGCCGCCGAATACGCCCAATAGTTGCAACAAGCTGGTGAACAGGTTGTAGATGGAAACATATAAGGACACAGTCGCTAATATATAGTTGGTTTCGCCGCCGTGGATGATTTCACTGGTTTGATACAAAATCATACCGGACATCAACAATACAAACATCGCGGAAACCGCCAACGACAGCGCGGGTACCGAGAACAATATCGCAGCCAAACCGGCAAAGAATGCTACCAGGACACCCACCATCAGGAAGCCGGCCATGAAACTAAAATCCTTACGGGTAGTCAGCGCATAGCCGGACAACCCCAGGAAGATCACACCGGTACCGCCCAGAGCGGTTAAAATCAGTTCATGACCGTTGCTGAACGCATGCACATACATATTTAGAATCGGCCCTAGCGTCATACCCATGAAACCGGTTAAGGCGAATACGAACACCAATCCCAGTGCGCTATTGCTGAAACGCGTGGTTAAAAACAGCAGACCGAAATAGCCGACCATGGTAATAATCAAACCGGGATGGGGTAAATCCAACACCATCGCTACCGCGGCCATGGCCGCGCTAAACAGCAAAGTCATCGACAACAATAAATAGGTATTCTTTAAAACCTTATTGGTCGCCAGTATGCCGGCGTCCGAACGAGCAGTTGCAGTATTTAAACGCATGATCAGTTATCCTCTCAAAGTTACAAGTAATGCTGTGACCGCGAAATGCTCCGGGAGTTTCCGGGCATAGTCGGCACCGTCTGCTAGTATACCTAAAGAATTTGCATATACGAGGTTAAATAGGTAATGACCACCACCCCTTACGAGTTGATCGGCGGCGAAACGGCACTGCGCAGCCTGGTCGACAGATTCTATTTTTATATGGATATTCTGCCGGAAGCGCAAGGCATCCGGGCCATGCATGCCCCTAGCCTGGCAACGGCCAAAGACAAATTATTCAAATTCTTCTCGGGCTGGCTGGGCGGCCCCAATCTATTTATCGAAGAGTTCGGCCATCCGATGCTGCGTGCCCGGCATTTTCCGTTTTCGATCGGCGAATCGGAGCGCGACCAATGGATGCTATGCATGAACAAAGCCTTGGAAGAAATCAGCATGGATTCGCGCCTGCGCGAGAACATCCGTAACGCGTTGCAGCATTTGGCGACGCATATGATCAACCAAGAAGCCACGGGAAGTTAAGCCTCATGTCCTTATCCAAACAATTGTTAATCCTGATCTCGGCGCTGTTTTTGATGATTTTCAGCGTCAATTTCGCGTTGAGCGTCAACAACATCAAGGACTATCTGGAAGGCGAATCGAAAAATCACGCCCAAGATACGGCCACGTCGCTAGGTTTGTCGCTCAGCCCTTATATGACAGACAACCGCGATCCGGTGATTAAAACCATGATGAGCGCCATTTTCGACATGGGTTACTACAAGGAAATCCGTCTGGTGGATGCCGATAATCACGAACTAGCGGCCTTGACCAGCGATAAGAAAGTGGAAGGTGTGCCGGACTGGTTTATCGAATTGTTGCCTATGACCTCCGCCACCGCAGAGAGCGAAATCAGCTCGGGCTGGAATATGAGCGGCGTAATTTATGTCACCGTCAATTCCGGCTACGCCTACCTAAAATTGTACGAGCAGGCGAAGGCCGGGTTTTATTACTCCCTGGCGGCGTTTTTGGTATCGATTGCCTTGCTGGCCTTACTACTGCGCATCACGCTGGCATCGCTAAGCCGAATCGACTTATTGGCGCAACAGATCAGCGAAGGCCGTTTCGAAAGCATAGCCGATCTGCCATGGACCCGCGAAGTGCGCAATGTTGCGGCTTCGATGAACACCATGTCGCATAAAATCAAAACCACGATAGCGGCATTGCACGGTAAATTGGACCAAATGGGTGCCAGTCTGCTGCGCGACGATCTGACCGGACTGTATAAAAAAGCCGTGTTCGAAACCGACATGAAACACTTGGCTTTGGAAGATACAGAGGCATTTATCGTATTGGTTAAAATCGACAGCCTGACCGACTTGGTTAAAGAACGCGACAGCGACGCGATCGATCAATTCTTACAAGCATTCGCTGCCCTTCTGGAAAAAATCGCCAAGCAAGCCGGAGAACACTCCGGCAAAGCTTATCGATTCTACGGTTCCGAATTCGCATTGCTCCTAAAAACCGGTAATGCGGAACAGCTCGAAGAACTGGTCAAAACCCTGAGTAGCGAATTTACCGATCTAGGCGAACGTTATCAAAAAACCGATTTGGCCCACATCGGCGTCGTCGCCTTCAATCCGCTGATCACCACCGATAGCCTGTTGGAGGCCGCACACGAAGCCTACGAACAAGCCCATCTGATCGGCGCCAACAGTTATTTCATCCGCACCGGCGATAATTTTGCCCGCGACATTGCCACCTGGAAAGATCTGGTCTTCGACTGCGTCGATCATAACGGCTATTCGGTTTGGTACATCGGGCAGATCGCCGCGTTTAGTAGCGGCGAACTCTTGATGGAAGAAGCCTTTATTCAGGTACACGATAAACAAGGCGGCCTGGTGGCTATCGGCCCCTTCATCTCGATCGCCGAAAAATTCGCCAAAATCGTCGATCTGGATAAGGGCGTAATTCGCGTAGCGCTGGATCATATTCAACGCAATCATATCGAACACGCCATCGCGGTGAACGTGTCGACCCGGACTATCAAAAACAGCGATTTCCGGCTGTGGCTGGAACACCTGATCAAGCGCAACCCGGCGACGGCCAAGCAACTGGTGTTCAGTTTATCGGCTTATGCGGTAATCAAGGATATCGATGCCTACCAAGCGTTTATCGAAACAGTGCACCAATGGGGCGCGCGGGTAATGATAAAACGCTTCGAAACCCAATCAATGTCCGCCGACCTGGTCAAGCGCTTGAAACCGGACTTTATCCGTCTGGCGCGCGACATCGGCAACGGCGTCGACAGTTCCGCGCAAAAATATGCATTCGTGCAAACCATGCAAGAAATCTCCACATTGCTGGACATCAAGATTTTGGCCGAAAACGTGCAGTCCGACCAGGATTATCAAACTTTAAAGACGATAGGAATCGTCGGTGCCAGCCGTTAATAGCCGTGTCGTAAAAGCCGCGAAATTCGCTGTCGTTTTAGCCAGCCTGTATTACGGCATTGTCCTGGCGGCCGGCTTATTGATAGATCAGGCATTACTGGACAAGGTGGACAAAAAATACGGTACCGCCGCGAAACAGCGCTTCGTGGACTGGCAAGAATTAATCGACACCGGCAAAGCTTGGCCGGAATCGGAAAAGCTGGAGCGGGTTAACAACTTTTTCAATCGCAATATCGAGTTTGTCGACGATATTATTTTGTGGCAAAAAATCGATTACTGGGCCGCGCCCACCGAATTATTGGCCAAAGGCGCCGGCGATTGCGAAGACTATTCGATAGCCAAATATTTCACGCTGGTGGAGATGGGCGTCGACGAAAACAAACTGCGGATCACCTACGTCAAGGCCCTGGAACTTAATCAGGCACATATGGTGCTGACGTATTTCGATTCGCCGCGCGCCGTGCCGTTGGTGCTGGACAATCTGAAACCCGGTATTATGCCGGCCACTCAACGCAACGACTTACAACCCGTCTACAGCTTCAACGGTACCGGCTTATGGCTTGCCAAAAGCAAGGGTTCCGGACAACATGTCGGCGGGTCGGATCGCTTGAGCATGTGGACCGAGCTTAAATTAAGAATGCTGGAATCGCCTTTTTGAACAGTCAAACCTTGCCTTTGCTTTACGAGCTACGCCGCAGCAGCCGGGCCAAGAACACCCGTATCGTGGTCACGGCCGACAAAATCGAAGTGGTGGCGCCGTTAAAAGTTTCCGAACGCCGTATCCAGGCTTTTGTGCATGCGCAAAAAGACTGGATAGAAGCCGCGCTGAAACGCGTCGCCGACAGAGTGCATGCCTCGCCGCGACTGGCACCGACCGAATATGTCGATGGCGCGAACATCCCTTATCTAGGTCGGCGCTTACCGTTAAAAGTTACCAGTAGTAAAACCAAAGCCGTGCGCATCGAATTGCTGAACGACGAGGTTTTTTGGGTAAAATTGCCGGCCGGAATTGATGATGACCAGCACTCTATTCTGATCCAACAAGCCTTGATCCGCTGGATGAAAAACCAGGCCAAACAGCACGTGCAGCAATTGGTCGATCTGCATGCGCCACGCTTTGCCCTGTTTCCGCGCAGCATAAGAATCAAAACCCAAAAAAGCCGCTGGGGCAGTTGCGGCCCGCAAAACGACATCAACCTGAATTGGCTGCTGATGTTAACGCCGCCGGCGGCGTTGGAATACGTGGTAGTCCACGAACTCTGTCATATCAAACACAAAAATCACTCGCAGGCTTTTTGGCAACTGGTTGCCGCGCATCTCCCCGACTTTAAGCAACACCGGCTCTGGCTAAAACAACATGGCGCTAGCGTGATGCAAGGCTTGTAATGTTGAAAAAACTGGGATTTTATCTATTTGCGGCGCTATTTATTTTTGCCGGGCAATTTCTGGTAAACCGGGATTTGGTCAGCGGCACGCCGCCCGCCATAGTCCACACCACGCTCACCGGCGAAAACGCGATGCAACGCATAGCCCAAGGCCCGGCCATAGTATATTTCTGGGCGGAATGGTGCGGGATATGCCGGAGCATGCAAGGCACTATCAGCAGGGTAATGCAGGACTATCCGAGCCTAACGGTAGCAGTCAAATCGGGCGACAATACCAAGTTGGGCGATTATCTGCGGGCCAAACAATTGAATTGGCCGGTAGTAAACGACAACGACGGCAGCATCGGTCAACGTTACGGCGTGAAAGGGGTGCCGGCGCTATTTATTACCAACGCCGCCGGCAATATTGTGTTTACCACGGTTGGGTTTACGTCGGAGTGGGGATTGCGCTTGCGTCTGTGGCTAGCCGGCTTGAATTAAGCCGGTCCGTATTTATTGAGACGCCGTGTGCTCGGCAAGGTCTCCCAACGCCGCCAACTCTCGTTCCAATAATTCGCTATCGCCAAGATTCAATTCGACCAAACGCCGTAGCCGGGAAATACTGTCGATATCGATATGCACGCATTTAAAGCCGACTCTGTTGCCTTCGACGTGCGTCGCGTTGACTTCCATCGAAATACTGATTTCATCGGAGAGATCGAACTTCAGCTGATAGGAGGCATTCTCGTTCTCAGGCCAAGCTTCGGCAAAATCCAATAAACAGCCCCGCAAAGATAAGTCGACGATTTTGCAAGGGTAACTTTCGCCGGCACCGGTCAACAACGCACCGGCATGATAAAAAATCCGGTGAAAACGGCGTTTGTCATCGCTCTTTTCAAATGTCATGCCTTATTCCAAAAAAAATTGCATGGAGGTGCCGTCAACAACAATCACATCGTTATTTTGCAATTGCACGGTTCTATCACCCAGGGCTTCTTGATTGATGACCAAGCCATCGTGGCCCTGCAAGGCTGACAGGAAATAACCGTCCTTACGTCTGGCGATTACAATAACGCCGGCACCCTCGTGACCGAGGCGGGTCATGGCTTTCTTCAAGCGTAAAATACGGCCGATGTGCATGCCGTCCAGCACTTGTAAATTTGCGTCGGGGGATTTAACGGTTTCTTCGAGTTTCTCGTTAAGCGCCCGTAGATCTTCATCGCCGAAATCGGCGGGTCTTGAGACCAGTACTTTTTCGGGAAACTCATCGGTGGTGTTGTAAACGATGTAGTGTTTGCCGATATTGATGATGTCGTTATTTTGTAAATTCCATTCCTTGGTACGCTGGTCGTTCACCAATAACGGAAATTTTTCGTTCAACTGCTTCAATACGCAGGTACCGCCCTTGATCACTGCCACGGCATGTACTGGCGCCACGGCCAGACTGTCAACCACAAGGTCACTGGTTTCATCGCGGCCAATATGCACAACACCGGAATCAAAAATACCTGAATGGATTGCTTTGTCTTTAAAATAAACGGTAAATTTCGCCATCGCTGTTGTTCAAGTAATCCCTGCGCCCGGCTAGTAGTATAGCCATTAACGCCGAGCTTGCAGAGTAATCAAAAATTATTTTCGGTGTTACTCTATCCTTGCCATTGAAATATTGAGCAGCAAGCACGTTTTTTTGCGGCGCAGAACGCCCGTCGAATTTTCCTTCAAAATACGGGTTCGCCAACCATGCCGCCCCATGGCAGCTTCCTGGGCTAGACTTTCTAATTAACTTACATTAAGTCATCAATCATGAATCCATCTCAGCCGAATGCGCAAAGCGAACCCTTGATTGCTCAGGACATCTATATCGCCTGCGTCGACGAAGGCAGCGGCAAAACCCTGATCATGTTGGCGATGATAGAAATGCTCTCCGGCTATGCAGACAAATTGGGCTTTTTCCGCCCGATTATTCAGGGCAACCCCGACAAGGACGATTTAATTCAATTCATCAGCCACCGTTATCAGCTAAACGCGTCATCTAACGCAATGTACGGCTGCACCAGCGATGAAGCGCGGCAACTGCTGGCTACCGAGCAATACGACGAGTTACTGAAAATCATCCTGGGAAAGTATCGGGCCTTAAAAAACCAATGCGACCACGTGCTGTGCGTCGGCTCCGATTACAGCCATGGCAACGCAATTTTCGAATTCGATTTCAACGCCGATGTCGCCAATAACCTGGGCTGCTTGCTGATGCCGGTAATGCAAGGCGAAAACCGCGACAACGAGCAAATTCTCAGCGGTCTGGCCAGTCTGAAGCATTCCTTACACGAGCACGATTGCGAATTGCTGGCCACGGTCGTCATTGGCGTCGCCCCCAAACAAATGGACAGCCTGCACCACAGCGTGACTCACGCCAAGGAATTCCCGATCTATCTGGTGCCGGCCGAACCCTCGTTGGAAAAGCCCACCGTCGGCAATATCGCTAAAGCCATCGGCGCCAAGGTGCTTTCGGGCGAAAATTCGACCCTGGGCCGGGAGGTTTACCATTACAAAGTCGCGGCCATGCTGGTGCCGGATTTTCTGGATTATGTCGAAGCCGGCGATTTGATTATCACCCCCGGCGATCGCGCCGACATCCTGCTCGCCAGCATCATGGCTTATAACTCGGTCAACTACCCGCAAATCGCCGGCTTGGTATTGACCGGTCATCAACAAACGCCGATACAGGTGCAAAAACTGATAGACGGCTTGGGCGGTACGCCGTTCACGGTACTGGGCGTCGACTCGGACACCTTTACCACGGCGATGCAGGTGAGTCAGGTTACGTCTTTCCTGCATTCGCAAGACGACCGTAAAATCGCCACGGCCCTGGGTCTGATCGAAAGCAATATCAATATGGTGGAGCTACGCCTGCGTCTATGCAGCAAAGTCGCGCATAAAACCACGCCGCTGATGTTCGAGTACGATCTGCTGCAGCGCGCCAAAGCCAAGAAACAGCATATCGTTCTGCCAGAGGGCAGCGAGGAACGGATACTGCGCGCCGCGGAAATTCTACTGTTACGCGACGTGGTTAAAATTACATTGCTGGGCAACGAAACGGAAATTCGGCAGAAAATTCAAACCATGGCATTAAAGCTGGACAACATCAGCATCATAGACCCGATTACTTCCGAGCTGCGCCCGCTATTTGCCGAAACTTATTTTCAGGCGCGTAAACACAAATGCATTGTCTACGACACAGCATTCGACTTGGTAGCCGATCCCAGTTACTTCGGTACCTTGATGATACATTTGGGCTACGCTGACGGCATGGTCTCCGGCGCGGTGCATTCCACCCAACACACCATACGCCCGGCTTTCGAAATCATCAAAACCAAACCCGGCGCATCGATAGTCTCCAGCGTGTTTTTCATGTGCCTGGAAGATCGCGTGCTGGTCTACGGCGACTGCGCGGTAATTCCCAACCCTAACGCCTGGCAACTCGCCGACATTGCTATCAACGCCGCGGAAACCGCGCGCATGTTCAATATCGAACCGCGCGTGGCGATGCTTTCTTATTCGACCGGCGAATCCGGCAAGGGCGAAGCGGTGGATAAAGTGCGAGAGGCGGTAAAAATCGCCCAGAGCTTACGGCCGGACTTATTACTGGAAGGACCGATGCAATACGATGCCGCTGTGGATGTCAGCGTTGCCAAAACCAAGCTGCCCGACAGCCAGGTCGCCGGTCAGGCCACGGTATTCATCTTTCCGGATCTGAATACCGGCAACAACACCTACAAGGCCGTACAACGCTCGTCCGGCGCGATTGCGGTCGGCCCGATATTGCAAGGCTTGAACAAACCCGTCAACGATTTAAGCCGCGGCTGTACCGTTACCGATATCGTCAACACCGTGGTGATTACGGCGATTCAAGCTCAGGAAGCCGATAAAACATGATTTATAAGGCTCTTCTAAGCTTACTGTTGTGCCTGCTCAGCTTTGACGCAGTGACACAAACCCGCATTGCCATTTTGGATTTTGAATTGAAGGACATGACCTTGGCGCCGGGCGTCCCCGCTGAATTACAGCGCACTGCTTCGATCAAGCCGCTATTGGAACAGGAGTTAAAACACTCCGGATACAGCATCGTCGAGATACCTGTGCAGGCGCGGAAAGCAGCGGACAGCGGCGTCGGCTATTTGTTCGACCACGCCGATGCCGCCGCGCAACTGGGCCGGCAATTCCAGGCCGATTACATATTGGTCGGTAGGCTGCACAAACCCAGCTTTTTGTTTGCTTACCTGATGGGCCATCTGGTCAGAGTCGCCGACGCCAAATTGATCGGCGACTATATCTCCGAATCCAAAGGCCCTAATGCCAGCCTCACCATCAAAGCCGTGGAAAGTCTGACCACCAAAATCGACCGAGATTTGGAACAGCGCTACAACCCGCCGCCCCCGGCTAAACTCGCGCCTCATTAACCCCTTCGAGAGAATTCATGAAAATTCTGGTGCTCAACGCCGGCAGTTCTTCAGTTAAATACAGTTTGTTCGACATGTCGGATCGCTCCGTATTGATAGCCGGCATCATCGAACGTATAGGTGAAGATAGTGCCAGCCATCGCTATAACTTAGGAAAGGCCGATCAGGTCAAGCTGGATATCGCCGGGCGTAACCATCAACAAGCCTTACAAGTACTATTTCAGACGCTCTCGGCTTGCGGCGTATTAAACGACCGCCGCGAACTGGCCTGCATCGGTCATCGGGTGGTGCACGGAGGCGAATATTTTTGCGAACCTGCCTTGATCGACGAACAGGTCATTGAACGGATTACCGAAGTCATTCCGTTGGCGCCGCTGCATAACCCCGCCCATCTGCAAGGTATACAGGAAGCGATTCGGCAAACGGAGAATGTACCGCAAGTCGCGGTTTTCGATACAGCCTTTCACCAAACCTTGCCTGATTACGCCTTTCGCTATCCCCTACCCAACGATCTGTACACGCAACACGGCGTGAGACGATACGGCTTTCACGGCACTTCGCATCGTTACGTGGCCGGGAAAGCCGCGCATTATCTCGGCAAACCTCTGTCGGAAACCAATTTGATCACCCTGCATCTAGGCAACGGCGCCAGCGTTACCGCCATTGAAAACGGCGAGAGCATCGACACCTCCATGGGTATGACACCCTTGGAGGGATTGATGATGGGCAGCCGCTGCGGTGACATCGATCCGGCGATACATTTTTACCTGGGCCGCACGCTAAATTTGTCGAACGCGGCTATCGAAGCATTATTCAACAGGGAAAGCGGTTGCAAAGGCATTTGCGGCGAAAACGATATGCGAGCTATCCACCGGATGGCGGAAGCCGGCGACGACCACGCCCGGCTGGCGTTGGCGATGTACGCTTATCGCATCAAAAAATACATCGGCGCTTATTTTGCGGTGCTGGGCCGGGTCGATGCCTTGGTATTTACCGGCGGTATCGGCGAGAACGACCCCTGGCTGCGCGAACAATGCTGTCGGGATATGACACTCTTCGGCATGGCCATAGACCCGCAAAAAAATCAGACCCCGAGCCGGCCCTGCGGCAATATCAGTCAAAGCGGCACCCGCTTGTCGGTATTGGTCATCGCTACCGACGAAGAGCTGGAAATAGCCGTTCAAGCCCAGGAATGCCTGGAGAAGCAAAAGCGGCAGGTAAAGCCTTAACGGTAGACGCTATCCAAACTTATTCAGCACTCATGTAGTAATAAACGATAACAGCAAAATACAAGATTTGGTGTGATAATGTTGCACTCATGATTGTTATAATATAACATCTAAAAACCTATTCAGATCGTTGCATTTAACATGAAAAAAACCACCGCCCTGATTTTAATGCTGCCATCCACGGTTGTTCTGGCTGTGGATACCCCCCCCCTGCAAGAACTTGAAGAAATTGTCGTCACAGCCCCGCTGCAAGATAAAAAATCCGACAGTCCGGTGCCCGTCACCGTATTGAGCGACGATGAATTGCGCATGAAAACCGGCCACAGTATCGGCGACACCCTGAAAAACGAACTGGGCATCAGCAGCCAATCCTTTGGTCCCGGCGTCGGCACCCCGGTGATTCGTGGTCAAGCTGGGCCCAGAGTACGAGTATTGAGCAACGGCATCGGCAGCAACGACGTCTCGGCAATCAGCCCGGACCACGCTACCAGCGTCGAGCCGCTGCTGGCCGAGCGCATCGAAGTACTGCGCGGCCCGGCCACATTACTCTACGGCAGCGGTGCGATGGGCGGCGTGGTTAACGTCATCGACAACCGCATCCCCGGCCGTCAGTTCGACAAATTGGTAGGCGCCGCATTAGAACAACGTTTCGATTCCACATCCGACGAAACCAGCAGCACCATGAAAGTCGAGGGCAGCAAGGACAACATCGCATATCATCTGGACGGTTTTTATCGGCATCGCAACAATCTGGACATCGGCGGCAGCGGTATAGACACCGCAAAAGTCGCGATCACCGATCCGTCGCTGGAGATTGTCGATAACCCCACGGGCTTTCTGAACAACACCGGCGCCGAAGCGATCAGCGGTTCGGCCGGTTTATCCTGGATCGGTGCACCGGGTTTCGCCGGCGTGTCGATCAACAATCTGAACAACAATTACGGCATCGCGCCGGACGGCACCGGTGGCGAAACGACGCGCATCGCCTTGAGGCAGCAAAAATACGATTTCAAAAGCGAGCTGAACAACCCGTTTAGTTTTGCGAAAAACCTACGTACCCGGCTGGGTTACACGGATTATCAGCATACGGAAATCGCCAATGGCTCACCCGGCTCGTTTTTTACCAATCAAACCTATGAAGGCCGGCTGGAATTAAACCACCAGGATATCGGTCCGCTGCGCGGCGTAGTGGGTTTTCAGGCACTAGCGAGCGATTTTAACGCTATCGACAAAAGCACCGGCGATACCATCGTGCCGCGCTCGCAAACCAATAGCTATGGCGTTTTTGCGGTGGAATCCTTCGATGTAGGCGCCGTGACCTATCAATTCGGTACCCGTATCGAACAAACCGGTATCAGCCCGCAGGACAAAGCCAGTTTGAGTTACACCCCGGTCAGCGCCTCCGCTTCCGCCGTTTGGAAACTGGATAACCGTAACAGTCTGAATTTGGCTGTCACCCGCTCATCAAGGGCACCCAACGTTCAGGAATTATTAGCCGACGGTTATCATGATGCCACCCGCAGTTTCGAGCGCGGCAGCCTAAGTCTGAAAGAAGAAACCTCATACAACCTAGACCTAGGCTATCGCTTAAAAACCGACTGGCTGCGCGCCGAGTTCGATCTGTTCCACAACTGGGCCAGCGATTACATTTATCAACAACGCAATGGCGAATTCGTTGACGAAGACGGAAATTCTTGCGCGGTGGATTGCAAACCTGTGGTGGTCAGCAGTCAGCAAGACGCCATCTTCAAGGGTTATGAAGCCAAACTGATACTACCGATGCTGGAAAACCATTTCGGTCTGGTGGAATTAACTCTGTTCAGCGACTACACCCGAGGCCAATTCGTCAACGGCGGCGACGTACCGCGCATGCCGCCGCTGCGTTACGGTCTGCAACTGGATTACAACAAAGACCGTTTATCCAGCTACCTGCGCCTGACCCGCGCCGACGACCAAACCCACGTCGGCGAGTTCGAAACCTCGATCGCCGGCTATTACCTGCTCAATGTCGGTGTCAACTACCAGCTCAAGGCTTATCAGGACGCCAAATTAATGGTATTTGCCAAAGGCAACAATTTGCTAAACGAAAATATCCGCAACGCGACTTCATATTTGCGCAATTTTGCGCCCGAAGCCGGCCGCGGCGCGGAGATCGGCTTTCGATTAAGTTATTAACACACTACGGGCGGTGCGATTCGTCGCTGGCGCCCATTTTTTTGGACTATAATTGTTATAATATAACATTACAATGATCGCACTAATCCCATCCAAACTTCCTGTCACAGTCTTGTCCGGCTTTCTCGGCGCCGGTAAAACCACGCTACTGAACCATATCCTCGGTAACCGGGAAAACCGGCGAGTGGCGGTGATCGTCAACGATATGAGCGAAGTCAATATCGACGCGGCACTGGTCAAGAACGAGGTGCAACTGAATCGCGGCCAGGAAAAGCTGGTCGAAATGAGCAACGGGTGTATTTGCTGCACCCTGCGAGAGGACTTGCTGATCGAGGTCGGCAAATTGGCCAAGGACGGCCGCTTTGATTACTTGGTGATCGAATCCACCGGCATTGCCGAACCACTGCCGATTGCCGAGACCTTCACCTTTCGCGACGACAGCGGCATCAGCCTGTCCGACATCGCCCGGCTGGATACCCTGGTGACCGTCGTCGATGCGGTGAACTTCATAAGTCAATATCAAGAAGCCTTGAGTCTGAAGGAAGCCGGCGAAGCCTTGGGTGAAGACGACGAACGCAACGTCGCCGACCTGCTGGTCGATCAAATCGAATTCGCCAACGTCATTTTGATTTCCAAGATCGATTTAATCGCCAGCGACGAAATCGCCAATCTGCAAGCGATTTTGCGCAGCCTGAATCCCGACGCCGAAATCGTGCCGATGACGATGGGCCAAGTCGATCTCGGCAAGGTGCTGAACACCGGTCTGTTCGATTTCGAAAAAGCCGAGCAAGCGCCGGGTTGGCTGAAGGAGTTGCGCGGCGAGCATGTTCCCGAGACAGAGGAGTACGGCATCTCCAGTTTCGTTTACCGCGCCCGCCGGCCGTTTCATCCCGAGCGCTTTTACTGCCACTTGCACGCAGGCGAATGGGACAACGGTACTCTGCTGCGCTCCAAGGGCTTTTTCTGGCTAGCCTCGCGCCCGGACTACGCCGGCAACTGGTCGCAGGCCGGCGGCATCATGCGCCACGGTCTGGCAGGGCGCTGGTGGGCCTCGGCACCCAAGGAACAATGGCCAGCCGAGTATCTGGACAACATCCGCGAACAATGGATCGAGCCATACGGCGATTGCCGCCAGGAACTGGTGTTCATCGGCCAGAACCTGGATGCCGAAAAGGTCTATCGCGAACTGGACGCCTGCCTGCTGACCGACGCCGAATTGGCAGCGGGTCCGGACGCCTGGCGTGGCTACCGCGACGACTTTCCACAATGGTTTAGCGATGTCGAACGCGGATAGCTATCTGAATTTGATTGGCGCCGAGATCCTACTAATGCTCTGGGCTGTCATACGCTTGCAGGAGAAGCCGGCGTATCTGCGAGCACTCACCGCCGTCTTCATGCTGGTACTCGGTTTCATGACAATCCATCTCGTTTCGCACGTTGTGCCCGAGCGTTTTGCTCATTTCCTCTACGGTACACATCGCGAATACAGATCGTTTTCGCGCCAGGGATAGCACCATGACTATTTATCTTGCAACCATCGCCGCCAGTCTCGCGGTCAGCCTATGTTCACTATCCGGCGCCTTTGCGTTATGGCTGCCGGCGGCAAGCTTAAAGCGCATTGTGCCGTTCCTGGTGGCATTGGCAGTCGGCGTATTGCTTGGCGACGCCTTTATTCATTTGATTCCGGACGCAGTAGCCCGCCAGGGTTCGGTGAGCGCCGTGTGCTTGATCGTATTGCTCGGCGTGTTCGGCTTTTTCATGTTGGAAAAACTGGTGCGCTGGCGCCACGACCACAAGGTCGACGTCCGGCCGGCCGGAAGCGAAATTCTGCCGCGGGCGAAAATGAACCTGATCGGCGACGCCATCCACAACTTCGTGGACGGCATTCTGATCGCCAGCAGTTTTCTGGCCGACCCGATACTGGGCCTGACCACCACGTTGGCCATCGTCGTCCACGAAGTGCCTCAGGAACTTGGTGACGTCGGCGCCTTGCTGCGCGGTGGATATTCGCCGAAGAAGGCGGTGTTGTACAACTTTTACTGCTCGCTAAGCGTACTGCCGGGGGCCTTGTTTACGTTGCTGCTCAGCCAAGTCGCCGCATCGTCCTTGGTCGTGTTGTTGCCGATCGCCGCCGGCGGCTTTATCTACATTGCAGCTTCCGACCTGATTCCGGTTTTGCACGAGCGTTCCAGCCTCCGCCAATTCGGCGGCCAAAGCGCCTCGTTCGCGCTCGGCATCGCCTTCATGCAAGGCATCGTGATATTTGAACAAACCCTGTTAAACCCATAAGGAGTTCCCATGTTTTCTCGCGTGCCCCTCTCCCAGCCCACTAGCGTCCCAACGGTGTTCTCCGGCCCATTCCGGCCGGTGACGATACGGCCCGAGACCAAATCGGTTATTTCGAGTCGTTTTGCCGATCTGGCGCGAATTTACGAAGACGACGTGAATCTGTGCCTGATCACGCGGCCAATGCCTAGGGATATCGAAACCTTCGTTTCCACGGCCCTGAAGGGCAGAGCCGGCGTCGAGATCAGCACTCCCGTCGACCCCGATCACTACGACTTCGGCCGACTATGGCCACAAGTCGCGGAACTGGCGGGATACCGAGCTTGGCTGGACGACGTCATCTTGCTTTGCGAGGCCTTTGCCGAGTTATTCGGCCTCAACCAGGTCGGCCTGCGTCTGCGCACTCTGGATAAGGCCGTGTGCCCGCGTTTTCACGTGGACCGGGTGCCGGTCCGGCTAATTTGCAGCTACGGCGGCATTGGCACGGAATGGCTGCCCGAATACGCGATAAACCGGGCCATGTTGGGTATGGGTGCTTGCAGAGTGCCTGACAACCAGTCCGACCTGATCACGGATGCGACCGCCATCCGGCAGATGCCGGCTTATACCGTCGGCTTGATGAAGGGCGAACACTGGGAAGGCAACGAAGGCCGCGGTTTGGTGCACCGCTCGCCTACCCCGACCGCCGTTCAACCGCGAAGATTGATCATGACCATTGATGTCATGTAAACGATTTATCGGAACACACCGTGCGTGTGCCTTCGATGACTAACCCTTGCCGAAACGGCAAGTCCATCTGTAAAGAAAAGGAGAACAAAATGCGTAATAAATGGTTAATATCCGGATTGGCCCTGGCATTAGGCACCAGTCTTTCGATTGCTAATGCCGCCGATCAACATGCCGGCGACATTCAACCCTGGCGTTCCAATGGCCAGATCTTCGTCAACGGCGATTGGTTCGAAGCCGATTTCGGCGATTTGTCGGGCGGCCTGTATCGAACCGACGATCCGGGCTATGACGCCAACACCGAATTGGGTGCCTTCGGTGCCGGCAATTGGCTGTGGTTCGGCGGCCTAGGCAATTTACAATTCTGGAACGGCAGTATCTGGTCGAACGCAGCACCCAACGGCGAGCATGTCGAAATTACAGATGCCTTGGGCAACCTCACGACTTTCAATACCTCCGGCGTACAAAACGCTTCAGGAGTGATCGGCGAATTCAATAACGCCGGCGACCTCCACGAACACTTGGATATGGCCATCCGCAACGCCGCAAACGCGCTGGGAGGCACACCGGGCGCGTACTGGATCACACTGCAACTGTTCGAGACGCTGCCGGAAAGCACCTCGCCAGTCTCGACCGCATCCGCCCCGTTCCACATTCTGTTCAATCGCGGCCTGGCGCATGACGCGTTCGAAACCGCCGTATCGGCCGCCTCGGCCGTACCGCTACCCGCTACCGTCTGGCTGTTCGCTCCGGCAATGGCTGGCCTGTTGGGTATCGGCCGCCGCAAATCGGCCGCATGAGTCTGGCGTAACCCGTGCAACCGTTGCCGAGCTTCCCAAGCCCGGCAATGGTTGCACGGCACGGAAAAATGCAAAAATCACGATGAAATCACACGCCTTATGGACGCTGCTGGCGGCATGCGCTTCATTGCCCGCAGCGGAAACTGGTTCGTCGAACCCGGTCACCGCCGCCCCGGCGGAGTCCGAAACGGAATTGCCGACGGTAGAAGTGACTGCGAACGCCCCCATCCAGCGCATCACACCCAGCTTCGACTCGATTACTGGCGACGCGCTGAAGCTGCAACAAGCCGACAGTCTGGGCCAAACCTTGCAAAACCAGATGGGCGTGGCCAACGCCTCCTTCGGACCTGGTGTCGGCCTGCCGGTAATCCGCGGCTTGACCGGCTCGCGGGTCAGGATTATGCAGGACGGCATCGGCAGCCACGACGCGTCGTTTCTTAGTCCCGACCACGCCAGCGCCATCGAGCCGCTGTTCGCCGAGCAAATCGAGGTAGCGCGCGGCCCCGACACGATACGTTACGGCGGCAACGCCATTGGCGGCATGGTCAACGTCAAGGACAACCGTATCCCCGAACGCGTGCCGGAACGCCTGCTGCAAGGCGCACTGGAGCAGCGCTTCGACACCAACGCCGACGGCACGAACTCCGGCTTCAAACTGGATCTGGGCCGGGACCAGGTCGCGTTTAAAGTCGGCGGCTTTCACCGCAACCGCAACGACACCGAAATACCCGGCGAAGCCATCGCCGCCGACGCGGTCCGCGAGCAATTCGGCCTGAGCAATGTACTGAACGCCCACGGCACCATCCCCAACACCGACAGCGAGAGCGTCGGCGGCTTTCTCGGTGCCTCCTGGCTCGGCGACCATGGCATGGCTGGCATGTCGGTCGGCCATTTCACCAACCGTTACGGCATTCCGAAAAGCAGCCACGGCGTCGATCCGAGCAGTCTCGACGGTCTGGAGCTGATCCTGCCGGACATCGACCCGGCCTTGCTGGAACAGTTCGCCGACATTCTCAGCCCGCAAGCCCTGAATCCCGACATTCGTATCGACATGCGCCAAACCCGCTACGACTTCAAAAGCGAATGGTACGCACCGTTGCGCGGCATCGACAAAGCCGCGTTCCGCTGCGGCCTGGTCGATTACACCCATACCGAACTGGAAGGGCCGCTGCCGTTCACGACCTTCAACAATCAGGTCGGCGAGGGCCGCTTCGAAATTGAACACCATCTTCTGGAACCCTGGTCCGGCACCCTAGGCGCCCAATGGCAGGACCGCTATTTCTCGGCGCTTGGCGTGGAGACTTTCGTACCGCCTACCAACGGCGACACGCTGGGTCTGTTTACCCTGCAAAAGCTGGCTTTCGGCCAGTGGCAACTCGAACTGGGTTTACGTACCGAACGCAGCCGTATCGATCCGGCCGCAGCGCAACTGGCCTTTCCGGCCCCACCGGGACAAGTTTCGATCTACCCGGCAGTGGCCTTGCCGGGTTCTTTGAATTTCCGCGCAGACTCGGTCTCGCTGGCCGCCAGCTGGCAAGCCTCGACGGAGGCCACGCTAAGCCTGTCGCTGAACCGGGCTAAACGTTCGCCGGACATACAGGAATTGCTGGCCTTGGGGCCGCACTTGTCGACCCGCAGCTTCGAGATCGGCAATGTTCGTCTCGGCAACGAAACCGCAAATCTGGCCGATCTGGGCCTGGACTGGCATAGCGAACACCTGGCGGCGAAAATCAACGCCTACGCCAACTGGACCGAGCAGTATATCTACCAAAAGCGCCAGCCCGAGGGCTTTTACAATTACCACGAAGCCCAGTTCTACCCGGCCTGCGTCAACCTGATCGAATGTCTGCCGGTCTACGCCTACAGCCAGCGCGACGCCTTATTTCTGGGTTACGAAGCCGAGGCCCAGACCACCCTGGCCGATACCCGCTTCGGCCAATTAAAACTGACCATGTTTTCCGATTTCGTCCGAGGCCGGTTTGCCGACGACGACGTGCCGCGCCTGCCGCCGCTAAGGCTGGGCACGGAAATCGGCTTCGGCGATCAGCGCTGGAACGCCGCGCTGCGCTATACCCGCGGCCAAATGCAAAACCGGCCGGGCAACGGCGAGACCGCCACCCCAGGCTACCACTTGCTCAGTGCGTCCGTCGATTACCACTGGCGCGGCCTGGAACCGCTGGATCTTTGGCTGTTCGCCAAGGCCAACAACCTGCTCAATGAAGAAATCCGTAGTTCGGTCTCATTTTTACGCAACTTCGCCCCGGAGCCGGGCCGCAGCGTCGTGCTCGGCTTCCGCGCCACGTTCTAGACGTTTCGCCGCCTTTCCGTTAACCGGATTACTATCCAGGAGTTAAACCCATGCCTTCTTCTATTTATCGCCCATTAAGCACGGCCGCATCCGCCGTCGTCTTGCCGTTCCGCCAATTCGCCCCACCCCGCCCCTTGTTCGGGCATTTAGCAGCCGCGTTGGCTTTCTTACTCGGTGTATCCGCCCCGGCACAGGCCGTGCACTTGGACGTGGAAATCTGGGGCGACGGCGACAGTATGGCCGCCGGCTTCTGCCGCACGCCAGGCGCGGTCGGTTGCGATCTGGCGCAACTGGTCGCCGGCCTGAATCTCCCGCCGAACACGCTGCCGATCGAAGGCGCCACCGGCAAAATGGTGTTTTTGAGCGATTTTCGCGACTTTTCCGGCGGCCCCAATAAAACCCCGAATCCGGGCTTCCAGGCCGTGCAAAACATGCTGAATCCCGGCGAACTGGTGCGCTACCGGGCCACCGGCAAATTGCGCTACTGGGGCAGTACCGTCGGCGCCTGGGCCGACGCACCCGGTAATGTCCGCATCAAACTGGCCGGCGGCATCGATCCGGCGACGGTGATCACCGATTATAACCAATGCGGCGGCCAATTGTTTTGCTTTGCGCCAGGCAGCAGCGGCCAGGAAAGCTTCACCTTCTTTACCGGTAGCGGCATCGGCGGCAAAGCCGAAATGATTGTCGATGCCGCCAATAGCCAGGGCAGCCTGCACACCCATTTAAACTTCTTTCTGGAAAGCGCCGTCGGCGTCGCCGGCGGCCCGATCGGCGCTTATCTGCTGGAACTGAAAGTCTTGTCCAACCAACGTAGTCTGGCCTCCGACCCGCTTTACGTATTGTTCAACGCTGGCCTGAGCGCCGCCGATTATTCCGCCGCCTTGCTCGATCTGGTCGACACCCTCCCGCCGCCTCCCCCGCCGCCACCGCAACAACCGCCGGTAGCCAACGCGGGTGCGGACCGCTTGGTCAGGCTCAACAGCAGCGTGACTCTTGACGGCAATGCCAGCCGCGATCCGCAACCCGGCCCGAATCCGCTCGGCTACGCCTGGCAGCAAACCCAAGGCCCGACGGTGACGCTGGTCGGCGCGGCGACCGCGACGCCGCGTTTCCTGCCGCTGCAAACCGGCAATTACACCTTCAAATTGACGGTAAACGACGGCGCCAATCCGGGCTACGATGAAGTCACCTTCAGCGTGCCGGTCCTGGGCGATGTCGATCTGGACGGCGATATCGACCGCATCGACATCGCACTGATTCTGGCAGCGGCCAGTAACGCGCCGCATGCCGCCGCCAACGACGTCCGCGACCTGGACGGCAACAACCTGATCAACGCCCAGGACGCGAAATTAGCTCAAGCCCGCTGTACCCTGCGCCTGTGCTATCCGAGCCGACGTTAACCCCAGCACTTGAACGGAGACTCCTAATGTCCGCTACAGCCAAATTGAACTACCCAGTGCCGGTCACCATCCTGACCGGTTTTCTTGGTGCCGGCAAAACCACGTTGCTGAATCGTATCCTCACCGAACACCACAGCCGCCGCATAGTGGTGATAGAAAACGAATTCGGCGAAGCCGGCATCGACAACGAGCTGCAGGTGCAAGCCGACGAGCAAATCGTCACCATGAACAACGGCTGTATCTGCTGTACCGTGCGCGGCGACCTGGTGCGTATCCTCGGCGAATTGTCAGAAAGGCGCGAAAACGGCGATCTACATTTCGAGCGGGTAATCATCGAAACCACGGGCTTGGCCGATCCGGCCCCGGTCGCGCAAACCTTTTTTATCGAGACGGACATTGCCGACAACTTCAAACTGGATGCCGTGGTCACCGTGGTCGACGCCGTACATGCGCATCAGCAACTGCGCGAGCACCACGAAGCCCAGGAACAAGTCGGCTTCGCCGACCGAATTTTGCTGTCCAAAACCGACTTGGCGGCACCGGAAATCATTGCCGACCTGGAATCCCGCTTGCGAGCCATGAACCCCAGAGCGCCGATCAAGCGCGTGCATTTCGGCGCGACTGAGCTGCACGATATTCTGGATATCGACGGTTTCAATCTGGACGACATTTTGAAAATCGAACCGGATTTTTTGGAAGACGTCAGCCACGAACATGAAGACGACATCAGCTCCTTCGTGTTTCGCACCAACCGTGAACTCGACGCGGCCCGTATACTGGCCTTTCTGAACATCATGATCCGCGACTACGGCAACGACTTACTCCGCTACAAAGGCATTCTCAACATCGCCGGCTGCGACAATAAAGTCATCTATCAGGGCGTACACATGCTGCTGACCGAAACCGTCGGCAACCCCTGGCCGGCCGACGAAACCCGCCGCTCGCGGCTGGTGTTCATCGGCCGCAATCTGCCCAGGCAGGACATGCTGGAGGCGTTGGCGTCCTGTCAAGTCGCCGCCTAAGCGGCGCGGATCGCGGTCATGGCCGAGCCGGGAATCCAAACCTGGGTTTGGATTCCCCCATCCGGCGGGGAGCGGCTGAAGTTACGGCGCACCCATCGCCCCAGATAGCCTATTTGGGCGCAGGACCATTACAGCAAAATGCGCCTAGATATCGGAACGCCGACGATCATCGCTAAAGTCTCTCTTACCCGCGGGTTTTACCGTTTGGAAACCAAGCCTTTCACTAGCGTTCCTAGAAAGTCCCGTCTACCGCCCTCCGGATGAAGCGCGCCGCGCCACAACCACTATATTCAGTCGGTATCCGTGATAGATTGTCTCCACCGTTATCAAAGGAACTGTCTGTATGTCTGAAGAAGCCTTGCGGCGTATCGCCGAAAATAAGTTAACGCAAAATCCGGAGCTGGATTTGAGCGAATGTGATTTAAGCTGTTTACCGAACGAACTGGCTGGATGCACTTGGCTGACGTCATTAAACGTCCGCAACAACCAAGAACTTGCCGACTTGACTCTACTGACTGGTTTGACCAATCTACAGGCACTATATTGTGACGATACCTCGATCAGCGATTTTAGCCCACTTCATGGTTTGGCCAGTCTGCAGCAACTTTACTTTGACCATACCCCAATCGCCGATTTGACACCGCTGGCTGGTTTGAGCAATCTGCAAAAAATTAACTGCTCGAGTACCTTTGTCAGAGATTTAACACCGCTAACTGGCTTGACCAACCTTCAACAACTTAATTGCTTTAAAACTAATATCAGTGATTTGACTCCATTGGCAAATTTGAGCAATCTGCAAACGATTGAATGCTCTGAAACGCTAATCGACAATTTAATTCCATTGGAGAATTTAACCAAGCTAAAGCAAATCATGTGTTGCCGTACCCAAATAAATGATTTGAAACCGTTGTCAAACCTAACCGATCTTGAGGATTTATATTGCTACAACACCCTGGTCAGTGATCTAACTCCATTGGTTGGATTAAATAGTTTGGAAAGGCTTTCATGCTTTGGCAACCCAATCAGTGATTTGTCCGCGCTCTCGCACTCGGCAAATCTTCAAAGTCTTTGGTGTTATGAAACCGAAATAAAAGAACTAACTCCATTGTCAAGCTTGATAAATCTGCGGGTACTTTATTGCAACAATACTCAAGTCAGTAATCTGGCTCCGCTCGTCAACTTGGTAAGCTTACAAGTACTTAATTGTTCAGCCACCGAGGTTTCAGACCTATCCCCGCTTCGATTTCGAATACGTAAAGGCACGGATGTTCACTGGAGCCATCAAGCTCATGGCAATGAAGAATCTGAAATTACAGTGAGGGATTGCCCACTTATTTGCCCGCCAGTCGAAATCGCCCGCGAGTCGCCGCAGGCAGTGCGCGATTATTTCGAGGAATTGGGCGACGATGGCGAGCGGCTGAACGAAGTCAAGGTGATCTTCCTCGGCGAAGCCTCGGCCGGCAAGACCTCGCTGGTGAAACGGCTGATGAACGAAGCCTTCGACAGTAAGGAAAGCCAAACCCACGGCATCCGCATCCGCC
>CAZGUM010000026.1:17626-33214 GCA_964529085.1 uncultured Methylomonas sp. | reverse complement strand
GACCTGCTTGACCCAGCAGGCTTTCGATTTGATCCTGATGGATTGTCATATGCCGAACATGGACGGTTTCGAAGCCACCCGCCGCATCAGGGCATTGCCGGAACCGCTGGGCCGGGTGCCGATCGTGGCGATGACCGCCAATGCCCAACAGGGCGACAGCGATTTATGTCTGGCGGCCGGAATGGACGACTATCTGGCCAAGCCGATCAAATTGAAACCCTTACGGGAAAAACTGCTGAGTTGGTTCGAAGGCCGGCCGCATGCCGTCGGTATATCCGTACAGCCGGAGCATGCGCTAAGGACGCTGGATAATGCGGTTTTACAGCAATTACGCGATGAAATCGGCCAGGGTTTCGTGACGATGGTTGGTTACTATCTGGAAGATGCGCCGGCGCAAATCGAGCAAATCGGCGCGGCGCTCGCCACCGACAATCGTCTTTTATTACGCGAAGCGGCCCACGGCCTGAAAGGTGCCAGTCGCAACCTCGGCGCGGAAAAGTTGGCGACCATTGCCCGGCAACTGGAACAGCAGGCGGCGCTAGGCCAAATCGAGAACGGCGAGGCTTTACTGCAGCAGTTGCGCGACGAATACCGGTTTATCGAACAACTCCTGACATTGGAGGTTGGCACGGCAAGCGTCGTTGAACGGGTTACGCAATCGAGTCCGCGAATACTGCTGGCCGACGACGATAGAGCGATGCGTTTTGCCTTGCAAGATGTCCTGGAGAAAGACGGTTATCGGGTCGATTTGGCGGGTACCGGTTGGCAAGCCGTAACCCTGTGCGAGCGGCAGATGGCCGATTTGATCTTGATGGATGCCATGATGCCGGAAATGGACGGCTTCGAAGCCTGCCGGAAAATCCGGGCCTTGCCGCACGGCGCCGACGTGCCGATATTGATGATCACGGCTTTGGAAAACGAACAATCGGTGGAATTGGCGTTTTCGATAGGCGCCAACGATTACATTCCCAAGCCGATTCATTTCGCGGTGTTGCGCAAGCGTATCGCGCATTTGCTGGAAGCCAGCCAGACTCAACGCACCTTGAATCGTTTGGCGTTCCACGACGCCTTGACCAATCTAGCCAATCGTACGCAGTTCATGCAAAGACTGAACTCGGTGATCGAGAGCGGCACGGCGCAAAATCCGCTGCATGCCGTGTTATTCCTGGATCTGGATCGGTTCAAACTCACTAACGACACCTTGGGGCATGATGTCGGTGACCAGTTGTTGAAAGCTGCGGCGGAACGGATTCAAGGCTGTGTGCGGCGGGAAGACCTGGTCTCCCGGTTTGGCGGCGACGAATTTACCTTATTGCTGGAAAACATTGCCAGCCCACAAGTCGCTGCTAATGTGGCTGATAAAATCCGCATCGCGATTGCTCATCCCTTCGGGCTGATGGGGCAGGAGTTTTATATCAGCTCCAGTATCGGCATTTCCTTATATCCCGCCGACGGCGCCGACAGCGGTTTGCTGATCAAACACGCCGATACCGCCATGTACCGCGCCAAGGAGCAAGGTAATACTTACTGTTTTTACGAAGACAGCATGGAATTTGCCGTGTCGGCCAAGCTGCGGCTGGAAAGTGATTTGCGCCGCGCGCTGCAGCGCGATGAGTTCTTTCTGCATTATCAGCCGCAAATCGATCTGGATTCCGGGCAGGTTGTCGGTGCCGAGGCTTTGATACGCTGGCGGCATCCCGAATTGGGCTTGATTTCGCCGGATCAATTCATCCCGGTAGCCGAAGAAATCGGCCTGATCGAGGCGATAGGGGCTTGGGTGTTGCGCGAGTCCTGCCGTCAGGCCCGGATTTGGCGGCAGAGCGGATTTTCGCCGTTCACGATGGCCGTCAATGTGTCGGCGCGCCAATTGGATCAGGAAGATTTTGTCGCGCAAGTGACTGCTATCGTCAATGAATCCGGTTTACCCGCCGAAGCGCTGGAATTGGAACTGACGGAAAGCTTGTTCATCCGCAATCCGGAACGGAAGCGCGATATTCTGGCCAAACTGAGGGAGGCTGGCCTGCAAATTTCGATAGACGATTTCGGCACCGGCTATTCCAGCCTCAATCAACTCAAGCAGTTTGCGTTCGATAAACTGAAAATCGATCGCTCGTTCGTCGCCAATATTTTGCACGATGCCGATGCCGCCGCGATTGTGCTGGTGATCATTTCTATCGCCAAAATCCTGAAATTCAAAGTCATCGCGGAAGGTGTGGAAACCGAGCAGCAGGCACAGTATTTATTACAAAACGACTGCGATGAAGCGCAGGGTTATTTGTTCGGTAAGCCGATGGCTGCCGAACAGCTTTCGGAGTTGCTGGCGCAGACCTTTGCCGACAACCAAGGCCGTTAAACGCGCGTTGCTTGTGTTGCTAGCGTGAGCGGGGCGATTGCGCACGTCATAGCCGGGAAGCGCCGAGCGATTCGCGGCGGGTCGGTTCCGGATTGACGCTCGGATCAATTCCGGTTAACGGGTAATAAGGCGATGCGGTTTTCGATGTCTTGCATCAGTTGTTTGTAGGCTTCGCCGTCGGTGCCGCCGAAGCTGCGGATAAACTCGGCTTCGGGTAGCGACTCCGGTAAATCGGCTGTGGCCGGCATCATTTGATGTTCATCGGCGCTGGCCAATATTGATTGTATTTTCCGCGCCAGTGCCGGGTTGGCGACGGCTTGTTCGCCCATGCGGGTGCCGGTGCGGTCGGCGGCTAGGTCGTTAAACGAAAAGCCGCTGCCGCTGCGCGAATCTTCTATTTCCTTAAACAAGCCCACCGCATCCGCTAATGGCGTGCCGGAATAGGCCGCCAGCATCGCCGAAACCAGATAATGTTTGGTCAGGTCGTCGCGACCGTTCAGCGTTATCTGCCGCCAAATGGGGTGCGGCCAGAAACGGGATTCCGGGACGATTTTCATGAGACGCTGTTGATTGACGTAAAGCGTTAGCACCAGGATCAGTGCCCGGTTCTCCGCTATCGGGTCGCCGCTGGCGCTCCTTTGTAGCGCCAGTTTAAATAGCGGTTTACTGTAATCTGTCAGACTTGCGCTTTTTTTATCTGCCTGGCTTAGTTCGGCCAAGTGCCGCTGATATGCCTCCAGGCGCAGTTGGTCTTCCGGCGTCAGCAAGGCGCCGCGCAGTTTGCGAGGTAAATCCGCCTGCCAACGATAAGTGACCGTCAGGCGCCGCGGTTGAAATTGCACGTGTTTGACGATGTTGGCGAAGGCCTGCCGGTCCGCCGCCGGTTGTAAGGTATCGAGCAGCAAATTCAGCAAAGGTTTGGCCAGCATCCCGGGAATCCAAAGTTTGCCGACTGACATGTGATCTACTTTTGGCAAACCTGCTGACTGCCTAAGTTCCATCGTCAGATTGAGGTATCCGCCCAAGGGATTGGCCGGCAAGTGCAGAGTGGCTTCAATGAGGGCACGGTCTTCGTCGATCCGCAAGCCCGCCACGCCGTTGGCGTATTGATTGGCCAGATAATTGATCGCCAAGTCCAGTTCCTGTTGATCTAATCCGACTTTGGCGATAGCGCCGGACTTTAGGCGGCGCGGATCGTTTTGCCGAAAAATCAGTTTGCCTCGGGCAATTTGTTCGGGCGTCAGGTCGGCTCGGGTTTGTAATTTTGGAGTATCGTCAATTGCCAGCCACAGTGTCAGTCCAAGCAATACAGTTAATAGCAAAACTGCCAGCAGCAAGCTTTTTGCAATCCATTTCATGGGGCGTTCTGTTCAATCCTTGCTTTGGGCAATGATCATGCTAAGCGTTTAACACCTAATTGCTGGCCTTAAGCTAATGCGGTTTATTGCGCTGTTCTTCATATGCGGACGGACTGATGCCGGCGCTTGCCAGGTATTCGCGCAGATGTTTGATTTCTTGTTTATTGCAAATACCGCTGTGATGCGGATGATGCAGCACGCCTTCAATATTATTCAGGGTCACGTGAAAACGAGCGCCATGGCTGGGTTGCATATCGGCTCCCAGGTGATGCAGCAGGGATTCGATTTCCCGCCAATGGATATTACCGCTAACCGGATCCTGGAATATAGCGCGCAACAGGTTTAAATGGTGGCTCATGGCGGCATCCTCCCCAATGTTAAGTGAACAGCTTACGCCTGAAATGCCGCCCCGTTCAACTCGGCCGCACGCTTAAACGACAGCGGCTTGGGGTTGCGGCGGAAGCAAGAAAGTTTTTTGTTTCAAAATAAGAAACAAATCATCTTATAAATACCTTATTGTAAATAAATTACAAAGGCTTATAGTTAAACCGTCTTCATTAAATCGACTGTAACCCAGTCAAGGCGGAAAAAATGAACAAGTCAGACAACCTGTACAGAGACATCGTTACCGGACTGTTTTTCACTGTTGGCATCTTTAGTTTTATGTCAGGACAGTTCGTTCTTTCCACTATGTTATTCGGCGCGGCGTCATTATTCAGCAATCTGGATGTTGCCAAACCTGTCAGGATTTAAGTGTTTCGTAGTACCTCCTCGTTGTAAATGCTCCACATTCTACAGCCCCCATCCTGCTCAAGGTGGGGGCTTTTTTTGTGTTTACCGAAACGCTATTCCTTAGTTGGTTTTTGGTTTTTTGAGGTATCCGAGACCACGGTGTACTCGGCCTCCAGACTTTGGTCGCCTACTTGTGCATTTTTAAGTTTTCGCAGCAACCACCAGCCTCTGATACCGATTATCGCTAACGGAATCAGCAGTAAGGCAAAGAACGCCGAAAATACCACTGTGCCCAATATCGCGCCGGCAATCATCGCTGGAATGGCCAGTAGACTTGACAGCTTGCTTTGCGGAGGCGACTCAAGGCGGGGATGCGTTCCGGAACCGTCAATGCGGATGGTTTTTTTGTAGATTTTTAACATGTCGGACACCTATTTAAATGGTACGAGGCCTGCCTCGTTCCCGAAAAGGACTAACGGGTCGTCAGCTTTCCAGGGCGGGTATTTTCGCATAACCGCTGCGAACAGATTGGATGTTAAAAAGTTGTCCAACCAATGTTGCAAAGCCGGGTAAGGCGAGTTTGCAAACCAAGCGTTATCTACTGCGGCAAACTGGCGGATAAACGGCGCAATGGCGGCATCGGCCAAGCCAAAACTATCGCCGCATAAGAATCGGGTCCGCTGCAAACGGGTTTCCAGCTTGGTTAAAAACACCTCGCCTTGTTGACGATAATCGGCTGGCGTTTGTTCCGGATAGCGGTCCGCATATTTGTAGCGGTCCAAGTAGTGTTTGAATTTGCCGTCGTTCCATTCGATTAGTCGCTTCGCATCTTCCGGCGATTGGTCTAGCCAATCTTGCGGATTGTGTCGGGCCAAGGCCCACAGCATAATATCCAGGCTTTGTTCGATGACTTGACCGTTGGGCAACAGTAGCACCGGCACTGTGCCTTTTGGCGAAACGTTTAGCATCGCTTCTGGTTTATTACTAAGCTCGATTTCTCTGAGCGCGACACTTAGCCCTGATACGGCAATGGCCAAGCGTGCCCGCATTGCATAAGGGCAGCGGCGGAAGCTGTAAAAGATCGGATAAATTTGTTCTGTGGTGGGGGGCGATGTAAGCATATGGGGGGGTATTGAATGTCAGTTCTTTATCGGCCGGAATGCCGGTGACACATTACTGTAAATGATCGTCGATTAAAGTCTGGTAAAATAGCCCATTTTCGCGTCAACCCATTTATTTCGTCACACGCCCCAAGCGGCGCCAACGCTCTTTTTACTCTTAATCCTCGGACACTCTCTTGATTTCTACCGCTAATATCACCATGCAATTCGGGGCCAAGCCCCTGTTTGAAAACGTTTCCGTCAAGTTCGGCAACGGCAATCGTTACGGCCTGATTGGCGCCAACGGCTGCGGCAAGTCGACCTTCATGAAAATTCTCAGCGGCGACTTGGAGCCGACATCGGGCAACGTCAGCATCGATGCCAACGAACGTGTGGGTATCTTGCGCCAGAATCAATTTGCCTACGAAGAGCAACTGGTGCTGGATGTGGTGATGATGGGGCATACCGAGATGTGGGCAGCCATGTCGGAACGCGATGCCATCTACGCCAATATGGACGCCAGCGAGGACGACTACATGCGCGCCGCCGATCTGGAAACGGTATTCGCCGAATTCGGCGGCTATACCGCTGAAGCCAGGGCCGGCGAATTATTGTTGGGTTTGGACATCCCGCTGGAACAACACAACGGTCCGATGAGCGCGGTGGCGCCGGGCTGGAAATTGCGGGTATTGCTGGCGCAAGCCTTGTTCTCCAATCCCGACATCATGCTGCTGGACGAACCGACCAACAACCTGGACATCAACACCATCCGCTGGCTGGAAAACGTGCTGAACGAGCGTAATTCGACGATGGTCATCATCTCGCATGACCGGCATTTCCTGAATAGCGTCTGCACCCACATGGCCGATCTGGACTACGGCGAATTGCGGGTTTATCCGGGCAATTACGACGATTACATGACCGCCGTGACGCAGGTGCGCGAGCAATTGCTGGCCGGCAATGCCAAGAAAAAGGCGCAGATTGCCGAGCTGCAAACCTTCGTGGCGCGCTTTTCGGCGAACGCTTCCAAGGCCAAGCAAGCGACTTCGCGGGCGCGGCAATTGGAAAAAATCAAGCTCGACGAAGTCAAGCCGTCCAGCCGGGTCAATCCGTTTATCCGTTTCGATCAAACTAAAAAGCTGTACCGTTTGGCGGTGGAAGCCAAAGATTTGGCAAAAGGCTACGGTGCGGAGCCATTATTCAAGAATTTGAACATGATGATCGCGGTCGGCGAGCGGGTGGCTGTGATTGGTCCGAACGGCATCGGTAAATCTACCTTATTGAAAACCCTGGTCGGCGATTTGACGCCGGACAGCGGCGAAGTGAAATGGGCGGAGAACGCAGACGTCGGTTATTTTGCCCAGGATCACGCCGAGGATTTTGCCGAAGACATGCCGCTGATCGAATGGATGGGCCAATGGCGCAAGGAATCGGACGACGACCAAACCATACGCGGCACGCTGGGCCGCCTATTGTTTTCCAATGACGAAATAAGCAAATCCGTGAAAGTGATTTCCGGTGGCGAACAGGGGCGGATGCTGTTCGGCAAATTGATTCTGCAAAAAAACAATGTCATGGTGCTGGACGAACCGACCAACCATTTGGATATGGAGTCGATCGAATCGCTTAACGCCGCCTTGGAAAATTATCCCGGCACACTGATTTTCGTCAGTCACGACCGCGAGTTTGTGTCCTCATTGGCGACCCGCATTATCGAACTGACGCCGAACGGCATCGTCGATTTCAGTGGTAATTATGAGGATTATTTGAACAGCCAGGACATTAGCTAAAGTGTTTTAAGCCGGGCCTGGAGCGGTTGAAACCGTCTTTGTTAAGTTCAAAGGCCTCTAAAAATTAATGAAATCTTTTACTCCCTTTGTATCCACAGTGCAAAAGGAATGGGTTGGGATGAGGTAATAAAGTCAGTAATTTATCCCTCACCCTAGCCATCTCCCTGAGGGCGAGGGAATTTTCGAGTGCCGTCTAGGCCGTTTTAATACTCCCTCGCGCCGCGCACAAACAGCGTGGCGCCGACATCGGTATACAAGTCGCGGTGCATGCCGCCTACAGGTGCCAATTGGTAGTCGCCGGCGCGCAGCAATACGTCGTCGATAAATAGGTCGCCGTCCAGCATCATGCATTCCTCTTCTATCGGGTGATGATGTTCCGGACACCGGGCGTTCGCTTCCAGCCGAAAGAAACACGACTCTCGGGCGCCGTCCTGCCATAGCGGTTTTTTCCAGACGCCGGGCATGATTTCCTGCCAAGCGTTTTTATTCTCGGCGTACACCGTCAAAGACCGGTCCTGAGCAAACGGCAGCAAACCGCCCAGCATTTCCAGCAAAACCCCATGAGTGTCGCCCAACGAGGTGCCGCGCAGATAGGCCAGCGCGCCGTGCTGTGAACTAATGCCGCCGTGACGGCTGCCGGCGGGCGAGGCGTGGTAATCCAGCGGGCCGAGCAGCAAGTCGCCCATTTGCAAATCGCCGCGCAACACAATGCCTTCTTCCAGACAGTTATGCCGATGCGGCATCAGACTGGCGCCTGGCGCGAATTCTATTAGCACCGAGTTACCTTGCCGGCCGCCGTTCCAGAGATGTTTGATGCGAACGCCGGCCTTCAGGGTTTGCCAGATGCCCTCCTTGGCACGTACCGTCAACATGCCGGCCTGCTTGGCGACGCTTTGCGCCGTGCGCGCCAGTAGACTTTGCTTTAGGGCGTCATGTCGGCCGGCGCCTAATTCGATAGGCGACAAACTGTCCAGCAGCAGCCGGTTGAGTTGGTCTTGTTCGGGGTCGTTGGCGTTATCCATGGTTCGGTTATTCAAAAGGTTAATACGGCTCGGCGGCGTTTGCCGCCAATATACCTTGCAATGTTAATAGTGCGCGGCGGATATGCGATTTCACGGTGCCCAACGGCATGCCGCAGCACTCGGCGATTTCGTCGTGGCTCAATCCGCGAAAAAATGCCAAGGACAACAGCTGCCTTGGCGTCGCATCCAGCGTTGCCAGCGCGGCGTGCAAACCATGGCTTTGCTCGACCGCCATCAATAGGTTGGGCGGCGTGGCGCTGTCTTCAGCTTGGATCAAGGCCAAAGTCTCCGGTTCCAACTCGCATTCCTCCGGTTCCAAGCTACGCAGCGCATCCAATGCCCGGCTGCGGGCGATCGTCATCACCCAGGCTTTGGCGCTGCCGCGTTCGGCATCGAACCTGGGCGCCTGGCGCCAGACCTGCCAAAACGTATCTTGAGCCACTTCCTCAGCCAATTGCGTTTGCCGCGTAATTCGTAACGCCAAGCCGTAAACCTGCGCAACTAATGCATCGTAGAGCAGGCTTAAGGCCGATTCGTCCTGATCGACGACGGCGGCTATCCATTCCTGAAGCAGCGCCTCGTCCAGCGCTGGCCGAATCGGTTTGTCGGCGTCCGCATTCAGCTCGCTTGCTTCGTCATGATCCTTATCCTGTTCTGTCATCGCGCCGCCCTGTTCCATTATGGGATATACGCCAGAAACGCTGATTCGGATGCAGCTTCTTTTGGCGTGCAGGCAATCGCTGCGACGGAACGCGCATTCTGTTTGGCGCCGAACCGTAGGCTCGGGCGATTGGTATGGTGCATGGCGACAGGCCTTGGCTGGGGGCGTTGGAGCTTCGCACTATAAAGCAGACCGTAGTACCGAGCAATTGGCGCATGCGCTCCGATCCGCCGCGTTATCGGCATTGTCAGGTTCTCTTGATCGGGGTCAATACGCATTTCGCCTATCCCTTTACCGATATTTCTTGTCGACCATGCATCCAAATTGAGATTTGCCGCGTATCTGTGATTGCAAGCGCCGGTGAGTGCTTCGGCCGCTTTGATTGCGAAACTCCAGGCCGCTTGCCAATTTTCATATCATTAGGAGGAATTAAACATGAAAAAAATATTAGCTATAGCGGCATTGGCGGGCGTTTCGGCGCTGCCCGTACCGACGATGGCCGCCTCGTTCGATTTTAACGGCAGCTTTGCGCAAGATAATGATGTCGTGCGTTTTGATTTCAGCCTCGGTTTGCCCGGAGCGGTGACCTTGTTCACCTCGTCCTGGCTGGGCGGCGGCTTCGATCCGATTTTAACGCTCTGGGATGCCGGCGGAAATCAAATTCTGGAGCAGGATGACGGCAGCTTAGGCGGTGCTCTGGTGTCGAATGGCGTCAATTACAACTACGGCGAATTCGACAGTTATATCGCCCTGAATTTGGCGGCGGGTAATTACATCGCCACCTTGACGCAATACGATAACTTTCCGCTTAGCAGCCTTTTGGCCGACGGTTTTCTGCGCGATGCCGATCCGGTGTTCACCGCCGCTTTTGGATGCTCCAACGGCCGCTTCTGCGAAGGTTCGTTACTGGACAGCAACAATAACCCGGTCGAACCCAACCGTACCAATGCATGGGACGTACATTTTCTGAATGTCGATAACGCCAGCGTGGCTAGCGTGCCGGAGCCGCCAACCTGGATGCTGCTGGGCTTGTCCGGTCTGTTTTTATTGGGCGGTCGCTTCTCGGGCGCTAACGGTAGCCACGGTAAGCCGGCATCGACACGGGCACCCGCCTGACGCCCATTTGTCTATTTTGCGCGTATTAACTGTGCTGTCGCCGGCAATGCGCACTTATCTTTATTATAGGAATCAAAATTATGAAAACTCCAATTAACCACACACGCTGGCCGCTGGCGCTATGCATTGCGCTGGCTGTGATGCAACCGGTTCAGGCCGCCAACCACCGCGAAGCGCCGTTGACGGCACTCGATAACAAGGCCGACATTACCGATTGGTATGCCTTTGTCAGTTACAACGATCCCAGCAAGGTGACGATGATCCTGAATGTCGATCCCTTGCTGGAGCCCAGCAACGGTCCGAATTATTTTCCTTTCGATCCGGAAATTCTGTATGAAATGAAAGTGGATAACAATTTCGATGCCGACGAAGACATTACCTTGCAGTTCAGGTTTAAAACCGAAAATCGTTTGCCCGGCGTTTTTAGCGCATTTGTTGGCGCCGATAACGGTATTGTCGCGCCGGCCAATTCGCCGAGCCCGGTTGCTCCAGGCAGCTTGATCGTACCGCCTGCCATTACCGCGCTGGATGGCCCTGGCTCCGAAGGCTTGGGCTTGCGGCAGAGTTATACGGTCACGCTGATCAAAGGGAAGGGCGCCAGCCGGCAAGTTATCGATTTGACCAATCAACAAAAACTTTATGCGGTTCCCTCCAACGTCGGGCCGCGCACGATGCCCAATTATCCGAATCTGGCCAGTCAAGGCATTTACGACTTGGGCGGTGGGATTAGCGTATTCGCCGGCACAGTCGACGACCCGTTTTATATAGACTTAAGCTCGACTTTCGATACCATCAATTACCGGACCGGCGCGTCCGGCGTGGGTGTGCCGGCGGTGTTTTCCGAAGACCAAAATATCGCCGAAGCCAAAAACTTCGCATCCGACGACGTCGCCGGTTTCAACGTCAATTCCATTGCCATCGAACTGCCGATTGCCTTGCTTACCCAAGACGGCAAGCAACATAGCGCCGGCGAAGCCTTGGCAGTCATCGGCACCTACGCTACCACCTCGCGGCCGCGCACCAAGGCTTATGCCGATAAACCCGGCGGCAAGCCCAAACTTGCCAATGCCTATGTGCAGATCCAGCGTATGGGTAACCCATTGGTCAATGAAGTGTTGATCGGTACCGGCGATAAAGACAAATTCAGCATGAGCGAACCCAAGGATGATGCCAATTTCGTCGGCTATGTGCTGGATCCTCTGTTGGCTAGAGCCGTCAATGCCGCATATGGCGGGGTAGTGCCGATTCCGACACCGCCGCGTGTGAATCCGGCCAATCCCAGTTTCGACTTGGGACCCTTGGTGTTTTATGCCGCACCGATTTGTCCCGGCTGTTCTCCGGCCCAGCGCGGGCCGGTGGCGGATCTGTTGCGCTTAAACACCGGCATAGGCCCGACGCCTTTAAGTGCGCGGAAACGTATGGCATTTCTGGCGGGCGATACTGCCGGCTTCCCGAATGGGCGGCGGGTATCCGACGATGTCACCGATATTTCCTTACAAGCGGTGGCCGGGGTGTTAAATCCGGCCTTCAACAGCTTTCCGAATAACCGCATCGCCGACGGCGTCAACGCTAACGACAGAACCTATCAGGAAGTGTTTCCTTATGTGGCCTTTGCCAATAGCGGTCGGCAAAGCCGCCATGTCGATCCGGGCGAGTCCGGTTGTTTCGACGCCGTTTCCTTGGCTGTGGGTAGCTGCCCGAATAACTAAGCAGCGTTTTAACGAGGGCAGGGGGCGGCTGCGTTCGCCCCCGAATCGATAAGCGTGCCAAAGGAGGCGTTAATGAAGTATTGGCTTAGTTTAAGTTTAATCTTGTCTGCGGCCGTATTCAGTAATGTGGGAGCACAACCGTATTTACCCAAGGCCGACGACGAAATAGTCGAGACCTTGCCGGCCAGAGGCGAGAGTTGGTTGGAAATTCGGTACTTGCGCAAACAAGTCGCGGCCCAACCAAATAATTTGGAACCGGCATTGGCGCTGGTACGGCGTTATATCGAATTGGGCCGCGCCGAATCGGACCCACGCTATTACGGCTACGCGGAAGCGGCCTTGGCGCCTTGGCTCGCAGTCGCGCAGCCGAGTGCCGAGGTTCTAACTTTGCGGGCCACCTTGTTTCAAAATCGCCATGAGTTTCCGCAAGCCCTGGAGTATTTGAATCGGGCCTTGGTGCGTCAACCACGCTTGGCGCAAGCCTGGTTGACGCGGGCGGCGATTCTGGAAGTACAGGGCAGGTACGCGGATGCCCTCAACAGTTGTTTACCTTTATTGAAATTGGCCGAGCCGCTGATCGGCCAAGTTTGTGTTAATTCGACGCTAAGTGTTTCCGGGCAGCTCAATGCCGCTTATCGTCAACTGGCGCAACTTGTGCCGGCTGCGGAACATGCCGAGCCGCAAGATAAACAATGGGCGTTGACGACGCTGTCGGAAATGGCGGAGCGTATGGGCAATGCAGATGCGGCTGAACAATATTACCAGCAAGCTCTGCAATTACAGCGCCGTAACGGTTATCTGTTGGCTACCTATGCCGACTTTTTACTGGAACAAAAGCGTTACTCGGAGGTGGTGGCATTGCTCGGTGACGATACACGCGCCGACGGTTTGTTACTACGTTTGACCTTGGCTGAACAGGCCTTGCAGTTGCCAAAGGTCAATGCGCATATCGACGCGCTGACCGCCCGCTTTGCCGCCAGTCGGATGCGCGGCGATACCAGTCATCAAGGCGATGAGGCGCGCTTTTTACTGTATGTGTTAAACCGGCCCGAACCCGCATTGGCGCTGGCGCAAGCCAATTGGGCCGTACAGCGAGAGCCACGCGACGCCCGCATTCTGCTGGAAGCGGCGGTAGCCAGCGGCAACACAAGACAGCAGCTTCAGCCGCTACTGACGTTTTTAGCGCAATCCAGGCTTCAGGATGCGCGGCTGCAAGTATTGCTGCAGCAGCTAGACGGGGGGAGGGCATGATAAGGCTGATATTAACAACCTGGCTGCTGGCGGCAAGCTTTAGTGCCTTAGCCCATAAGCCCAGCGATAGTTATTTGACGGTGCAGGTTGACGGGCGGCAAATCGCCGGGCAATGGGATATTGCCTTGCGCGACCTGGATTATGCCTTGGGCTTGGATGCAAACGACGACAGCAATATCACCTGGGCGGAATTGCGTGAAAGCCAAAATATGATCTATACCTACGCGCTAAGTCGATTGCAGCTTAATATGGGTAAGCAAGTCTGTTCGTTGCAACCGGCAAACTTACTGGTCGACGAGCACAGCGACGGCCATTACGCGGTATTAAATTTTCAGGCGACTTGTCCGTCAACTTCCGGGCCTTTGTCGCTAGGATACCGCTTGTTTTTCGATCTTGATCCGCAGCATCGCGGGCTGATAAGCGTCGTTCATGAAGGTCAAACCGATACCGCAATCTTTAGTCCCGACCGCCAACTCACGGATTTTGTGTTGGACGCCGATCCGTCCTTGTGGCGGGCGCTGGCTCATTTTGGCGACGAAGGCGTTTGGCATATCTGGATCGGTTTCGACCACATCCTGTTTCTGTTGAGTCTGTTACTGCCGGCGGCTTTGATTTGGGAAAAAGGGGCTTGGCTGCCTAAAGCCGGCTTTAAGCCGGTATTTTACGATGTGTTGGGTGTGGTTACGGCCTTCACGTTGGCGCATTCATTAACCTTGAGTCTGACGGTATTGCACTTTATCTCACTACCGTCCCGCTGGGTGGAGTCGGCTATCGCCGCGTCGGTCGCGCTGGCCGCTTTCAACAATATTTACCCTATATTTACCACACGCCGCACCTGGTTCGCCTTTGGTTTCGGCTTAATCCACGGCATGGGTATCGCCAGTGTGTTGCTGGATATGGGCTTGCCGGATGCGCAACGCGTGTTGTCGCTTTTGGGCTTTAATCTTGGGGTGGAAGCCGGGCAGTTAGTGATTGTCGGCGCCGCCTTGCCCTTGATTGCGTATCTGAGCCGTTATCGCTACTATCCGGCCTTGGTGTTGAAAATGGGGTCAGTGTCCATCGCCGTAGTTGCTCTGGTCTGGTTGGCGGAACGTAGCCTCGATTTTCAAATGTCGATCTGGTAAACCAAAGCATCGGTAGTGTTTTGCGGGAGCAGCGAAAATGGTCGTCACGGTTGCGATTGCACACCTGGCGGGATACAGAATTTTTCGTAGAGATATTCTGAGGTGCTAAAGTTTGGTGAAAAGTGCTTAGCATATTGTTTTGTATCAGGAAATACTTTCTATTACTGCTAGTTCATTGAGCTAAAGCCGGGGGCTGGGAGTGTGGTACTGAGTACGAAATCTTGCTTGATTAACGATGACGGCCAGCAAAGTTATGATTTGTTGGTAAGCTACTCCGAATAAAACCCTAAATCCCGTCCACGGAGAAATTAATGAGTAACCTAATTCGAGTCACTGTCGCCTTGTTGTTAAGCGTAAGCGGCAATGCCGCATATGCTTACGGCAGCAGTCAGAGTTCGCATCACTGCGACAAACCGGTTTTTTCCGAGTTTCAGCCCGCGACAAATAAGTATCTACAATCCTTCACCGAATTTTCCCTGGTGGCATCGTCTAATACCACGCTCACATCGGTGGTGATCAATGTTAGCGCCGGCGAAACCAAATATCATTTCACCCCTAAAGAGTTACAAATTGCTCAACAACCCAGCGGCCGCTTGGAAATTAAAGGCAAGTTGGATCGTCCTATCGAACACGGTTTTGCGCGTTTAAGCATTACTGCTCATAGCAAACCCGGTTGCGAAAAAACCGAGGGTTACTTGGTCCGAATTCACTAACCACCCGATTTTTAGTAAATGTCTTGTAGAGACGCCAAATTTTGCGTCTCTACAATTCGCCGACTGCAAAGGCTGAATTGGTTACGGGGCTAGCTGCAACTGTTCAAGCGTCCGGGCGACGCGTTGCGCATCCAGCGCCGGGTCGACATCGTCGTCTATCCTACGTATTGTCAGGCTAGGATCTAAAATGAAAGTCCGACGTTTGGCTAGATTCAGTATCGGCATCTTCACGCCGTAAGCTTCCGTAACCGTGGCGTCCGCGTCCGATAACAGCTGAAACGTCAACTGGTGTTGCCGATGAAACTCGGCCAAATCCTGCAATTCATCGGTGCTAATGCCGTAAACCTCGGCATTTTGCCGGCGTATTGCTTGAATGGCATCGCGAAACGCGCAGGCTTGCGTCGTGCATCCCGGTGTCCCGGCTTTGGGATAAAAATACAACACGGTCCAGCCTTTACCCTGGCGGTCGGCTAAACTTATTTTCGAACCGTCTTGTGCCGGTAATTGAAACAGCGGCGCTTGCTGGCCGGTCTGCAACGCATCGGCTTGAGCTGTTGCGAGAAGCGGCAAACAAATTAAACAAGTCAGAATCAATCGGCCAAGGCTGGCATTGGATTTATACATAAAATAGCTCCGTAAGGCAGGATGTTGCAATGGCG
>CAZGUM010000026.1:0-17526 GCA_964529085.1 uncultured Methylomonas sp. | reverse complement strand
GAATTCTCAGTGGCTGGGTGCTTATGGGTGTAGAATAATTTCAGTGGAACTCATGGTTTCCGTGATGACGTATATACAAGTTTGCATAAGTAAAATCAATTTCGACGCCTAAAAACGGCATGAGCACAAAGATGCGGCCCCTTTACTTTTCCCGGTTTTCTCGCAGCCTGTGGCTGACCTTGGCCGTGTTTGTGGTTTTCGCCATTATGTTTGCGATATACGTCCGTTCGGAAAAGCAGATCGACCGCGTCAATGAAATACGCTTGCAATCCCATCTGCTGATGGACGAATTACGTCAGTCGTCGGACGATCTTTCACATATGGTGCGCGCTTACGTGGCGACCGGCGATCCTATCTACAAGCGTTACTTCCAAGAGATTCTGGATATTCGCGACGGCAGATTACCGAGGCCGCTTGATTATCAATATGCGTATTGGGATTTGATGATAGCCGACGGTCAGGCGCCCCAGTATTCCAGCGGTCAAGCCGTTGCCTTACTGGATTTGATGCGGCATGCCGGGTTTACCGAGGCGGAATTAGCGAGGATGGCGGAAGCGAAAGCCCATTCCGATGCCCTAACCAAGATCGAATACGCGGCAATGGCACTTACCGAAGGCGATTCGTCCGTAGCCAGGCGTCATGAGGCCAGCTTATTACTACAGGATAAAGCCTATCATCAGGCGAAAGCCATGATCATGCGGCCGATCAGCGAGGCCTACCAGATGATGGAGGGCCGTACGCTCAAGGAAGTGCAGGCCAAGGAGTTTGTTGCTGTGGTATTGCGCGGTGTATTCGTAGTTTTCGGCATGATGCTGGTCTTGATGCTGTGGCGGGTCTATCGGACTTTGCATGTCATATTGGGGGCCTCGGTCGATGAATTGCATGCTCAGATCGTTCGTCTGGGGCGCGGCGATTTTTCGGAAAATATTCCGGTTGCTAAGGGCTTGGAAAATAGCGTGATGGCCTGGCTATCGGAGACCCGGTTCAAATTGGCGAATGTCGACGCCGAACGCCGAGATGTCGAGGCGAAAAATCTACGCCTGACCCAGTTGTACGCCGCTTTAAGTCAGTGCAATCAGGCTATTGTCAGGTGTACCAGCGAAGCTGAGCTGTTTCCGCAAATCTGCCGCGACGCGGTGATTTTCGGTGGGATGACGATGGCTTGGATCGGTATAGTGGATGAAAGCAGCAAACTGATTAAACCGGTGGCGTCTTACGGAAACGGTACCGAATATCTGGATGGAATTGAAATAACGATAGATGAAGACTTGCCATCCGGCTGCGGACCTACCGGTACGGCCGTACGCGAAGACAGGCCGTTCTGGTGTCAGGATTTTCAGCACGATTCCGCGACAAGCGCGTGGCACGAGCGGGGCGCCAAATACGATTGGAATGCATCCGCGGCCTTGCCCTTACATTTGAAAGGCAAGACTATTGGCGCTTTTATGCTGTATGCGGACACCGAAAATGCTTTTGACGACGCCGCGCGTAAACTGCTGATGGAAATGGTCATGGACATCGATCATGCTTTAAACGGCTTTGAGCGCGAGGCGGAGCGTTTGCAAGCCCGGCAAATGGAAAGCTTGCGTATTTTCATGCTTGAACGTCTGAACGGCGACGTGCCGTTGCCGAATATTCTGCAGGACGTGGTCACTGAACTTGAGACGATGCTACCGGGTAGTCTTTGTTCGATTTTGCTTGTGGATGACGGTCAGCGCTTACGCATAGGTGCTGCCCCCAGTCTTCCGGATTTCTATAATCAAGCGATCGACGGCGCCACCGTAGGCGCCGGACTCGGGTCCTGCGGCAATACGGCATTCACCGGGAAGCGGACCATAGTCGAGAATATCGCCGAACACCCTTTCTGGCAGCCTTATCTGCCGCTGGCGGAACAGGCTGGTTTGGGGGCGTGCTGGTCTGAACCCATCCTTTCCTCCGGCAAGAAAGTCCTGGGTAGTTTTGCCATCTATCAGCGCCAGCCCGCGGTGCCCGATAGCCATGAACTGCGCCTACTGGAGATGGTGGCGCACTTTGTCGCCTTGGCTATCGAGCGCAAACAGGCCGAAGAACATATTTACTATTTGGCGAATTACGATCCGCTGACCGGTTTACCGAATCGCAGTCAGCTGGACGAACACTTGAAATATGCGTTGAGTTTGGCAAAGCGCAGCAGCGGCCATTTGGCGCTGATGTTTCTCGACCTCGATCATTTTAAAGATATTAACGATACGCTGGGCCATAGCGTCGGGGACGCGTTGCTGGTGGAGTTGGCCAATCGCTTGCGCGCGGTGTTGCGGGACGAAGATACCGTGACCCGCTTGGGCGGGGACGAATTCATTTTCCTGCTGCCGGGAGCGGGTGCCGATGGGGCTGCAAACGTTGCGCAAAAATTGCTGTATGCCATTGCCCTGCCTTGCCGGATCGAGCAATTCGATTTGACGATGAGCGCATCGATCGGCATTGCACTGTATCCTAACGATGGCCGGGATTTGGAAAGCCTTTCCAAAAGCGCCGATGCGGCGATGTACCGAGTCAAAACCGAAGGCCGGCACGGGTACCGCTTTTTTACGCCGGAAATGCACGCCCGCGCCCAACGCAACCTGCAATTGGTCAATGCGCTAAGGCATGCCTTGGATCGCCGGCAATTTCATGTCTATTATCAGCCGCAAGCGGATATGCATAGCGGGCAAGTCATCGGTGCGGAGGCCTTGTTGCGTTGGCGGCATCCCGAATTTGGCATGGTTTCGCCGGCCGAATTCATCCCTGTCGCCGAGGATAGCGGGCTGATTCTGCCGATAGGGGAGTGGGTGTTACAAACCGCCGTGCGGCACGCGAAACACTGCTTGGAGCAGGGCTTGGGGCCGTTCATCATGGCGGTTAATCTGTCGGCTGCCCAATTTAGTCATCCGGCGTTACCGGAATTGGTATCTCGCATACTCGACGCAGAAGGTTTGCCGCCCGAGTATTTGGAGCTGGAATTGACCGAAGGGGTGGCGATGCAAAACCCCGAAGCCGCCATTGCGGTGATGGATAATTTGCATCATCGCGGTGTGCGCATGTCTATCGACGACTTTGGTACCGGTTATTCGTCCTTGAGTTACCTGAAAAAATTTAAAGTATACAAATTAAAAATCGATCAATCCTTCGTCCGCGACATCAGCACCGATTCGGAAGACAAGGCCATCGTCAGCGCGGTGATCAGCTTGGCCGGCAGCCTGGGTTTGCGCACCATCGCCGAGGGCGTGGAAACCATAGAACAGCGGGAGTTTTTGCGCGAACAGGGCTGCCAGGAGCTACAAGGTTATCTATTCGGCAAACCGATGCCCAGCGACCAATTTGAAGCGTTTTTACGGCAGAGCAGCATGAATGCCGAGAAGGTTTTCTAGACAGAGGGTTTAGTCGGATCGCGGAGATCGCCGTCATTTAAACGAGTCAGACCACGCCAAATTGACGAAATGCCCGACTGCGTTCATGCTTGACCGCCGAATGCCGGGTTGTCTAGGGATTTGCTTTTCCCTATTTCTAGCCGATTTAACAGGAGCTAGCTCGTGAATGACGTTCATCCTATTTTCAAAAGCCTGCCCGAATCGTTGCCGATTTCGCCATTGGCGATATTGACGGTTGTTACTTTACTGGTTGGCGCGACGATGTCGTTTTATACCATTCCGGCCGAGTCCGAGGGTATTGTGCTGCGTTTTGGCGAATACATCGAAAAAGTGCCGTCCGGTCTACACGCTAAGTTGCCGTTCGGCATCGACAATGTCATTACCGTTGCGACTCAGCGTCAGCAAAAGCTGGAGTTCGGTTTTGCTTCGCCGGGTTTTACCAATCCCGATCAAATCGGCGACGAACCGGCTTTGGAAAAATCGATGGTGACCGGCGATTTGAATTCAGCGTTGGTGGAATGGATCGTGCAATACCGGATTACCGATCCCGAGAAGTATTTGTTTGACGTGCGCGCCCCAGGCCTGACTTTAAGGGATATTTCCGAGGCGGTCATGCGCGAAGTGGTCGGTGATCGTACCGTCGACGAGATCATTACCATAGGCCGGCAGGAGATCGAGGAAACCGTTTTGGCGCGTGCCCGTATGTTGGCCGACCGCTATCAGCTAGGGGTGTCGATCAACCAAGTACAGTTGAAGAATGTCAACCCGCCCGAACCGGTGCAGCCTTCTTTCAACGAAGTGAATCGGGCGCAGCAGGATCGGGAAAATGCAATTAACCTGGCCAATGGCGAATATAACAAAGCCGTGCCGCGGGCGCGCGGCGAAGCGGATCAGAAAATTCGCGCCGCCGAAGGTTACCGGTTTAAGCGGATTAACGAAGCCGAGGGCGATGTGACAGCCTTCAATCAGGTCCTTGAGCAATATTTGAAAGCACCGGACGTGACCCGCACCCGAATTTACCTGGAAACCATGGGTGATGTGTTGCCGCAAGCCCGGCAGCAGATTATCGTCGACGATACCGTGCAGCAGATATTGCCGATGTTGCCGTTTCCCGGTCAAACAGCGGGGGTGACGCCATGAGTTCCCCGTTAAGAGTTTGGGCATTAATTGCCTTATCGGCATTTCTGCTGCTGCAATCGACTTATACGGTTAATCAGGCGGAGCAAGTCATCATCACCCAATTCGGTAAACCGGTCGGCGAGCCGGTTACCAGCCCCGGCCTACATTTCAAAATCCCGTTTACCCAGCAGGTCAACAGCTTCGACAAACGTTACCTGGCGTGGGACGGACCGATGGTGGAGATGTCCACGAAGGACAAAACTTATGTGCAGGTCGATACTTTCGCGCGCTGGCGGATCACTCAGCCTATGCAGTATTACTTGCGCTTGCGCGACGAGCGTAGTGCGCAATCCAGGTTGGAAGACATTTTGGGCAGCGAAACCCGTACCGCGATCGCCCGCCACGAGTTAATCGAGGTGGTGCGTTCGGATAAGGATCGTAAACCTTTGCAGGACGAGAGCCTGGGGCCGCTGACCGGCGAAGGGACGATAGGCGTGTTGCGGCCGATACGGGTGGGTCGGGCCGCGATTGAAAAAGACGTATTCGATGCGGCGGCACCGAAATTGGCTGAGTTTGGTATCGAACTGCTGGATGTGCGTTTCAAACGTATTAATTACAACCATCAGGTATTGGAGCGAATTCATCAACGGATGATCAGCGAGCGCTTGCAGATTGCCCAGCGCTTTCGTTCGGAAGGCGAAGGCGAAGCGGCGCGGATTAACGGCAACAAGGAGCGCGATATCAACGAAATCGAGTCCACAGCCTATAAACGCGTTCAGGAGATTCAAGGCGAGGCCGATGCCAAGGCCACCGAGATTTATGCCAAGGCTTACGGACAGAAGGCCGAGTCCGCGGAGTTTTACAAGTTTTTGAAGAGTATGGAAACCTACCGTAAAGTGATAGACGGCGAAGCCACTATCGTGTTGTCGACAAATAGCGATTTATTTGGTTTGTTGAAGCGGGTGGAGCCAAAGAACCGTTAAGAAAAATCGATTCGGAATCCATAGCCGATGGTCTTTAAGCGAAGATTAAGTTGCCTGCAACACAATTTATCCCAAGCAAATAATTTTCTAACAGGAGGTTTGCGATGTTGAAAAGATCTAAATTAATCGCTTTGGGATTACTGTTTTCGTCGGTTGCCTTGGCGGACCATCACGGCCATTGGGGCGGGCATCACGGTCACCATCATCACTATGAGGACTACGACCGGCCGATATATCGGGAGGAGGTGATTTATTACCAACCCGCGCCGGTAGTCGAATATGTGCCGGCTCCCCGCTACTATGCGCCGCCGCCCGCGCCGCGTTACAACAGTTACGATCAACGTTCGCCGCAAGGATTGTTGGGCGGCATGGTCGGTAGCGCGATAGGTTATCAGTTTGGCGGCGGCGACCCGATAGCCGCCGGTATCGGTGCGGCGGCTGGTGCGTTATTGGGTAACGGCATGTACTGAGGATGCCGTAGCTGCTTAATATTCCAGTAGCTTGAAAAAGCTTTTCGGCGCGCCGCAGATGGGACAGTCCCAATCGTCGGGGATGTCCGCCCAGCGGGTGCCAGGTGCGATGCCGCTGTCCGGATCGCCCTCGGCTTCGTCGTAAATGTGTTCGCATTCCATGCAGTGATATTTCTTGTAATCGCTCATTGAAAAATATCCTCGGGTATTAACTTAGGCATTCGCCTAGAAACCGGTCGAACGCCGCGGCCATGATCGGTAATATGCTTAACAAGCGGTGGTTGGCGTCCAGCAGATGCAGGCGGGCTCGATGTTCGGCGCAGAAGCGCCAGACGTTCTCCGGCGGGACCGCGTCGTCCTGCCAGCCGTGAAATACCTCGATACGGGCGGTCTGCGGATTAAACTCCGTGCGAGAGTATCCTGGTAAATAAAAGGCGGGAGCAATCAAAAACAGCCCGTTCGGGTTGATGATCTCCGCAGCGACTGTCGCCACATACGCCCCCATGCTGGAACCCGCCAAGATAATTTTATCGTATCCGCTTATATTTTGCGCCAATAGCTGTTGTACCCGCCACTCCGGATCGTTGCTGGCTTGATAATCCGGGCTTCTAAACTCAAAACCCCGATTTTCGGCAATTTCCGCCAATGCCAGCGCTTTTTTGCCCCAAGGGATGCTGTCCATGCCGTGGTTGTAAATTATCAGTTTAGCCATGCTTGATACCTTGCCGGGCAACGTTATCTTCGGAACAACAAATTCGCCAGCAGGGTGAGCAGCACACTGACCACGATCATCGAGGTGATTGGGATAAATACCGAGCTGTTTTTGTTTTCAATCCGGATATCGCCCGGCAGCTTGCCGAACCAATTGATTAGCCAGGGCGCGTAGTGCAAAATCAAACCGATGACCAGGATCGCAGCGCCAATGCCTATTAGTGCCTTGCTGGGTTCCATATCAACTCCCGTGGATCAATAAATTCGCCGATTCTACGATTATCCGGCGTTTTTCGATATGGTGTTACCATCGTTCAGCGGTTCAAACCCGTTCAGCGTGAACTTTATGACGCATTCGATTTTTGCAATCAGAGCCAATATAGCCGACTTGACTGTCTATGCCATAGTCAATGCCGCCAATGCCACTCTGTTGGGGCAAGACTGACTATTAATTTACGAAACCACAAGCACTTGGGCAAAACCGCCGCCCGGCGTGCGGAAGTTGGTGGTCTGGCCTTGGTAGAGGCGGGCGCAGATCAACTGGGTTTGGCCTCGATAGACATAATGGCGCAGGTCCAGTTTCAATTCGCCGGCGTCCAGATGTCTTTCGCTAGGTTTGACCAGGGTTTGCGCGACATAATCGTGTTGCAGGATATCCTCGAATACTCGCCGGGTCAATTTGTCTCCGCGATAGGCCGCTTTGCTGCCATAACCCTTGGCGGGCTTGAAAAACAGTTGCTTGCGGTTAGACCAAAACCATTCGGCATTTTTCGGCTCGACTAACACCGTGTGCGCAATGCCTGCTTGCAATACCGAACGGGTATTCTCGTCGACGCATATCGTTTGCAGAAACGCGTCGTTTCCCAGCCAGGCCAGATTTCGCTTGTCGGCATACAATGCGTGATTGCGCGGATGCGGGGTCAGTACCACGGCGTTGGTCAAGTAAGCCTCGCGTAATGCTAAACAGCTTTCGGCTTCCAAGCCAAAGTCGGTTAAACGATTGTAGACCAGATCGATTTTTAGATCGCCGTGCCACAGCGCGCCGTCGCGATGGCTAAGCTCGGCCGGATCGCAGATGACGGTTTGGATTTGATGTTGTGCAAACAGATGCTTAAACAGCAGAAACTCCGGCCACAAGTATTGATTCAACGGGTCGTGGTCGACGATGGCGATGCTGAGCAAGGGCTTTAAGTCGCGTTCGGCCTGCCATTCCCGGTAAAACATGTCCATGAATAAATTTTCCGCCGGGTGGCTGCTCTGCCGGGGTAAATCAAGTTTGCCGGGTTGCCTATGCTCAACGATTTCGCAACAACGGTTTTGCGCGCGAATCAGCACGGCGTTGATCAGCGCGCCGCCGGCGTTGGAATTGATCTCTATCAGTTTCGGTCCCGCAGCGCTGAGATGAAAGTCGTAACCCAGGAATACGCCTTGCGCTTCGGTAAAAAATTGCGCGGCGTCGGGTGCATACGTCAGCACATGTTGTTGATAAGCGGGCAGCGAAATCACGCGTTCCAGCGCGGAGATGATATGCAATTGCCGGTCCAGGCAATCCCGATCGATAAACACTACAGACTCGGCGAACAGATGAGGGCGTTCTTCGGTAATCATCCGATACAAGGCGTCGTTGTCGCCGAGTTTGGCCAGTTCGGCGCGTAGCGCTTTGCGATTCAGCGACGTGCAGCGGCAATCGCTGTTGAGTTGCTCGGCGTTGGGCGTGGAATGAAATGTCGGGTTTGGATACATTAAGAAGACAAAACCTTAAGTCTTGTGTGTAGCGTCGGCAACAGATGGCTTATTTTAACGCGAAGCTGCCATGTCTATATCGGCAAATTGTTAACCGGTACGTTGCCAGTGTCCGTAACTCGATTGCGGCAGCCGGTTAATCCTGATGTATTGGAGTGGGGCCGGACAGTTCGATAAAAATGACAGTCTCTACTTAGACATGCAAACGGTTAAGCAAATAACAGGGTCGTCGCGGCGCCCGTATCCGGGAGGGTTATAAAATGGCGCGACGGATTTGGCTTCGGTTATTTGTATGCGAGAATATTTGCTTACTTCCTACTTGCCGTATGTGCCGATTGTTGGCAGTACAGCAGGGTGCGCGGCCTCGTCGTCGGGTACAGTCAGAGCTCAAATGCATATTTTGCCGATATGCCGAATATAACCCGCAGATAAAACCGTAAGCATAATGAAGCAGTACGCCGCATCGACGCAAAATACAAATAAACCGCTCAACGCCTCACGTATGCTGGCATTGTTGGCATTGCTGTATTTTTTCTCGCAACCCGCGAATACGCAAAGTCCGGAACCCGGCATCAGGCAGGCGATAGAATCGCTGCTGGCAAGCAAACAGCATCCCTTGCTAGGGCCAGCCGATTTTTCCGCGCACAGCGAAGTCGTGAAGCAGTTATATCGGATGAATGCCAATCAATTGATCTGGCTGGGTGTTGAGCGGTCGGCGAAAAACCGGGAAGATGCGTTGACCGTATTGAACAACGCAACTGCGGACGGCCTGAATCCGCTAAATTACGATGCCGAACGTTTACGCGGCTATTTGCAACATGCGGTTACGCTGCCGCAAAGTGCGACGGCGGAATTGGCGTCTTACGACGTGGCCTTGTCAATTGCGTTAGTGCATTACGCGCGGGATCTATATATCGGTAGAGTCGATCCGCGTAATTTTGATTATCCCGCCCAGTTTGCCGCTAAGTCGGCTGGCGATATCGCGATTTTGCTCGACCAATATCTTAAGCAACAAAACCTTGCCGATTTGCCGGAAGCGTTGGCGCCGAAAATCAAACAATATCGGCAGTTAAAATCCTTATTGGCCGGGTATCGTCAGCAAAATACCACGATGCAGTGGCCGAAATTGGTGTTGACGAAATCGCTGCATCCCGGCGAGCAAGACCCGCAATTGCCGGAATTACGCCGACATTTGCTCGATTTAGGCGAATTGACGGCTACGGAAATTACAGGTGTTAGCCCTGCGGAAACAGTTTACGATTCGGCGGCCGCGGAAGCGGTAAAACGCGTACAGCAGCAGCAAGGTTTGAAAGCCGATGGCGTGATCGGGAAACAAACCCTGGCCTTAATAAATCAATCGCCGGCCGACAAAATTGCCATGATCGAATTAGCCATGGAACGTTTACGCTGGATGCCGGAGTTGCCGGAAGGGCCAAGGATTTTTGTGAATATCCCGGCGTTTCAGTTGTGGGCATTCAAATCCCGAGAAGATCTGGAGCCGTTGACGATGAAAGTGATTGTCGGCAAAGCCGAGCAGAATCAGACGCCGGTACTATGGGAAGAGATGAAATATCTGGAGTTCATGCCGTACTGGAATATTCCGAAAAGTATCCTGGATAAGGAAATGCTGCCGAAACTCATGGACAATGAGGGGTTTCTGGACGATCAGGATATCGAGCTGGTCGAACGCTCCGCCGGCGAAGATGAAGAAAATCAGAATAGTATCGTTGACGAACTCAAAAGCGGCAGGATGCGTGCCAGACAGCGGCCCGGCAGTAACAATCCGTTAGGGCGGGTGAAGTTTATTTTTCCGAACAAGGCCGATGTCTATTTACACGATACGCCGGGCAAATCGGCGTTTAACCGGGATCGCCGGGATCTCAGTCACGGCTGCGTTCGAGTTGCGGACGCGGAAAAGCTGGCGGAGTTCGTGCTTGGCGACCAAGCCGAATGGAACCTGCAAACAATACAGCAAGCTATGGCCGGACCTAAAACCCAACGAGTGAGCCTGAAAAGATCGATACCGGTATTGTTTTTTTATACCACGGCGTTTGTCGATCGGGACAATAAACCGCGGTTCTATCCGGATATTTATGGCTATGACGGCTTGCTGCAAAGTGCCTTGAACGGGAGTTCAACCGATAAACAGCAGTTAGTAAGTAAATCCGCGCCACCGAATAATGGCGGTTGACTTACATGACGCAATCGAAAATAGCCAAATACACCGTCGCCGAAAAAATTAAAAAATCGCCAAGCCCAAAAGCAAGGCCCTGCGGATGCCGCCGGCTACCAATGGTGAGATTTTGGTAATGGGCGTGGTAATGGGTATCGTCATTTCCGGCCTGACGCACGCTAGTAGACGCATTACCCGCTCTCTAATTCGGCATCCCTTTGCATTGTTTTCCGGTGGGATATTCGCCGGGTATCTCGCGCATAAATATCGCAAGGAGATCATCTCGTTAAGTAGTAGAACTGCTGCGGAAAGTAGAAACTTCGTACTTCGGCAGCGCGAAAATCTCGGCGATTTGATTGCGGAAATCAAGTAAGACAGCGGTAAAGCGCAACACGCCGGCGATTGATGTACCAGCGGTTTATCGCCCTGTACCGCCCCATCTTTTGCTGCTTCGAAAAAGCCAATAATTACTAAGGTGAGCCACCAAAGAATCAATGCACCATCTCCTGCTGGGAGAGGGTTGGTGAGGGGACCTCTCCCTGAGAACAACTTGTTAGCAGTTCCCTGACAGCTAATAATCAGGCCTGAATCGTTAGCCCGGTTTCAATCTTTATCATGCTCTTTCGAGCTACCATAAAATTCATTTTGCGGTAGATTGCTAACAGTCGCGTCCGCTTGCTCTCGCTAACCGCAGAAATATGAAAATTTACCGTATTCATCGCCAGCAGCGTCTTGCCGTCGGGCAGGCAGAGGCTTGGGCGTTTTTCTCATCACCGAATTATCTCAACAGCATCACGCCGGATTTTTTTCATGTCGAGATTATTTCCCCGGTTCCGGACGACATTTATGCCGGATTGCTGATCAGTTACCGCATGACAGCGGTATTCGGGTTACCGATGTCTTGGCTTTCCGAAGTCAGCCAATGCGACCAGCCGCGACGGTTCGTCTATCAACAGCGGGTGGGGCCGTTCAATTTTTGGAGCCATGAGGTGGCTTTAAACGAAATTCCCGGCGGGGTGCTGTTGGAAGACATAGTGTTTTATACGATGCGCTGGGGATGGTTGGGGCGGCTGTTGCACGGTTTGCTGATAGCCGAAAAATTGCAGCGGATTTTCGACACGCGCCGAGAGTATTTACAAGCGAAATGGGGCGTTGTGGATATATGATGCGTCAATCGGACACGGGAACGCCGGTTGACTTTTTTTACCGGCAGGCATCTAATCGGAGGCCTGCAAATTCAACCTGAAGGAGACTGATATGGCTCAAGACAAAGGTTATTTGGATCAATCCGGCAATCAAGTGATTGCCATCGTCAAAAATCTGGATCGCGATGTGGAGCGCGGCGAAGATACCATCATGCTGGGTTATGGCTCGGTATTGCTGGCGCCGGCTTTCGCCCCCTTATTGCCGCCCGTTATTCTGTTGCCGTTGATGGCTATCGCATTTGCGATTTCGGCCACCTTAGCCCGTCTGCATTTCTATAAGATGGCGCAAAAACTGACGGTGTCCATGAGAGAACTGGAAAGCCGGGACCAACACACGTTAAAACCGATTGCGCAGGTGTTTGACGAACATCCCCAACAGACTTTGGCGGTCGCTTTTAATCCGTTGAGAAATCTAAAACGGACTCTGAAAAGCACGCTGGGCGGCTTGATGATCAATCCATTTTGGGGGCCGATTTTTTACATGTTGGGTGTGCAATTTGTCGAGGACAAACATTTCTTTGTGCTAAATAAGGCAGTGATCAGCGTCGAAGAAAAGATCATGCCCATAGTCTTACGCGATGAATAAGCCGGGAGTCGGCAATTTCGCGTTCGCAACGCTACCGCGGCAAATTTAACTTAACCGCTTTCAAGGTGGGGCGGTTATTTTGACGCGGTAACCATTGTCCAAAAGTACAGTTATACACAGAAGCTGTGGATAAGTTTGTGATCAAATCGTGGGCAAAGCTTTCCAGTGCCCGTCTTGTTTGAAGCGGCTTTAAATTGACTAATTATTAGTCAATTGGTCGGCCGTTTTTTTGACTATCCTTAGTACTGTTCAGAAGAGCCGGCGGCAATGGCCGACCGGCCCCGTTTTATTACGCAAAAGGTTGTTCCCCATGGAAACTCAACACACCCTCACCATTGACGGTAACCAGGCCGCCGCCGGCATTGCCCACAAGTTGAACGAAGTCATCGCCATTTACCCGATCACGCCGTCGTCGCCGATGGGAGAGTGGGCAGATGAATGGTCGTCGCGCGGGCAACCGAATTTATGGGGTACGGTCCCCAAAGTTGTCGAATTGCAAAGTGAAGCCGGCGCGGCCGGTACTATACACGGCGCGTTGCAAGCCGGTACTCTTGCCACCACGTTTACCGCATCGCAAGGTTTACTGCTGATGCTGCCGAATATGTACAAAATCGCCGGCGAATTAAGCCCGACAGTGTTTCATATCGCCGCCCGTTCCCTGGCTTGCCAGGGCCTGTCTATCTTCGGGGATCACAGCGATGTGATGGCGGCTCGGATGACCGGCTTTGCCATGCTATGCTCCAATTCGCCACAGGAAGTGCAGGATCTGGCACTGATTTCTCACGCGGTGGCCTTGCAAAGCCGGATTCCCTTCATGCATTTTTTCGATGGCTTTCGCACCTCGCACGAGGTGTCGAAAATCGTTAGTGTCGACGATGCGGTCATTCGAGCGATGATAGACGATGCCTGGGTTAGCGAACATCGCGGACGGGCCTTGACACCGGATAAGCCGGTACTGCGCGGTACCGCGCAAAACCCGGACGTGTATTTCCAAGGCCGGGAGTCGGTCAACCCCTATTACACGGCCTTGCCTGACATTGCTCAGCAAGCCATGGATAGATTCGCGGCGCTGACCGGCAGGGCATATCGTTTATACGAGTATGTTGGCGCACCGAATGCCGAACGGGTGATCGTGCTGATGGGCTCCGGCGCGGAAGCGGTGGAAGAGACGTTGGATTATCTCAATCGCCAGGGCGAAGCGGTCGGTCTGTTGAAAGTGCGTTTGTTTCGGCCCTTTGCGCCGGAGCGCTTGCTTGAAGCCTTACCGGCCAGTTGCCGGAAGATTGCGGTATTGGATCGCACCAAGGAACCGGGCGCCGACGGTGAACCCTTGTATAAGGATGTGCTGACGGCTTTGGCGCAAGATTTCAGCAACGGCGGTAAGTTTGCCGATTTGCCGAAAGTGGTCGGCGGCCGTTACGGCCTGTCGTCCAAGGAATTTACCCCCGGCATGATCAAAGCGGTCTACGACGAGTTAAAACGCGAGCGGCCGAAAAATCAATTTACTATCGGCATCCACGACGACGTCAGCCATACCAGCCTGGAGTGGGACAGCGAATATCGCACCGACGCCCACGACCAAACCTTTCAAGCCATGTTTTACGGTTTGGGCAGCGACGGTACGGTCGGCGCGAATAAAAACACGATTAAAATCATCGGCGAAGAAACCGATTGGTTTGCCCAAGGCTATTTCGTGTACGACTCGAAAAAATCCGGCGCCATCACGGTTTCGCATTTACGTTTCGGCCCCAAACCGATCCGCTCAACTTATTTGATAGCCGAAAACGACGCCAAATTCATCGGCTGTCATCAAACTGTGTTTCTGGAACGCTACGACATGCTGGCCAATGCCGCTCACAACGCGGTATTTCTATTGAATAGCCCGGTACCGGTCGAGCAGGTTTGGGATACTTTGCCGCATAAGATGCAAGAGCAAATGCTGGCGAAGAAGATTCGTTTTTATCTGATCGACGGCAACGCGGTTGCGGAAAAATCAGGCATGGGCAAGCGGATCAATACCATCATGCAGACTTGTTTCTTCGCGATTTCCGGCGTGTTGCCGCAAGATCAGGCTATCGCCGCGATCAAGCATGCCGTGGAAAAAACCTACGGCAAAAAAGGCCAGCGCATCGTTGATTTAAACTTTAAAGCGATAGATGAAACCTTGGCCGGCTTGCAACAAGTCCCTCTACCCAAGCAAGCCAACAGCAGTTTCGATATTGCAGCATTGATTGCAGACAGCGCGCCCGAATTTATCCGCCGGGTCACCGGCGAAATCATCGCCGGCCGCGGCGACGCCTTGCCGGTCAGCGCGATGCCGGTGGATGGGACATTCCCGACCGGCACGGCGGCCTACGAAAAACGCAATCTGGCTTTGGAGATTCCGGTTTGGGAAACCGATCTGTGTACCCAGTGCGGCAAGTGCCCGATGGTTTGTCCGCACGCGGCGATTCGCAGCAAAATCGTCGCAAACGACCTATTGAGCGATGCGCCGGAGACCTTTAAGCATGCTGTCATGCTGGGTAAGGATTTTCCGGCCGGGCTTTCGATTATTTATCAGGTCGCGCCGGAAGACTGTACCGGTTGCGGTCTGTGCGTGGACATCTGCCCGATCCGCGACAAATCCAACGCCAGCCGGAAGGCTTTGAACATGAGTCCGCAAGCGCCGTTGCGCGAGCCGGAAAGTCAAAACTGGGATTACTTTTTGTCCTTGCCGGAATACGACCGCCGTTTGTTGAAAACCAATACCATCAAGGGATCGATGGCCTTACAGCCATTATTCGAATTCTCCGGTGCTTGCGTCGGTTGCGGCGAAACCCCGTATGTAAAACTGGCCTCGCAATTGTTCGGCGATAGGATGATCATCGCCAACGCCACCGGCTGTTCGTCGATTTACGGCGGGAATTTGCCGACTACACCTTGGACTAAAAATGCCGACGGCCGTGGTCCGGCCTGGAACAATTCCTTGTTCGAGGATAACGCCGAATTTGGCTTGGGCATGCGGGTAGCGGTGGATAAGCAAGCCGAGCATGCGGCCGAATTGTTGGAATCGCTACGGGAAACCTTGGGCGGCGAGTTGGTCGATGCAATTTTACAAGCCGACCAATCCGATGAAGCCGGCATATACGATCAGCGTCAACGTGTCGCCGAATTAAAACAGCATTTACCTTCGCTGAAGCAACCGGCTGCGCAGGCTTTGTTACCGTTAGCCGATTATCTGTGCAAGAAAAGCGTCTGGATCATCGGCGGCGACGGCTGGGCTTACGACATCGGTTACGGCGGTTTGGATCATGTGTTGGCCAGCGGCCGCAACGTCAATATCCTGGTGCTGGACACCGAAGTGTATTCCAACACCGGCGGTCAAACGTCCAAGTCCACGCCGCTGGGCGCGGTGGCCAAGTTCTCGGCCGGCGGCAAAGCCACGGCCAAAAAGGATTTAGCTTTGTTAGCCATGGATTACGGTAACGTTTACGTCGCCCATGTCGCTTACGCCGGTAAGGACACGCAAACCCTGAATGCATTTTTGGAAGCGGAAGCCCACGATGGCCCGTCTATCATCATCGCCTATGCGCCCTGTATTGCGCACGGCGTGGATTTGTCCAACAACCATAGACAGCAAAACCTGGCAGTCAAAAGCGGACATTGGCCGTTGTTTCGATTTAATCCCGGCCGTATCCAACAAGGCAAGAATCCGATGCAGTTGGATTCCGCCGAGCCGTCGGTGCCGCTGCGCGAATTCGTGATGAGCGAAACCCGCTTCAGTATGCTCTGGCAAAGCCATCCCGACCACGCCGAAGCGTTTTTGAAACAGGCGCAGCAGGACGTGAAGAACCGCTACCGCTACTATCAACAATTGGCGGCGCTGGAATGGAGCGATGCCACCAGCGTCGCCGCCGCCAAAGCCGCCCTAAAAGCCGATCTTGCTCAGGAGAGCCAACATGGTTGATTTAACGACAAATTATTTGGGCCTGAAACTGGCGCACCCCCTGGTGCCATCGGCGTCGCCCTTAAGCAAGGATCTGGATAGCGCCCGCCGCCTGGAGGATGCAGGGGCCTCGGCTCTGGTGATGTATTCCTTGTTTGAAGAAAAAATCGAAGCCGAACAGCAGCAAATGGAGCGTTTTTTTTACGGGCAGAGTATAGGTTATGGTGAAGCGGACTCCTTTCATCCGGTGCCGGATCAGATTCTGACTTATCAGGAACAGTATCTGGAAAACCTGCAACGGCTGAAAAGCCATCTGCACATTCCGGTGATCGCCAGTTTAAACGGCATTTCCAAAGGTGGCTGGATCGAATACGGCCAAGCTTTGCAACAAGCCGGGGCCGACGCGCTGGAGTTGAATATCTACCATCTGGCGGCCAATGCCGACGAAAGCAGCGAAACTGTGGAGAACCGCTATCTCGATATTTTGCGGGAATTAAAAAGCCGGGTGAGTGTGCCGCTGACTTTAAAACTATCGCCGCAATTCAGTTCGCCGATCCATTTTGCCCAACGCCTGGAAGCGGCCGGTGCCGACGGCATCGCGATATTCAACCGGTTTTATCAGCCGGATATCGATCTGGAGACGCTGGAGGTGGTGCCGAAGCTGCAATTGTCCACGCAAGCCGAAGCCTTGTTACGTATCCGTTGGACCGCCTTGCTGTATGGCCGGGTGAAACTGTCCCTGGCAGTGACCGGCGGTTTTCATCACAGCGCGGATGTAATCAAAGCCTTGTTGGCCGGGGCCGATGTAGTGCATCTGTGCAGTGTATTACTGGCGCAAGGCGTGGGTAAGCTCAGCGAAATTCGCGCGGAACTGGAGCAATGGCTGATCGAACACGAATACGAATCCATTAGCCAGTTAAAAGGCAGCGTCAGCCAGCAACACGCCATCGATCCCAGCGCCTATGAGCGCGCCAATTACATTCATGTGTTGGACAGTTACACGCCGGCGGCCGGCGTGTTGAGATAGCGTTAAAGCCGTGCGGGACTTGGACGAACTGTTTGCCGGCTTGGCTAAATCCAAGTTCCGCAGCCAGTTTCGTCTAAACGACAAGGATCTGGACTATTTGCGCAGCAAAGGTCTGGAAACGGTATTAAGCCATGCCCAAGACTTTATCGGCAAACGTCTGGCCGTCGCCGAGCCGCGCAATGACGGCAAACAAACCCC
>CAZGUM010000025.1:13358-34181 GCA_964529085.1 uncultured Methylomonas sp. | reverse complement strand
AGACCATTTCGTAAGCCGGCAGCGGCAGGTTTTTCTCCAGCAGCATCAGGCATTCGCGCTCGTAGGTATCAAAGCACTGGAACAGGAATTCAACATTGGCGTGATCGAAATTGAACTCGGACATTTCCACTTCGTTTTGATGGAACACATCGCCGTAAGTAACCACGCCCTGTGGGCCGCGCGTCCACACCAAATCGTACACGCTTTCCACGCCTTGCAGATACATCGCGATCCGCTCCAGGCCGTAAGTAATCTCGCCGCTTACCGGCCGGCATTCCAAGCCGCCGACTTGTTGGAAATAGGTAAACTGCGTGACTTCCATGCCGTTCAGCCAGACTTCCCAGCCCAGTCCCCAAGCGCCCAGCGTTGGCGACTCCCAGTTGTCCTCTACGAAACGGATGTCGTGTTCCAGCAAATCCAGACCCAAATGCCGCAATGAGCCCAGGTACAATTCCTGGATATTGTCCGGCGACGGCTTCATGATTACCTGAAATTGGTAATAATGTTGCAGGCGGTTGGGGTTTTCGCCGTAACGGCCGTCGGTCGGGCGGCGCGAAGGTTGTACGTAAGCGCTGTTCCATGGCTCCGGACCGATGGCGCGTAAGAAAGTAGCAGGGTGGAAGGTACCGGCGCCGACTTCCTGATCCAAAGGCTGCAATAACACACAACCCTGATTCGACCAGTATTCTTGTAAGGTCAGAATCAGGCCCTGAAAAGTAGAGACATCGTTTTTGCTGATCGACACGTCGGGAGCCACTTGTTTGCTAAAAAATGCGCCTATTGTACCTGAAAAGCGTATGCCAAACAGACGTGGCATGGGTGTTATGGCGGCGTGATGTTGTGCGGATCAGGCACTGAATTATGAGGAGAAAAGAATGGAAATAAGTCTGGCCGGCGAGGCAGATATACCGGCGCTTTGCCGTTTATTAAGCGAATTGTTCGCTCAGGAAGCGGAGTTTCGGCCGGACTCGGCCGCTCAGAGCCGGGGATTGTCGCGCATCATTGCCGATCCGGCCGTCGGACATATTCTGGTCGCGCGACAAGACCATCGGGTTTTGGGCATGGTCAGCCTGCTATATACCGTGTCCACGGCATTGGGCGAACGCGCGGCCTGGCTGGAAGACATGGTGGTGGCCGGCGATGCACGAGGTTTGGGTGTTGGGTCGGCGTTGCTGGCATATGCGTTGGAGTTCGCTCGGAGTAAGGAGTGTCGGCGGATTACGTTGTTGACGGATGGCGACAATCTGCAGGCGCAGCGGTTTTATGGGCGGCAGGGGTTTGAAAAGTCCGGAATGGTGCCGATGAGGTTGATGTTTTGAAATTTGTTGTGGCAGCGGTCCGGGTATTGATTTGGTATTGATCTTGTTCAAATTCGATTGCCGATTGAAAACGGCTTAGGCGCATAAGCCGAGTTGAGCTTAGCGTTATGAAGAACACAGCGCCGGCATGCATTAGCCATTACGCGCAAATCCGGGGTCACCGACCGGCGTAAATATAAAGCCCACAACGGAAATCGCCCCGTTGCCTGATGTTGTTTTCAAAGCGTGGCAGTATTCTTCGCTGCTACGAAGCCCCGCAAGAGGTTAAGTCTGACACGGTCTTAAATCGTCAACCTTCCTACAAATCGTTGCCAAAATTTGCAGATAGGCAACGTACTTTTAATTGCTGTAAACGCCTTGTAACAAAGCTCGGGTAAAAAAGTGTTAACGGATTCACAGTTGCTCGCAACGGTCAGGCACGACCCTTGAATTTTTCAACCCTTACTAGAGAACAGTTACAATGGAAACAGGATTTAGCAAGAACCCGCTCGCCCTCGCGGTGCTGGCGGCCATCGGCACTACCACGCTTGCCATTGCGCCAACTACCGCAACGGCAGCCGCCAAAACCCCGGGCCAATACGTGGCCGGCGACTTCCACAACCACACCACCTGCTCGGACGGTTCGATATCGATGCAGAAGCTGGTCAAAAAGGCCACGGAAAAGTCCGATAGCACTTTTGGCCTGGATTGGTTCGTCCAAGCCGGTCACGGCGGCAATGGTAACCGTAACTGTACGCTGGTTGAGGACGCTACTCTGGGTACACCGGCTTACCCGTTTGTTAGCGGCCAAGGCCCGAACACTACCTGGACTCAAAGCATCGGAGCCGCTGCGATCAAGGGCCAAGGCGGCGGCGTTGGCGGAACAGGCAATATGTGGCGCTGGCAGTCTATCCAGGAATTCCAATACCCGCTGATTGAATACCTGGCGGAGTACAAAAACCAACCGATGTTCATAGGCATTGAAACGGTCGCTCCGGGCCACGAACACGTTTCGATGTCGGTGATTTCCGGCCAAATGCCGTCGGCCCTGGATACAGCCAGCCTGCCGTCCGCTCCTGTCTACGCGCCGCTTGGCGACGCCAGTGCTTTGGCGCAATGGGAATACTGCTTCGACCGCAACGATGGCGATAACAGCCGCGGCAACGTCACCGGCACCAGCACCGGTAACAACTGGAACTGCTCGGTAACCGGTAGTGCGAACGCTACCGATCCTAACTGGAATGCTACCGCGCAAAAGCTGACCAACAACAGCGGCAACGCCGGCCATTTGAAAACCGTCGAAGGTCTGAAATGGATGGCGCAAAATCACGGTAACGCCAGCTACTACGTGCCGGCGCATTTGGAACGCGCCGGGCCATTCAACACTGCCGGTAGCAACGGCTTCAACATCGAACACTTGCGTGACTTCAACAACGCCGCTCCCACAGTCGCTTTCGGCTTCGAAAGTCAACCGGGCCATGGCGCCGCAAACAATCGCGGTGAATACCAAGTAAAACGTAATAACTTTGGCGGTTCCGCCGGCTTGGTCGACTCCGTCGGCGGCACGACTTACGGCGGTACCGGTGTTTATGCCGCGCAAGTAGGCGGCGTTTGGGACGCGCTGTTGGGCGAAGGCCGCAACTGGTGGTTCTTCGCCAGTTCCGATTGGCATAACCGCGGCAGCTTCGGTCCGGATGACCGCCGCTCGACTCAGGACTTTTATCCTGGCGAGTACCAACGGACCTACTCGCTGGTTCGCAACGGCAGCGATAAGTTGCGTCCACAAACCATCGTTGACGGTTTGCGTAGCGGTAACAACTGGTCTTCCAGCGGACAAATCATCGACCGTCTGGGTTTCATCGCTTGCGCCTCTTACCCAGGTCCGGCAGCCCGTTCAAACGCCTCGGTGGAAGCGCTGGCAGTCGCCGCCGCAACCAACAATACCGACATTAACAGCACCGGTTGCGCCACCATGGGCGAAAAATTGGTTGTACGTCCGGGCGCGGAAATTGTCGTTTCAGTCGTTGTCCGCGATCCGCAAGGCAACAATTCCTCACCGTACAGCTTCCCAAACCCATCGCTCGCTCAAGTCGGTATTTCTCAGCCTTTGAACCAGCCGGTACTCGACCATATCGACCTGATCCGCGGTTTGGTGACTGGCTACAAAACACCGGGCGCAGCCGATTATTCGGGTGAATGGCCAAGAAACACCAACTGGTTGAGAGCTGATGGAAGCGTGGCCGATCTGTCGGTGGTGCCTGCCGCGGCTAAAAACACTTCCGCTGCCATCGTCAGAACCTTCAACGAGAGCGGTTCCGCCGCATGGTCGCCAATATTATCCGGGGTTGACGAGACTCAATTCCTGAAAATGACCTACCGCGTGCCAGCCGTTACCGCCTCGCAATACCTGAGACTGCGCGGTACCAACTTGCCGGCGGCCGTGCCATATGAAACCGACGCCAACGGCAACCCATTGCCGGACGTGTTCACCAACTCAAACGACCTGACCATGCTGCGTATTCCGTGTACAGCTACCAGCGGCACGACGGAATTCGACAAGTGTCCTACGCACTTGGCGACGGCTCCCGTCGGCAGCCCGATCGCCGGCCAAAAAGCAGTGTCGTATGACGTGGCGGCCTGGTCGGATCTGTGGTTCTACAGCAATCCGATCTACGTTCAAGTCAACGGCTCGACTACCGTCGCCGGCGTCAAGTAAAGCGAACAGTGCATCAATAAGTAACTTATAGATAGGAAACAAAATGAAACTCAAACAACTCTTTGCAGTGGCCTTGTTCGCCAGTACGCCTGCGTTCGCTTCGGCCTCGGGTTTCCTGGTGGATTTCGAGAAGAACTGGGATTACCTTAACGGCGATGTCAACGACTACTACAACGGTAGCGCAGCTGCCGACGGTAGCACTGGCGGCCCTAACCTTGGCGTGTCTTTCATCAACGTATCGGGTTTGTCTAACGATGCCGACTTCACTTATTACAGTGGCGCGCCATCCGCGCAAGGTACTGCCTATGCTCACGACGCGGCGTTCATTAATGTTGCTGCCGGCGTAACCGGCGGATTATCGTTCTTCTACTCCAGCCCCGTCGCTGTAACCGGCGCGGTGAAGGCTTATTCCGGTTTGAACGGTACCGGTACGCTATTGGGTAGCTTCGATCTGGCGGCCAACAATAGCGGTGCTTACGACACTTGGACCCAGGCCAAGTTTTTGTTCAACGGCTCTGCCCAGTCGTTCGACTTGGCAGGCGCTGGCGCGAATTTTGTCGGTCTGGACAACATCAGCTCGGTACCGGTCCCGGCCGCGTTTTGGTTGTTGGGTTCCGGTTTGGCGATGGTCGGCGCGATCAGCCGCCGCGGTGTGAAAGCGTCGGTCTGAACCTTCGGTGATACGGGTCTTATGACCCAATAGGAGGCAGGAGCCGCGAGGTTTTGTCGCGCGGCTCTTTTCTTGTTTTAGGGTTTTTTCCTTTGGAAGCCCATTGCCATTTTCCTGCCTTGCCGCGCGAATTTGGCGACTGTTTTTTATGCTATATGACTATGTCCACACTATTACAAACATCGACCGATAACGATTCCACCCCTGCCCGCCGCGCCGAATCTTGGCCAAATTGGTTGCGCGAACCGCTATTGCACTTCATGTTGCTGGGAGGCTTGCTGTTCGGTGTCGACTATTGGATCGTCGGTAAAGCCGACGACAAAAATACCATTGTCGTGACCACCGAAATCGACGACGAAGCGGGAGACTTATTCGAGAAGTACCGCGGCCGCGAACCAGAACCACAGGAAATGACGGCGCTGCAACAAGTCTGGCTCGATAATGAGGTGCTCTATCGCGAAGGTTTGGCAATGCAGCTCGACAAAGGCGATGACGCCATCCGCGAACGCGTGATTTTTAAAGCTTTGAGCGTGATTGACGCCAATACTAAATTGCCGCCGTACGACGATAAACTGCTGCGCGACTGGTTCGAGAGTCATCGCGCGAAATACGACGAGCCGCCCCGCTACGATTTCCAAGAGGCCGTGCTGTCTGGCGAGAACTCCGAGTCCGACGTCCGCGCCTTTGTCAATACATTAAACGCCGGCACGCCGGGGGATGCTCAGGCCGGCTTGCGGGTATTCAAGGGGCGCCCGCGCGCAAATCTCGAACAAAGCTACGGCGCCGAATTCGCCAAGGCGCTGGAAGAAGCGCCGGTCAACGAATGGCGGGCAATGCCGACCCGTGACGGCTGGCGAGCGATTCGTCTCGACCTTATTGCAGCGCCCAAACCGGCCGTGTTCGAAAATCTGCGTGGCGTGGTATTACAGGATTGGACCGATGCCGCCATGGCTGAACAACGCACCGCCGCCGTGCGCGCCCTGGCCAAAAAATACACCGTCAAACACGAGACCGTGATACTGCAATGAAGCCTCTAACTTTAAAAATACTGTTGGCGATTTTTATATCGCTACTGAGCAATGTCACTGCGGCGCATGAAATGAGCATGGCCGAGATGCAAGTCCGCGAAATGGCCAAGGGCGAGTATTTTTGGCAATGGGGCGCCAGCGAGAAGCGTCCGGTCGCCGACGAGTTGACGCCTTTGTGGCCGGAAGGCTGTCAGGCCGAAGCGAACTTATTGCATTGCGGCGAAACGGGCCTGAAGGGTATGCTGACCATGGATGGAGTGGGCAAACGTTTTTCGGCTGCGCTGGTGAAGATTTTCTGGCTCGATGGCCAATCGCGGGTCTACACCCTGACGGCAAGCCAGCCTACCGTGCAATTGTTCGGATCCGCCGACGACCAGCGTGGACTGGGCGAAATTGCCTCGGCCTATACGGTTTTGGGTGTCGAGCACATTCTTTCCGGTATCGACCACCTGCTGTTCGTCATCGGCCTATTGCTGCTGGTCGGCTTTAACCGTCAATTGTTGTGGACTATCACCGCCTTTACCTTGGCGCATAGCGTGACCTTGGCTTGCAGTGCCTTGGGCTGGTTGACATTGCATTCTGCACCGGTGGAGGCCACGATTGCGCTATCCATCGTCCTGGTTGCCGGCGAAGCTTTGCACAAACAACAAACATTGGCCCGCCGCTATCCGGCGCTGATCGCTTTTCTGTTCGGTTTGGTCCATGGCCTGGGGTTTGCTGGAGCATTAAAGGAAATCGGCCTGCCCGAAAACCATCTGCTGCCCGCTTTGCTGACCTTCAATGTCGGCGTCGAAATCGGCCAATTACTGACAGTGACCGGCGCTTGGGCGCTGTGGCGCCTGAGTTTACGTTGGCCCAAGGTCGTACTGGCCCGCCCGGCACTGCTGTATGGTATCGGTTCGGTGGCCGCTTACTGGTCTTGGGAGCGCGCCGCATTGATCTTCGGCTGACCCGGCTCTCATCGGAACGGCTTTACAACTTCTTGTAACAAATACGGCAATCAAGCGAATGAACGAAGTCATCGGTATCTTCCCCACCCCTATCATGCGGGCGCCGGCAACCTTGCCTCGCTCCTTGGTAGAAGGCTTAGTCGAACATTTCAGCACGCTGGCGGTGCGAGACAACAATTCGTCCGCCAATCTTTCGCACACCGCGATGCTTAGCCCCGGCGACAGCCCGCTGCTGGTCGAAGCCGCCGCGTTGATCACGCCGAAGTTAAGCGAATTCGGCGCACTGCTGTTCGGAGAAATGATGGGCTGGTCGTTGAAGGAGATGTGGGTCAACGTGCTGGACAGCGGCGGCCATCAGGCTATGCACAACCATGCCAACAGCTTTATTTCCGGCGTGGTTTATCTGACGCCGACGCACGATTCGTCGCGCACGGTTTTCATGAAGTCGCCCGGCGGTACCGATTTCGCCTTCAAGAACGACCACGAAGGTGTCATCACCGGGCCGTTTAATGCGGAGAAATGGATTAGCCCCCAGCCGGAACCGGGCGATCTGGTGCTGTTTCCCAGTTATCTGATGCACGCGGTGCCGCCGAATGCCGGGGAGCGGCGCATCACGCTGGCGATGAACGCGATACCTACTCAGCTGAACTCGTGGGGCTATAGCATCAAGTTCGGCGCTTGAGTGCCGAACTTATCCCGCCTTTCTTTCAGACGTCACCGTCCGGGCGGTCCGGCCGATTGCGGCCGAATTCGCCTAACCAAATAACTTAAGGTTGCCGAATTGTCTTTGCCTACGTCCTTATCCCAACTGTTGCCCGCTCCGCTGGACGTGAATTCCCGCTGGTCCCCGCTTTTGCTGATGACGGCCTCCGGCTTTGCCGGCCTGGGTTATCAGATTGTCTGGACCCAACAATGCGCGCTGTGGCTGGGGCATGAATCCGCCGCCGTGTTGGCGGTGGTGACGGCATTCTTCGGCGGCCTGGGCCTGGGTGCCTTGGCGATAGGGCCGCGTATCGAGCGTAGCTGGCATCCGGTGCGCTGGTATGCGGCCGCCGAAGTGGTCGTCGCTTTGTGGAGTCTATTGTTAGCCCTGCTAATGTCGCCCTTTAGCGGCTGGCTGCTCGATCTTACCGGCACACAGCCGTTCCCGGTTTGGCAGTGGACCGTGGCGTTTTGCGGCACTTTTGTGCTGCTGTTACCGGCCACGGCCGCAATGGGCGCGACGCTGCCCGCGATGGAGCGGGTGACGGCCCGGCTGCATAGCGAAGGCCGCTCTATTGCCGCACTTTACGCCGCTAACACCTGCGGCGCGGTAATCGGCGTGCTTGCTGCCGCGTTCTGGCTGCTACCCGAGCTCGGTCTGGCGCGAACGGCAGCCATTTGTATTGCGCTCAACCTGCTGTGTGCCGGCGTGGCACTTGCCGCGCTGCCACATAGTATCGAGACGATTCAGCATCCGATTCAATTCGCTTCATCCGCAGGGCGCGGTTTGCAGGCGCGACTGGCATTCACCGGTTTGCTGGGCATCGGTTACGAAGTGCTCGTCGTACGCGTACTCAGCCAAGTATCCGAAGATACGGTTTACACCTTTGCCATGCTGTTGGCGGTGTATTTAGTGGGCAGTGCACTTGGCGCCGCGGCTTACCAACGCTGGCTGAGTCGGTTCGGCGACCGGGAAAAATTAACTGACCGCCTGCTCTGCGCGTTGGCGGCCACCTGTCTGCTCGGTACGGCCAGCCTATGGGCGTCAGAACGCTTCAAGGCCGTATTGCTTGAAAGCATGGGAACCAACGTTATGACAGGTATCGGTGCGGAGGCGGCGCTGGCGCTGGCCGCCTTCGGCCTGCCGACGCTGGTGATGGGCGCTTTGTTCAGCCTTCTCTGCGCCCGCGCCAGTACCTCCGGCATCAGTTTCGGTTGTTCGCTGGGGCTTAATACCTTGGGCGCGGCGTTGGCGCCGTTGTTGTTCGGCGTGTGGCTGACGCCATTGCTGGGGGCGAAATCCGTGCTGTTATCGATCGCCGGCGGCTATCTGATGCTGACCGCCAAGCCCTCCTGGTTAAAACCCATGGTCTGGTTGCCGGCAGGGTTGGCGTCGGCGTTGGCCGTCTGGGCGCCGCCGCTGACTTTCGTCGATGTACCCGCAGGCGGGCATATCGTCAGCTACCGGGAAGGTGCGATGGCCGCCGTCAGCGTCGTGGAAGACGCCAACGGCGTCGCCCGCTTACGCATCAACAATAGGCAACAAGAGGGCAGCAGTTCGAGCCTATTGGTCGACGCGCGGCAGGCTTTGTTGCCGGTGCTTCTGCATCCGGCGCCGCAGCGCGTGCTGTTTCTGGGGTTGGGCACGGGTATGACCGCGTCCTCGGCGGCAGAGGACCCAAGCCTGCAAGTCGATGCCGTGGAGTTGTTGCCAGAGGTTATTGAAGCGTCGCAATACTTCCGGCAGCGTGTGTTTGCGGGCGAGGCTTCCAGCCGTATGCATACCATGAAAGCCGACGCCCGTCGTTATGTCCGGTCCAGCCGTCAACATTACGATGTGATCGTCTCGGATAACTTTCACCCGGCGCGCAGCGGGTCGGGCTCACTATATACGGTTGAGCACTTCCAGGCTGTGCGCGGACGCCTTGCCGACGATGGTGTGTTTTGCCAATGGCTGCCGCTGCATCAGCTCGATCTGGGGACCCTGCGCAGCATTGTGCAATCCTTTATCGCCGCGTATCCGGCCGGATCAGCCATGCTCGCCAGTAACAGCCTGGAAACGCCGGTGTTGGGTCTGATCGGGCGAAAGGACGACGCTGCTTTCAATGTCGAAAGTACGCATGACCGTTTGGCCCAAACCGCGTTGCCGAGGAGTCCGGCCGATTTTGGGATCGAGGACGAATTCGCCTTGTTCGGCAGTTTCGTTGCCGGACCGAAAGCGCTGGCGCGCTTCGCCGGCAACGCCGCCGCCAACACCGACGATCATCCGGTGGTTGCCTACCGTGCGCCGCGTATTACTTATGCGCCGGAATCGTTGCCAAGAGACAGGCTGATTGCCTTGCTACATGAACTGTCCATCGAGCCGGCTGAGATCGTCGCTAAGACCGATGTTGACTGGCAGCGGCGTCTGATCGCATATTGGGCGGCAAGGAATCGTTACCTTGAGGCCGGCAAGGATGTGCACCCGGCGGCGAACGTGCGGGATATGTTGGCGCAGGTGCGCGAACCATTGCTTTCGGTATTGCGCATCAGCCCGGATTTCCGGCCGGCTTACGACCCGCTGCTGCGCATGGCGCTCGCTTTTGCCGATATGGATGCGGTTGCCGCCCGCTCGCTGCTGACTGAGTTGGCAAGGATACAACCCAGGCGCTCCGAAGCCGAGCTGGCGCTCAGCCAAATCGCCGGTGCGCCATCTTGACGCCCGTTTTTTGTTCGTCCCAGATTGTCGTGTAAGCAATCCGCTTTCCTCATGTCTCGCATCGGAAACGCTCGAGCCCGATGTCTCGTCGAAACTAGTGGTGCTTGTAGGGTAAGAGCGCCTGTTATTGCAATGTTGCGGCGCGTGCCGCAAAAGTTCCGTTAAATAGTTTCATATTAAGAAACAAATCATGTAATAAATGCCTGATTGTAAATATTATTCGTAGGTATATAGTGAAGCCGTACTTACAAAGCAACTAAACCCAGTCAAGGTGGACCCTATGAATACATCAAAAAGCTTTTACAGAGACGTGACGACCGGCTTGTTCTTTGTCACCGGCATGCTGAGTTTTATGTCGGGTCAATTTATCCTTTCCACACTGTTGTTTGGCGCTGCATCGTTGGCCAGTAATTTGAACCCGGCAACGCCTGCCCGTATTTAAGATTTTCGTGCGACCTCTGGCGGCTCCTCCTGGCCGCGAACTCTATGGCCTCTACCATTTTCCACGGTAGAGGCTTTTTTTGGGGTCTTTATAAACGGAGTTAAATTAACAGTAGGTCAAAGTTCGACACAGTCATTCAAAGCCCAGCATAACGCCATAGGAGAAATACCATGAATTTACGTTACGCAAATATGAAAAGCGCGCTTGAGTTTCTACATGCTCCTCCAGTCACACTGACGATTATCGAATCGTGGAGTGAGAACGAATTTGATGAGGTGTTGGACTGGATTGAGCAGATGACCCGGCGAAATTGGCATCGCATCTTGAAGCGGCCGGAAGTATTCGTGCAACAAAGGCCGGAAGTTTTAAATGTGCTGGATGCGGAATTGGTCTTTTAGACTGGTAATCGCACATTAACAGCGTCAATTAAGCCTATGCGGCTAATTTATGGCGGGTGCCCCCAGTATCGACTGGGGCACCCAGTCCGCAAACTGAATGCTAAACCGCTTGGTATCGAACAGTTTGTAAAAAAGCTCGCTTGCGAATAGCTATCTCGTTTTCCCCGTTCTCTCCGTCAAAAATCAAAAACTCCTGCGTCTTGGTATGTAGCAAATTGCGGCCGGGAATACTGTCTAGTCATCGGCCGGGTAACCGCCTTTACGGCAGCAGATGCATACCATCTCACCGCATTGCAGAGCTTTCCCGGTGTAAGCAGTGCGGATCGACAACGCCTTAGCTCTGGTGTAAGTTTGCTCGCAAAACCTTGAGTTATAGCCAACCCGCCGGTAGATTTTATCGATCGCCGGCTCGGCAAGGTCGACCGGAATCAAGCAACCGCAACTCAGCTTACCGCCCGGATTGGGCAAGGAGACACGATGGATCTGCAATTGAACGGCAAAATTGCCCTGGTGACCGGCAGCACGGCCGGTATTGGATTCGCCATTGCTAAAGCGCTGGCGCGGGAAGGCGTGCAAGTCATCGTCAACGGCCGCGCGCCGGAGTCGGTGCAACGCGCGATTAACGAACTTAAGCCTTTCGCCGTCAGCGAATTGTTCGGCTTTGCCGGCGATTTATCCCAGGCCGATGCGGCTGCCGAGTTGGTGGCCGCGCATCCTCATGTAGATATTTTGATCAACAACCTAGGCATTTTCGAACCGCTCGCGTTCGAAGACATTCCGGACGACGACTGGCGCCGTCTGTTTGAGGTCAATGTCCTCAGCGGCGTACGCCTGGCCCGTCTGTATCTGCCGGCTATGAAACAGAAAGACTGGGGCCGGGTAATCTTTATTTCCAGCGAAAGCGGGGTGCAAATCCCGGCGGAAATGATTCATTACGGCATGACCAAGGCTGCGCAAATCGCGGTCGCGCGCGGCTTGGCCGAGCACGTGGCCGGTAGCGGTATTACCGTGAACTCGGTCCTGCCCGGCCCGACCCGCTCTCGGGGCGTCGGCGATTTCGTTAACGAACTGGCCGCGCAGCAGGGACAAACTTTCGAAGAATTCGAACAACAATTTTTCGAAAAAGTCCGCCCGACTTCGCTGATCAAACGCTTTGCGACCGCCGACGAAGTCGCCGCCCTAGTGTGCTATCTGTCCAGCCCGTTGGCTTCGGCCACTACCGGTGCCGCGTTGCGGGTGGATGGAGGCGTGATCAAAAGTGCGTTTTGATGGTGAATTGAACCAGGCCGAGTCAAGGTGTAGTGCGGATAAGCGCGGAGTCATCCGCCAAACCGAATTTCGGAGCCATAGCGACATCTTGAATGGCCTCAGCCGACACCCGATTCTTGGAGTAACTGTGTAGTGTGCTATGGTTTGCCGTTAAAAAACACTCGTCCAACTATCCGATTTTTTTCATGCGAAAAGCACTATTAGTCATTGGAATATTCAGTAGCATTGGCCTGTCCGGTTGTCTGTCGCCGTTAGCGATCAGTACCCTGTCCAGGAATTACAACGAATCGGTTGCCAGTGATTTGACGGAGCAGTTGCTGCTCAATATCGCCCGAGCCGGTAATAACGAACCCATTTTGTTTACCGGTATTTCCAATATTGCCGCTACGATGAATTTTCAGGCCAATGTGGGGGCGACTCCGGCTCTGACCGGTAATAGCGGAACTACGTTAATGCCTTTGTTTGGGGTGGGAGCCGCGGAAAACCCCACCATAAGCATTGTGCCGATGCAGGGTGAAGAATTTACCCGGCGCATGCTGACACCGTTGAGCGAAGACAAGCTTGCGCTGTTGCTGCGCCAGAATGTGGATGTGGATTTATTACTGCGGCTGGCGGGGCTGGAATTCCGCACCATCGAAAACGGCACTGAGGAGGTGTACCACAACCGGCCGCGCAATCAGGAGGATTATGCGGCGTTCCGGAGAATGGTATTGCATTTGTCCACCATTCAGGACCAGGATCACCTGTTTTTCGAACCGTTGATCCTGACGAAACGCTGGCAATTACCCATCCAGCAATTATCTTCCAAGGATTTTTCGACACTGGAAAAAGAATACGACATTAGTATCGACCAGGCGCATGAACAATACACATTGAAAAAGCTGCAGCAATCGCGGCTTGTGATCAGCAACTACAACCCCGCATTGTTGACGGAAACCGAACGGCAGCAATTGGATGACGAAAGCCAAACGCTTGCGCCGAACGATGTTTTAATCGATATTCGGGCGGGGTATCCGGGGGGAGAATTGCCGATTCACGGCCGGTTGCGTTTGCGAAGTTTCAGCAATATTTTATATTTCATCGGCCGCACTTTGTCCGCGGAACCGGAAGTGGACGTGAGCAAAGATCCCAGAACCCCGCCGGTCAGCGAAAATCCGGTCTCCGCGCTTGCGATCCGGGTGACGGACGACAAACCGAACGATACGCTGTTAGCCGTGAATTACGACGAACAATATTATTCGGTGGCTCGTGATCCGACGTATCCCTGGAATGAAACGGCGTTCAGAGTATTGGCGCAGATTTATCAGATGACCATGTCGGAATTACCCAAAGGGTCGGTGCCGACCATTACCATTTCCAAATGAGTTTGCCGCGCCTCCGATAACCGGCACAGCCGACGCTAAGCTTGGGCGACGGTATGCGCCGATGTTTCAAACGTCGCTTAACAGCGGCCGGCTTAATGTTTGGTACCACCAACCGGCCGCTTCACCTTTATTTGCGGTGCGCATTGCCAGCCACACCGGTTCCGACGGACGCGCTTCTGCAACCTGCAATTCCATCAGCGATCCGATTTCCAGGTCATGGGCGATTAATCGTCGCGGTAAAAAGCCAAAGCCCAAACCGGCCCGTTGAAATTGGATTTTGGTGTCGATATTCGGCACCGTAATGCGTTTTTGCCCGGACAATAAGCCTACTGTTTTTGCCGGCAGCGACCGGGCGCTGTCGGCGACGGCGATGACGGTATGTATATGCAGCATGTCGGTTTTAATTGGCTGATCCGCCGCAGCCAACGGGTGGACGGGCGCGACGCAAAACGCAAAATCCACGGTATCGATCTGCCTGACTTGATAGCCGCTCCAATTCGGACAATCGCCGACGGCAACGACGATATCCGCCCGTTCCTCACGCAAAGCCTCCCATACGCCGCTCATCACTTCCGCGGTGAAGCGAATGCGGGTTCCGCATTCCAGGGTATTAAACTCATGTAAATCGTTAATAAACACCCTGCTGGGTATCAGCGAATCAAACACCACGGTCAGTTCGGCTTCATATCCGGAAGCGATTTTATATAGCCGAGATTCGAGGTCGCCGAAGGCGTGCAATAACAAACGCCCTTCGTTTAACAAGGCATTTCCGGCCGCTGTTAGCGAAAGCTTGGGGCCATTGCGTTCGAATAACTTCAGCTTCAATTGTTCTTCCAATTTACCGACGGCATAGGAAATAGTGGAGGGCACGCGATGCAGCAGTTCCGCCGCGCCCGACATCGACCCGGTGCGGTCGATCGCATCGATAATTTGAATAGCTTCCAGCGATAACTTCATTAGAACTCCAAAATCACTTTCGAAAAAATCGAATATTAAAAGCAAAATAACTCGTTTTAAATAATAAAAATTCAGGAGTATTCTAATTTCACTCGCTTAAAACCCTAATATTCCATACAAAAGCTGAGTGAATGTAAATTCGAAATTTTTGAAAGGAGTCCGATCATGCTGGAAATTCGTCCCGCCCACCGCCGAGGTAGCGCTCATTTCGACTGGCTATTCTCAAGACACACTTTTTCCTTTGGCAATTACTACGATCCGCAACAAAGCGGATTTTCCGATTTGTTGGTGATCAACGAAGATATCGTGCAGCCCGGTAAAGGCTTTGGCACACATCCGCATCGGGACATGGAAATTTTTACCTATGTCATCGACGGGGCGTTGGCACATAAAGATTCGATGGACAACGGCTCGGTGATCGAAGCCGGCGACGTTCAGTTAATGACCGCCGGAACCGGTGTGACTCATAGCGAGTTCAATCATTCGCGGAGCGAGTTGGTGCATTTTCTGCAAATTTGGCTGGTGCCGAATAGCAAAGGCGTCGAACCGCGCTATCAGCAAAGTCATTTTAGCCCCGCGCAAAAACAAGGCCGACTGGCGCTGATTATTTCGCCCGACGGTGCGGAAGGATCTTTGTCGGTTTACCAGGATGTGCGGGTTTACGCCGGTTGTTTCGATGCCGATGAACAGGCGCAGTTAACGCTTGCTGATAACCGTTATGCTTACGTGCATCTGGTACGCGGTAGCTTGACAGTGAACGGCACCGTGCTGCACGAAGGCGATGGCGCCCGCATCCGAGGCGAGAGCCAAATTGACATACAACAGGGTCATAATGCCGAAGTGTTGGTGTTTGATTTACGCCCGCATGAGAAACCCAGCCGGTAGCGCGCCATGAACGAAATCAGCCAAACGCCGCTCAACAACGAACAAGTTTTTTTCGCCATCCGCCATCGGCTGAAAAAAGGTAAGCGCAACCTTCAGCAATACGAGCATTGGTTAAGCAAAATCATGCCGATTGCGGCGAGCTTTCCGGGACATTTGGGGGTACAAGTCGTCCGGCCGCCGGACGGCCACAACGAGTATTTGATCGTAGTGCGCTTTGCCGGTATTCAGGCCCTGGAATTTTGGCAGCTGTCTCCGGAACGCCGGCAGTTGCTTGAGGAAATTACTGGGATTCTGGACAGCGAAGAAGCGATCGACATCAAAACCGGTATCGATTACTGGTTTACCCCGCCGGCGGTGGGTAAGCATCCGCGGCGTTGGAAACAATGGCTGGTGACGACGTCGGTGATCTGGCCGTTGACGATGTATGTGCCGCAGGCGATGGAACCCGTGTTTATAAAATATCCTCAGTTGGGGGAGTTCGGCATTCGCCAGGGAGTATTGGCTTTGGTGATTGTTGGTTTGGTGGTGTATTTGATCATGCCGCTTTATGTCCGGCTAATCGCGAAATGGTTTTTTAAAAGTTAGTGTCCAGATTATATCTTGGGCGCAAGTCAACGGCAGCGGATTGTGACAATCGTTATCGCATTCCCGGCAATCCGAATTTAAAACGACCTTTATTAACTGGAGGATAAATTATGGGACAAACTACTTCCAGCAAAATAGTGAACTGGCAGATTGAAGGATGTCATTTTTCTCGCTTTGATATAACGCCAGAGCAGTCGATTTCACTGGAAAAAATATTTCACGATGAAATTGCCATTATCGGTTTTTCCGGTGCGGTTTGGAAAAGCCGGCAAAATGGCCAGAACTATCTTGAAACGCCAAACTGTCTGGTAATGCGCGATGCGGGGCAAATATTCTCTCTGAAATCGGCTTTTATAAACAAGGATGGTGCAATTTGTCGAGAAATCAAAATCAGCCCTCGGCAACTGATCGATTTTTGCGAAAAACACGAATTAAGCAAGTTTGTATTGGATTTCAAAAATCCGATCATTGATAACCTGTATTTACGGAATTACTTTGCCGACACGCATAGAGTTTTAGAAACCAGCCAATGCGCCCTGGAACGATCGACTTGTCTGGCTTTATTCGTAAATCGGTTTTTGCAGCAAGTGACCGGCAATCATTACGATTGCCCGCAACTATTAAAGCCTTCGAAAGTGAAAATATCCATTGAATATTTGCGGACTTTTTATAATCGAAATATTTCGCTGAACGAGCTTTCGGAAATCACTAAATCGAATCCGTTTGTACTTTTAAGAAATTTTAAAAAATGCTTGGGAATTACGCCTCACGAATATCTGCAAGCATATCGAATTATCCAAGCCAAAAAGTTTATTTCTACCGGATTCGCATTAACCGATGTTGCGATGTTGTGCGGTTTTGCCGATCAAAGCCATCTAAACCGCGTGTTTAAAAGAAAGGTCGGGGTAACGCCGGGCCAATTTCGAATCGCTTAATCGAGATTGTTTACCTGCCGAATTACTGTCATTTGTTCGGTAAAACTGTCATAGGTTTTGTAGCGCTTTTCCTACAGACATCGTCTTTTCCACTGTGCATTTTGTTTACGGGAGAGATATTAAACCATTTTATTTATACGTTAATTTTTTAAGAAAAAAGTCAATATTGTTCAATACTCAAATCTCAGAGTTTGGTCAAATACAAGTCCGTGAATTCTGACTTAATCAATTTAGTTTAAAGGAGCAATCAATGAGCGCAGCCACCGAAAAACTTATTACCCCTGATAATTGTGCGTTTATATTTATCGATCATCAACCGCAAATGGCTTTTGGCGTGACCAATATCGACCGCCAATTACTCAAGAACAACGCCGTTGCGATGGCCAAGACGGCCAAGTTGTTTAATATTCCTACCATTCTTACCGCCGTCGAAACCGAATCATTCAGCGGTTATATCTGGCCCGAATTGATGGATGTGTTGCAGCAGGACCCAATCGAACGTACCAGCATGAATAGCTGGGAAGACGAGGCCTTCGTCGCCGCCGTTAAAAAAACCGGACGTAAAAAATTGGTGATGGCAGCGTTATGGACGGAAGCGTGTCTGATCTTCCCGACCATCTGCGCGCTGGCGGAAGGCTTTGAAGTCATCATGAATACCGATGCCTCGGGCGGTACTTCGGTAGAAGCGCACAATGCCGCCATCAGGCGCGCCGAACAACATGGCGCGGAGTCGATTACCTCGCTGCAGGTTCTTTTGGAACTGCAACGCGATTGGAGTCGCAAAGAAACCTATGTCGGCACTACGGATATTGCCCGCGATCATTTCGGTGCCTACGGCATGGGTATCGACTACGCGGCCAGCCTGGTACACGACTATGGGCAACGCGCCAAATATCCGCACAAAGTCAATAAATAGGCAGTATTCCGTTCGTTAAATTCATAGATCGAGGCACCGCCCATGATTATCTCTAGCCCGGACACTGTTTTATTCAATGGCAAGATTACCACGCTAGACAACGCACAACCGGAAGTCAGCGCCATCGCCATCGCGGGCGGAAAAGTTGTTGCACTAGGGTCTGATGCACAGATCCGAACGCTGGCAACGGCCGATACCGTTGTCATCGATTTGAACGGTAAACGGGTCCTGCCGGGCTTGAACGACTCGCACCTTCACTTGATTCGCGGCGGCTTGAATTACAACATGGAACTGCGCTGGGAAGGTGTCGGCAGCATCGCCGATGCCTTGGCTATGCTGCAGTTGCAAGCGGCCAGAACGCCGGCACCGCAATGGGTGCGGGTGGTTGGCGGTTGGAGTGAGTTTCAATTTAAAGAAAGGCGGATGCCGACCCTGGCGGAAATCAATGCGGTTTCGCCGGATACGCCAGTGTTTATCCTGCATCTTTATGATAGGGCGTTATTGAACGGCGCCGCGCTACGCGCCGCTGGCATCGGTAAAGACACGCCCGATCCGCCCGGCGGCAAAATTCAGCGCGACGCCAACGGCAATCCGACCGGGATGTTGATTGCCGAACCCAATGCAATGATCCTGTATTCGACCCTGGCCAAGGGACCGAAATTGCCGCTGGAGGATCAAATCAACTCCACCCGGCATTTCATGCGTGAGTTGAATCGTTTGGGTGTGACCAGTTGTATCGATGCCGGCGGCGGTTTTCAAAATTACCCGGAAGACTATCAGGTGATCGAACAACTGCATGCCGACGGACAAATGACCGTGCGTATCGCCTACAACTTGTTTACCCAAAATAAGGGCGGCGAACTGGCGGATTTTCAGAAATGGGCCGGCGTTGTCAAACCCTACAGCGGCGACAGTTATTTTCGCCAGAATGGCGCGGGCGAGATGCTGGTGTTTTCCGCCGCCGATTTCGAGGATTTTCTGCAACCCCGCCCGGACATGGCGGCCAGCATGGAAAAAGAGCTGGGAGACGTGGTTCGATTTTTGGTGGAGAATCGCTGGCCGTTCCGGCTGCATGCCACCTACGACGAGACCATAGACCGGGCGCTGGGCGTGTTCGAGGCGATTGATCGCGACACCCGCTTCGACGATTTGCGCTGGTTTTTCGACCATGCCGAAACCGTCAGCGAAAAAAATCTGGCGCGGATCAAGCAGTTGGGCGGCGGCATTGCGGTACAGCACCGCATGGCTTTTCAAGGCGAATATTTTGTAGACCGTTACGGTAAAAAGGCTGCCGAGCATACGCCGCCGCTGCGAAAAATGTTGGAAATGGGCATACCGGTAGGCGGCGGCACCGATGCCACGCGGGTTGCCAGTTTTAATCCCTGGGTTTCCCTGTATTGGCTGGTGACAGGCAGAACGGTCGGTGGGTTGCCGCTCTACGGCGAAAGCAATTGCCTGGAACGCGAGGAGGCCTTGCGTCTATGGACCGCCGGCAGCGCGTATAAATCGAACGAAGAGACAGTAAAAGGCGCTTTGTCGCCAGGCATGTATGCCGACCTGATCGTGACATCGCACGATTTCATGACCATCGCTGACGAGGCCATCAAGACCATTACCTCGCTGTTGACCATGGTAGGCGGCAGAATTGTTTATGCGGCGGATGATTTCAGCCGGTTCGATACGCCGTTGCCGCCGGCCAGTCCCGATTGGTCTCCGGTGCGCTATTTTGGCGGCCATCAAACACAGCAAACGCATTATGCGTTACCGTCCGCTTCATGCGCAGCGCATGCGTGTGCGATTCACGGTCATCATCCAGGCCACGACGGCAAGCTGTCGCGCTGGTTGGGGCTGGATAATGCTGGAAAACAAGCGCAGTTTGAAAATCCGTGGGCACTGGGCTGCGGCTGTTTCGCCTACTAGTAGCGGCTAGCCTTCATGCAAAAACGCGAACGGGGTCATTGCCAATGAAACCCGGCCTCATTCCATTGGCCTTATCGCTGGTTAGCACTGCGGGGATCGCGCAAGCGTCCGAGTCGGGTTTTAACAGCAACCGCTGGCAGGAAAATTACCAATACCTTGCCAAGCAAACTCGGCGGAGCAGCTATGAATCGTTCAAATACCTGCCGCTGACCGCCGATCGCGAGGACGTGTTTTTGTCCTTGGGTGGAAATTTTCGGGAACGTTTCAATAGCTACGACAATGATTTGTTCGGCCTGAAAACACAGGCCGACGGCCAGCAATTTTTGCATCGCTTTTTGCTGCACGCCGATCTGCATGCCACCGAACATGTCAGGGCCTTTGTGCAATTAGCCAGCTATCTGTCTAATAATCTGGGTCTGCGGAAAGGGCCTTTGGATAACGATAGCGCGGATTTGCAGCAGGGTTTTATCGATTTGCAGTATCAAACCTTGACCGCGCGTGTCGGCCGGCAGGAGTTTGCGCTGGGTTCGTCCCGATTGATCAGCGTGCGTGAAGGCCAAAATGCGCGACGGGCTTTCGATGGCGTGCGCCTTTCGCTAAAAAACGACTATCTGGACCTGGATGCGTTCGGTTTTGAAGAAGTGGCGATAACACCGGCGAGTTTCGACGACCGGGGAAATACGCAGGAAAAACTCTGGGGGCTGAACAGCAAATGGTCGTTCAAGCCGACCGATGTCGAGATCTATTACTTAGGCCTGCAGCGCAAAGACGCGCATTATCAAAATACAGTCGCCGATGAATCCCGTCATTCGTTCGGCAGCCGCGTGTTTGGCAAGCGGTCAGGCTGGGATTGGAATTTTGAAGGCATTTATCAAATCGGCAGCTTCGGACCGTTGACTATCAATGCCTGGACCGCGGCATCCAATACCGGCTATACCTTTGCCATCCCGGACTGGCGCCCCCGGTTGGGTTTAAGCGCTAATGTTGCCAGTGGCGACAGGAATGCAAAAGACCGGCAGCTGAATACGTTTAATCCGTTATACCCCAATCTGACTTATTTTGAGGAAGCGGCAATATTGGCACCGCAGAA
>CAZGUM010000025.1:9384-13258 GCA_964529085.1 uncultured Methylomonas sp. | reverse complement strand
CGTTATACCCCAATCTGACTTATTTTGAGGAAGCGGCAATATTGGCACCGCAGAACTTTTTTAATCTGATGCCGAATCTGTCCTTGCAGCCGCTGCCCAGCGTCCGGCTATCTGTCGATTGGAATTTTTACTGGCGCTTGTCAAACCACGATGCGGTTTATGCGCGTGGACTTAATCCGTTGGAACAGACGCTAGGAGCCAACGGTCGATTCGTCACCCAAGCCCTTTCCACCAATATAGAGTGGGAAATCGATAAGCATTTTTCGCTGGGCTTTAGTTACAGTCATTTTTTTGCGGAGCAGGTGATTACCGAAGCGGGAGGACGGGATACCGACTACGTCCGTACCCAATTCAACGCGGTATTCTAAAAACAGGTTCCGTTGCAGTTGCTTGATGCAATTGCCGGTGAGTTTGCCCCATAATCGGGGGCAATTTCTCCGGCTTTTACAACTAAGTTAATTTATGGCTATCGATTCATCCGCTCTGCTGTCCCAACCTTTCCTATTCTTTGAAACACCAATATTCACTCTGGGCACGCAATCGGTCAATGTCATTTGGTTGGCTAAATTCACGTTGTGTTTAGGGCTGATGCTGTTGGTCGTCCGCTGGATACGCCATATCCTGAATACCCGCTTGTTGGTCGGCCTGATTGTCAACGAAGGCGATCGCAAACTGATCGCCAATCTCACCGGCTTTACGCTGTTGGCGGTTGGTATCGTGTTAATCATGCAAGTCATGGGGATCAAATTCGAGACACTGGCGCTCATTTTCGGCGGCCTGGGCGTCGCGGTCGGCTTCGGCTTGCAGGATATCACCAAGAACATTGCCAGCGGCATTACCCTGATGAGCGAACGCAAACTAAAAGTGGGCGATCTTATTTATTTTGCCGGTGGCGAGGGCCGCATCCGGGATATTTTTCTGCGCTCGACCGTGATTACGTCGTTCCAAGGTTCGGAACTGATTATTCCCAATGTTCAGCTCACCAACAATATCGTGGAAAAATGGGGGTATCAAGCCAAGCGTGGGCGGGTTGAAATTCCGCTTGTGGTCGAACAGCACAGCAATTTGGTATTGGTGACCGAGTTGTTATTGAAAGCCGCCAGCCAGGAACCCAACGTATTAAGCGATCCGGCACCCAAAGCCTTGCTTCAAGGGTTTGGCGATATCGGGTTGAATTTCGAACTTTGGGTTTGGACCGATCATATCGATCAACGTAGCCAGATCAGAAGCGCGTTAAACTTTCGGATTGAATACTTATTTCGACTGCATGCTATTAAAATTCCCTATCATCCGACGAATAACCGGAATCTTTTTCCGGCCACCGATGCGGCCGCCAACCCGATCAACGGTTCGCCGGAAGCGGCAAGCATGCCGTCCATACACAATGCTCTCATTGAATTGCCTTATTTTCAGTATTTCGATGAGCTGGAAATACGCGAACTGATAGAAAAGGGCTCGCCGCGTTATTTCAATCCTGGCGACATTTTGGTTAAACAGGACGAATACTTTCCATTTTTCTGCGTCATGCTCAAAGGCGAGGTCGATGCGATATTCGAGAACGAGAAAGTCAGTCAGCGCTTGTTTAGCCTGCAACAACGCGATTTTTTCGGCGAACTGCCCTTGCTTTTGAAGATTCCCTATCCGACATCGATGCGCGCCGTCGGCGAAGTTGTTTTGTTTACGATACCCGAGGATTGCTTTGCGGACCTGTTAAGCCGTTATCCGCGAATCAAGACCGCTGTTAGCGAAGAAATGCTGAAGCGGCAGGAGTACATTCAACTCTGTCAATCGTCGTTGAAAAAAATGGGTTTGCTCCCCGAGGAATTCGACAATAATCCGGTCACATGGCTAAAAAGCCGGCTTATGAAGTTGTGGGGAAGTTGATCTCTTTCATTTTTTGCAGATAAGCCGAAATCTCGTTTATTGCGGAGGCTCGGATCATGCAATATGCCTAACCCCCGCGCCGGATAGAATAGGTTTAAGAAGCGTTTTCCTTGTTAACCCGCTTCCGCCACTAAACTGGGATAATCCGTATATCCCGTTTTCGGATCCTGCCCCGGAGCGCCGTAGAAAGTATCGGTATGATAAGGGTTTAAAGCTACATTCAGTTTTAGACGGCGGACCAAATCGGGATTGGCGATGTAGTCTTTCCCAAACGAAACCGCATCCGCTTCGCCGGCTGCAACTACCTGCTGCGCGGTTTCCCGATTAAAGCCTTCGTTGGCGATCAGTACGCCGCCGAAGCGTTTTTTCAAATCCGGGCCGATACGGTTTTCGCCAAGCGATTCCCGCGTAAAAATGAAGGCAATGCCGCGATTGCCTAATTGCTCCGCCACGTAGCCGAAAGTGTGCAGAGGATCCGAGTCGCCCATGGTATGCGCGTCTCCCCTGGGGGCAAGATGCACGCCGACTCGACCCGCACCCCATACCGCAATAGCGGCATCGGTCACTTCCAGCAGTAAGCGGGCGCGATTTTCTATCGGGCCGCCATAGGCATCGTTTCTTTTATTGGTGCTGTCCTGTAAAAACTGGTCTAACAGATAACCATTGGCGCCGTGAATTTCCACGCCGTCAAAACCGGCGTGTTTGGCGTTTTCCGCGCCCTTGCGGTAAGTCTCGACGATACCTGGAATTTCGCCGATGTCCAAGGCCCTGGGCGTTACGTAATCCCGCATGGGCCGCAGCAGACTGACATGTCCCAATGGCGCAATCGCGCTGGGGGCCACGGGCAGTTCGCCATTGAGATAATCCGGATGCGAAACCCGGCCTACATGCCAAAGCTGTAGAAAAATTCGGCCGCCTGCGGCGTGAACGGCTTGGGTGACCTTGGTCCAGCCGTCGACTTGTTCTTCCGACCAAATGCCGGGAGTGTCGGGATAGCCCACGCCTTGCGCGGAGACGCTGGTGGCCTCGCTTATCAGCAGTCCGGCATCGGCTCTTTGCGCGTAGTACTCGGCCATCAGTGCGTTAGGCACGCGTCCGGCGCTGGCCCGGCAACGTGTCAAGGGCGCCAGCACAATGCGATTAGGTAAATTGATGTCGCCAACTTTGATGGGGTCAAACAAACTGTTCATGTATGCTCCTGTTTAATTACGTTCCATAGTGTTGCTAATGCCAACGGCCTGAGTTAATCACAGTCACTTCTTACTGCTTACCTCGTTGTTCAAGGCGTGTTCGGAAATTTCGTGGTAAAGGCTGGCTAATTCGGCAATCAGTTTTTGATATTCCGGGTGGTGCTTCAGCATGGGCATCATGCTACTCGCATTCGCCAGCTGATCCTCAAAATACATAATGTCTATTTCATTTAACAGCTCGCCACTCTCAATCCGTTTTTTAAGGGCTAAGGCTCGTGGGATAGACTGCTCTTCCAATTTTTCTATATAAGCAGTGATGATGCCGGTTTCGTCCGATGATGAGTACATGTGTTGGTTCCAGTTTGGCGCGATGATGAATCATCACGCGCCGATTATCACACAGTCAAGCGCCAGCTGCCGATTTGCCTGGATTTTATCGGTTTAATAGCATGGACATTATGAAAAATTCCGATGGCTCCTCGTTGCCAAGCCTTATTTCCGGCATCTCGCTATCATATTGAACCCGATGAGTTTTACATTTTGCTTCTCGCCCGATATGCAATGATTTGGGGTCGTGAGGAATGGTTTTTGATGGGAGCATGATTTATTTCCCCTCAATCGACTTGGAGGCGATCTGGCGTCTGCTACAGAACCGGCAACAGGGGGGGCTGGTCATGCTGCCGGAAGCTGGCTATTCTACCTAAGTACGGTTAGCGAATGGATTTGCGTGCGTTCGGCAGTAATCATTTGCGGGCGAAGGCTGGTTCCCGGAAATTCGTCACGGCGTCATGGAGTAAAAA
>CAZGUM010000025.1:0-9284 GCA_964529085.1 uncultured Methylomonas sp. | reverse complement strand
ATTTGCGGGCGAAGGCTGGTTCCCGGAAATTCGTCACGGCGTCATGGAGTAAAAAATCGATTGCTTTACTGGTCTGAGGATTCTCGATGTACAATTTCTCTTATTCCTTAATACATGCGTGGATAATTTATGGGATTTGAACAATTGGCATCCCTCAGAGACGAACTGGTAAAACAAGCGGCAGCTGAGAAAGAGACAAAACGGCAAAAGAAAGCCGACGACCGTACAACGGTTAAAAAGTCCGGTAAGGTCGATCCGCTATTGGCTGTCATCGGCTTGCTGCAAAAGAAGTTTCCTCTGGCTTTCCCGAAAAAACCCGCCGCCAAAGTGCCGCTGAAAATCGGTATTCATAAAGATATTTTGGAACAAGCTACCGAGCTAGGCACCAATAAGAATGAATTACGCGCTGCGATAAAAGCTTGGTGTTGGGGTAATCGTTACTGGGATTGCCTGACGGAAGATGCGGTCAGAGTCGATTTGCTCGGTAATGCCGCGGGGCTGGTGACTAAAATCGATGCCGACCAAGCAAGCAAGTTGAAGCTGGGGCGGAAGAAAAAGTCTCAGGAAGTGGAGGCGCCGTCTGCGGAAGGCGCTTAGCAAGCGACGAGATAGGATCGTTTAAGGTATGCCGCCGTTTCAGGTAAAGGTATAGACATAAAAAGAAAATTGCCAATTAAGTGATTTTTAAGCCAATTGGAGAACAATCCGCCGCAACTGAAAACTATCCAAATAGGAGGATGTATGTTCAGGGTCTTGGCAGTATTGGCAATCAGTATTTTCTTTTCCAGCACGGCAGTCGCGCACGATGATTGGCACGGCCGACATCATCATCGCCATTTCCGCGATGACGTGGGCTATGGTTATAACCCCTACTACAGAGGATATGCGGTACCGCCCAGGATGGGTTATTACCCGGCGCCTCCACAATATTACGGGTTGCCGCCGGTGCGCGGCTTTAGCTATCGGCAACCAATACCGATGCCGCGATTTGACCGTCATGCCAGAGGCGGCTGGTAGTCATGAAACGGATACTGCGTGTAATGGTTTTTGCGTTCGGTTTGATGTTGTTGAGCGGTTGCGTGGCCTACGCACCCTACGCCGATCCGTATCCGGCCGCTTATACCCCTTACGGCGGTTACGGATATAGTTATGGATATTCCGCTCCGGTTGTACCGGTACCCGTGCCGATGTACCGAGGCGGATGGGGCTATGGCCGCCATGGCGGCTGGGGGCATCACGGTCATCATGGGTTTCATTAAACCGAGCGAGGTTTAATTGGCCGTAAATACTGCTACTCGGCGGATCAGCAGCCGTTAGTGCTATCCGCGTGCTTACCGGATAGTTAGACGCGCCTTTATTCTCGAATTTCCGACATTCGATCTAGTCGCTCTGGCTTATTCAACTTAATCGCATTACTATGCGCCATCTTGAATTGGGCAATTTTTAACCCAAGTGCCCCGCTTCCTCCCCAAACCATACTATTGGCGCCTCTGTGATGAGGCAACACCTAAAATAAAGCAAACGTTAAGGAGAGCCGAACATGGCTTTAGTGTCATTGCGACAACTTTTGGATTATGCGGCGGAGCACGGCTTTGCCGTGCCGGCATTCAACATCAGCAATATGGAGCAAGTGCAAGCCATCATGCAAGCGGCCGATGCCTGCGATAGTCCGGTCATTATGCAAGGTTCGGCTGGTGCGAATCGCTATGCCGGAGAAGTGTTTTTGCGTCATTTAATATTGGCGGCCGTTGAACAATACCCGCATATTCCGGTGGTGATGCACCGCGATCACGCCCCCACCCCGGCCATCTGCGCCCAAGCGATTCAATCCGGCTTTAGTTCGGTGATGATGGATGGTTCGTTGCTGGATGACATGAAAACGCCCGCCTCGTTTGAATATAACGTTGACGTTACCCGTGCCGTGGTGAAGATGGCGCATGCCTGCGGGGTATCGGTTGAAGGGGAAATAGGCTGCCTGGGTTCGTTGGAAGCCAACCAGGATCATAGCCAGTTGCTGACCGATCCCGACGAAGCGGTGGAATTCGTCAAGCAAACCCAAATCGACGCGTTGGCCGTGGCCATCGGTACCAGTCATGGGGCTTACAAATTCAGCAAGCCGCCCACCGGCGAAGTCTTAGTGATCAGCCGCTTAAAAACCTTGCAGCAACGCCTGCCGAATATGCATTTTGTGATGCACGGCTCCAGTTCGGTGCCGCAAGATTGGCTGAAAGTCATCAACGACTATGGCGGCGAAATTCCGGAAACCTATGGTGTGCCGGTAGCGGAAATTGTGGAAGGCATCAAATACGGCGTCCGTAAAGTCAATATCGACACCGATTTGCGCATGGCCTCGACTGGCGCGATGCGCCGATTCTTATCCCAAGCGGAAAATGTAGCGGAACTGGACGCTCGCAAAACCTATCAAGCGGCCCGGGACGCGATGCAAGCCCTTTGCCAAGCGCGTTACGAAGCCTTTGGCTCCGCCGGTCACGCCGGAAAAATCAAAGCGGTGCCATTGCGCGAAATGCTTACACGCTATAAGGTGGATTGAAAACAGTAGCCAGTACTGTTTTGTCGATATGTTCTATCAGCTCCACGATTTGCTGATCCAGCATAAAGCGCAACTCCCATTCCCTCGTTAAATCGTCGGCCAAACTGTCGATACGATGATGATCGATATAGCTTTGATGTAGACGCGCCTGATGGCCGGCAAGTTCGACTCCGGCGACCTGCTGTTCACCCTGCAGACGCTTGGCGACGAGCTCCAGGGCGTTTGCCAGCGCCGCATCGAACGCCCGGCTAAGCTGTTGCAATTCTTCGGGAAAATGACTGAATCGCTGACCGCTGAGTAAGCGATAGCGTTTCCTGACTTGCAACAAGCCCGATAGATGGCTGGTATCCCTGATAAGTGTTCTCAGCGCGGCCCTTTCGTGAACTTTTTCCGGCAAACGCGCATCCGGTTCCAATACCGCGTGGGCTAACAGGTCTTGAGCGGCCGCCAGATCTTTTTCCGCCGACAACCGCAATGGCAAGGTGTAGTTCAGCAGATGGCTGACATCGGGTAAGCGCTTGGTGAAGCTGGCGAGCGTGCGCAACGCCGATACGGCATGGTGGCGCGCCAGCACAATCGAGCGCCTCGGCCACAGCGCGTAATCGATAACGCCCATCACGATAAGCCCGAGCAAAATACCGATGACCCGGTCGCGCGGCAGATATAGATCGGTGACCGCGCCGAAATCGTGCAGCACAAACAACGCAAACGAAAAACCAAGCTGCCGGCCCAGGTAGGCGATGCGTTCGCTGCCGGCGGTAATCCAGGCCGCCAGTGCCCAGAATGGCGCCGTGGCGAACGCAAAGCCGACGATAGTATCGAGCTGAGATTGGAAGAACGATACGTAAAAGTAAGCGCAGATCCCGCCGACGGCGGCTCCCGACACCCGCAACAGCGAGAGCCGATAGTCTGCGCCAAGACTGGTTTGCGCGGCGACCAGACAGGTCGGAATGGCTGTATTGATATCGGGCCAGCCCAGGCTTTCCACGATCAGCATGCACAGTATCGCGCCCAGGGTGAACTTGATGCCGAATTGCACGCTATCGGCATGCGTTGCCCAAAATTCGTAAGCAAACCAGGCCGGCAACCAGCTGCGTTCCGGGTTGTCGTCGGACTCCCGGTCGATATCCTTACTGTCAGCGGCGGTTATCGGTTGATGCAAAGCCCGCATCAACCCGGCAATGCGCTGTAAGGCGCGCCACAAGGCGGTCAACAGCGATGGATTGGTTTCCCGCGCATAATTTTGCAACACCTCGTCATTTAGCAAGTTCGCGATTTCTCCGGATACATCGCGCGATTCCGCCAGACCTTCCCTCAATTGGGCACAGGCGCTTTGCAAAGCCCGATAGACATTCAGTTTTTCCGGTGTCATCGGCTGGGCCCGATATTCCACCGCCAGGACTTGATTAAGCCAGTCCGCCAACTGGCGAAGACCGTCTATTTCCAGCAACAGCGCCCGATAAGTCTGGTGGCGTTCGTGTAAAGCGGGATGTACCAGTTCGGCGTTGGCCAGTAATCCCAGCAGCTTGCCGAGGCTACCGGCGGCGGCATGCACGGGTGCCTCCGGTCTGGGGCCGTGCGCACCGGCATCGGCCAGGCGCGCGCTGAAAATGTATTCCACCGCCGCCAGTTGTATCCCGATATCCGCTTTTAACAGTTTTAACGGATCTTGCGGTTTGACGGTCAGATGCACCACGGTCCAGGTGCCCAGCGCCAGTACCCCAATGATCGGGATATTCCATAAAGCGTGGTAAATATTTTCGCCGGGCGTGCTGGGACTGTATAGCACAGCCACCGAATACCATAAGGCAATGCCCGTGGGCCACGCGATCAAGCGGGCATGAAACAGGGACAGCGTCAATATGACGAAAGACAGGGCTAGCAATAGCCAGGGGTCGTTGCCGGCCAGCATCAGCGTCAATACCGATACCAAGGTCGTGACGAGCAGATAGCCTAGCTGACGCACGCCAAACGCCAGTGATTGACCCGCATTGGCATACGCATCGTAGCTCAAGCAAATCAGTATTGAAATGGCCCCCAAGGGCGGGATATGCAGGGTTTGACTGACTAGCGCTATGGTTAGCGACACAGCAAACAAGCGCATGGCGGCAACACGCCGTGCCGGGGAATCCTTGAGTTCCGCCTTGAGAAATTGTCCTAGGCTGGTGCCAAACCAAAGCCGGCTGTGTTTTGGGTGCGGACTCGAAACCCGGCGGCTGTCGCCGCTGTTCATGATGGCGGCAGGGCTTTATCGGTTTCCGCCGGGAGCCGGTCGCGTACCGTGACAAAGGCGGTCATGCCCATGCGTAGGGGGTGCTCGGGGTCGCGTTCTTCTATCTCAATTCGCACCGGAAAACGTGATGCCAGGATTACCCAGTTCAAGGTGCGCTGCACTTCCGGCAACACGCCTTGTTGCTTGATATTATCGGGCGAATTGGCCCAGCCGATACCGGTCACTACGCCCCGGTAACGTTTGCCGGGATAACCGACCAGAAACACCTCGGCTTCCAGGCCGGGCTTGATCGACTTCAAATAGGTTTCCTTGAAGTCGGCGATTACATACCAGTGGCGGTCGTCGACCAATGCGAACATTTGCGCGCCGGCCTTGGCATATTCGCCCTCGCGAGTATTGAGGTTGGTGACGTAAGCGTTAAACGGCGCACGCACGTAACAGTACTCCAGATCGAGCTCGGCGGCGGTGACGACGGCTCTGGCCGCTTCGATGCGGGCGTTGACATCGCCGACCTGGGCGATCAAGGATACCGCCCGCCGGCTGTCGCTCTTGGCTTCTTCGATCGCGCTACGCGCCGACAGCTCTTTGGCTCTAGCATCCGCCAATTCCGCGCGCGAGGCGGTGTAGCGGGAGCGCGCCTGCTTGAGCTGATCGGTGGTGACGTATTGCTTATCGGCCAAGGGTTCCAGGCGCTCCAGATAGTTATGCAGATACTCGTCTTCCGCCTCGATTCTTTTCACTTCGGCATTGGCAGCGGCGCGCTGGTGCTCCAGGCGTTCGATGGCGATTTCGGCGGAACCGCTGGAGGCTCGCCGCGAATCGACGTCTTTTTCCGCGAGCAGCAACTCGGCCTTAGCTTTGTCCAATCTGGCCTGATAGGGCCGCGGGTCGATCACGTACAGCAAATCGCCCTGTTTGACGTACTGATTGTCTTCGACATGCAGTTCCACGATGCGGCCGCTGACTTCCGGCGCGATGCCGACAATGTTGGCCCGCACCATTGCGTCGTTGGTACGCGGATTTTGATAGTTGATATGCCAAACCAGAGAGCCGGTCGCTACCGCACCCAGCACTATGACGATGCCGATGGCGCGACCGAGCAACATCCGGTTTTTGAGGCTTAACCCTCGGCTATCGATTTGACTGTTTTCCATCAAAAAACCATCGCTTTCATGTTGAATAAAATAGCAACCAGATGACAAAGGTGCATAAGGCCCACAGGCTGGGAGCGATTAATAACGGCGGTCCCAAATAGGGCGCCAAGCGGTAGTGCACCAATTGCCACATCAGCAGCATGCTGGTGCCCAGCCCGCTTAGGATACAGATAATCCATGCCGGCCAGAACGAACCCTCCAGGCTCAGCATCGGGTCGCAAGCTGTCAGGAAAATCGAGAGACTCGCCAGTAAAAACCTGTTGCGTAATTGCCCTGTGACCATCATGCGTTTAGCCTAAAACGTATGATCATTTCCGTACTCCTGCGCTAGAATTCATCATCGAGTTGTTCAATATGATCGCCGCGAGCGGTGACGACTGCTTGATGCAACCTCTGCAAATCCGCTTCCAGCTTTGAGATTTCCTCGGGCGCGTACTCATCGAAGAGGCGGCCGATATGGGTCAAATGCTCCGGGAAAGTCTGTTCGTATACGGCGCGACCGGCTTCGGTCAAGCGTATGATCTGGCTGCGGCCGTCTTTTTTCGAGGCCGATCTTTCCACTAGCCCTTTATCCTCCAGGCGGCTGACAACCCCCGTGAGCGTGCCCTTTGTAATCAAAGTTTCCTCCCCGAGTTTCTTCGGCTGCATGCCGGGCGTGTTACCCAGTGTGATGATCACATCGTATTGGGGCAGCGTTAATTCAAGCCGGTGCACGTGCCTGGCTGCATAAGACAGAAACGCTTGATGGGTGCGGAGTAACTGGCGCAGCACGGTAGGAAAGGTTGAGGTGGAGGACATAATGCAAAAAATTGTTCTAATTAGAATCCGATAATAGCTATAAGCCTATTTACGCTCAAGAAAAACCTGGGAATGGCTTGGGGAAATCCGAGGCCGTGTAATCGAAACGTTCGCTTGTCAGGGGGCAACACGGCCGCTCCAGGCTCCGCCGTCCTCGGGCGAAGCATCCTGACTTTGTTCGCCTGACACATAAACCAGAGTTGCCGCGGAGCGTAATAAAGTCGCTCGGCTATCGATTTCGGTATAACGGGCGCGCGCCAGATCCTTTTGCGCCGACAGCAGTTCTATCACCGTCGAAAAACCGTGAGTGTAGGATTCTTGAGTTGCCGCATAGGATTCTTCGGCGGCTTTCAGAAGCGCCAGCGCAAACTCGCGTTTTTCCAGCGCGGTTTTGGTGTCGGCATAAGCTTTCCAGATGTCTCGCATAATTTCCAGGCGCATGGTCTCAAGCTGGGCTTGGGAGGCAGCTTGTTTGGCCTCCGCTTCCCGTACGGCATTATTGCGTTCAAAGCCGTCGAACAAAGTCCATTCCACATTCAACATGGCCGTATCGACCATGGCGTTGGCGGAATAACTTTCGTTGCCCGGCGGCTTGGTATGCACATTGCCCCAGTATTGATTGCCGACCATGCCACGCAATGAGACTTTGGGCCAGAATTCGGCTCTGGCCTTCTTCACGTCCGCTTCGCGGGCGCGCAATTCGGCGAGGCGCGCCAGCAAATCGGGACGCCGCTCCAAGGCCTGATCGACGATTTTTTCCACCGATTGCGCCAGTTCGGCCGGCAACGGTAGTTTGCTCAGGTCTACCAGTTGCAGGCTGTAAGCCGGGGAAACGCCCAGGCTCATCGTCAAATCGGCCCGTGCCTGCGTGACGGAACCGCGGGCATCTTGCAGATCGTAACTGGATTTTGCCTGCTCTTGCAGCGCCAGCAACAAGTCGGGTTTTGTTGCCAGGCCTTGTTTGAGTTTGGCTTGAACCGAGTCGGCATTGGTCTTTGCCGACTCGAAGGTTTGCTGCGCCGCCGTTACCTTGGCCAAGGCAGCCTGATAGGCAAAAAAGTTGCTGGCGACCCGATAGGCAATTTCCTGATGTTTGCGGTCGAAGGCAAAATTAGCCGCGCTCAGCCGCTCCGCACCGGCATCGACCAAAGCTTCCCGGCGTCCGAAATCGAATAAGGTCCATGCCAAATCCAAACTGGCGAGAGAGGAGTATCCGCTGCTGACCAACGCGCTGCCGGGTATGGGGAAGCTGGTTGTAAAATGCTGGCCGAACGCCATTGCCGTCAGGGTTGGGTACCAACTGCTGCGATTTCTTTCCAAACGGGCGGCGGCGGCTTTTGCCTCCTCCCAGCTAATCCGGGTTTCGGGATGCGTGTGTAAAGCCAAATCCACCAGAGCCGGCAAATCGTAGACTTGCTTGGTATCGATGCCGTGATCTACGGCCGGAGAGCCTGAGGTAACGAGCGCAGGGCTATTTTTAGCTTGATAGTCGCGCCAGGAAACAGTTTGCTTGGCGGTAGGTACCGGATAATTTCCTTCGAGCGGAGCAGGATTAGGCACGGCACAGGCTGTCAACAGTATCAATGCCGCCATCGCCCCGCCGCGATAGCCTTGCGCCAAACAGGGCGCCGGAGCCAAATTTAAAACAAATTTATTCAAGCTTCTATGGGGTTGTGGAATCACACTAAATTTAGAAAATATCCCCTGGTCATCAATCAATCCGGCCGGGTCGATTTGAACGCTAGAGCCCCAAACTCTACCATTTATTCAGGGCCAGCAAGCAAGTGTTCGATAAATTGTTTTCGGCCCGGCCCCGAGCTTAGGACAGCGCCGGAATTTTGCCGAGCGGCGGCGTATTTTCAGCCGCCGCCGGCTCGGGCAATTTGCTATTGTCTCTGCGCCGCGTTACATGTTCGACAGCCTTCGGCGGTGCTATCATCCGGCCCCGCATCAACTCGTCGATCTGATATTTATCCAGGGTTTCCCAATCCAACAAGGCTTGCGCCATGTTGTGCAGAATATCCAGATGAGTTTTCAGGATGGTTTCGGCGCGGTGGTAATTATGCGCCAACGTTTGCCGTATTTCATGATCGATCAGACGTGCCATTTGTTCCGACATCGGTTTGTTGGAGCCCAAAAATCCGCCCTCGTTGTCGCCGCAATCTATCGGGCCCAGGCGATCGGATAAGCCCCATTTGGTGACCATATTGCGCGCCAACTGGGTAGCGCGCTGAATATCGTTGGAGGCGCCGGTGGTGACTTTGTTTTTGCCGTAAATCAAGGCCTCGGCGATGCGGCCGCCGAACAGACTGGAAATTTGGCCTTCCAGTTTGTCCTTGCTGGCACTGTATTGGTCGCGTTCCGGCAAAAACATGGTAATACCCAAAGCGCCGCCGCGCGGCATGATGCTGACTTTATAAACCGGGTCGTGTTCGGGTACCAAGCGGCCGACGATGGCATGGCCGGCCTCGTGATAAGCGGTCATCAACAATTCTTCGCGGCTCATGATCATGGTGCGTTTCTCGGCACCCATGATGGTTTTATCGCG
>CAZGUM010000024.1:0-34375 GCA_964529085.1 uncultured Methylomonas sp. | reverse complement strand
TGTTGAGCCGACATATTCTACAGCGTTTTCAGTTTCTGTCAAATTTATTTTTAAGCCATTTCAAAAAAACCGAAACACCAAAAACAAACTCGCCAATCAACAACCTTAAACCCGCCGAACCATGCCGACCGCCTCACCGCTAAAACTTAAAAGCAAGAGCAGTGAAGAGCCGTGCATTTTAATCATACAACCACTACTCGTCAAGCCCTTTTTCTAAAATAGCTTTTAAAGTTTCTTTGACCGCGGATGCGCCTGATCGTATACCGCAGCAAGGTGCTGAAAATCCAAATGTGTGTATATTTGGGTGGTGGAAATATCACTGTGCCCCAATAATTCTTGAATAGCCCTTATGTCCTGACTAGCTTCAAGCAGATGACTGGCAAAAGAATGCCTCAACATATGTGGATGAAGATGCTCGGCTATACCGTTTTTTTTACCCCAGCGATCCAATCTTAGCTGCACGCTTCTTTGACTTAACCGGCGTCCTCGTAAAGAAACAAAAACCGCATCCTCGCCAACATCTGGTCGACACCCTAGCCAAACCTTAATCGCACCGAGCGCCTTTTCACCGACAGGCAACTGTCTTTGCTTACCACCTTTACCAAATCGCACTTTCAAAAATCCAGCCGAAAAGTCGATGTCCGATAGATCAAGCATCACTAACTCACTCAACCGCAATCCCGATGAATAAAATAATTCGAACATCGCCAAATCCCGGATTTCAAGCACCGAATCCGGCGTGACGCTCAGCATTCCCGCCATCTGGTCGACATCCAACACACTGGGAAGCCTTTTAGATATTTTTGGCGCGAGCACATGCTGAGCGGGGCTGTGCTCTACCTGATGAGTTTTTAACAAAAATCGATAAAAGCTGCGTAATGCAGCTAATTCCCGTTGAATTGTTTTACCGGCAATCCCAGCTTGGTGACGCCCGGCAATATATCTCCGTATGCTCCCTACCTGCACATCCTGCCAACACTTAAGTTTTTGCGTATCGCAAAACCTCATAAATCGTGTCAAATCACGCCGATAATTAGTCGATGTATGTTCGGCAACTCGTCTTTCCGAAATCAAATGGTTGAAAAACAAATCTAAAGCCCGGTCGGCATCCGTATGCATCAAATTCAATCCATCTGCTGCAATAGTGAAATCAAACGCGTCCCGACTATCTCGCTCATCTGGGTGAGAAATATGCTTCCCATACTGTAATGAAATCTCGAGTCATCTCGGCTGCCAATAGCCAATAGTCCATCAAGTTGTGTAAACACCATAGGGATGATCGCGCATGACCGAACCTCGGCCGCTACATCCCCAAATAAAAATCGCGCTTGAGCCAAAGTAGGCCGACCGCATTTCGGTTGATTAGTCGCCAATTCATTTGAAAAGTGCTTTAAATTAGCGTCATCCGCACCAACAAATAGATTACTGATTGGCGACAACGGCCGTTCCTTTACGATCTTAATGGCGACAAAATCGGTTAAAAAGCATTCGGCCAAAACTTCGCTCAAATTTGCGACCGCATCCTCCAAGGAGTTTGCTTCCAACATAGCCAATGTCAGCTCATGCATTCGATTGAATGATGCATCATTTTCCCTGGCAATATCGATCAATGCAGTCAATTGGTTCTCCTGCTCCTGATGCTTAACCCTGAAAAGTTCCAATTGCTTCGAAATTAACGAAATAGCGTTACCACTAGGGTGTGGAATATGCATGGTTTCCAATAAGTCGAGATGATTTTGGAAAAACTCAGGATGCTCACGCAAATAAACCTTAACTTGTGCTTCGGTTAATGCCGCCTGCTGCTCATCGCTCATAACTGTATTTGTCCTTCGTATACCGAGGTAGCCGGCCCCGTCATCAGTACGGGATGCCCACGCCCCAACCAATTAATCTTTAATTCACCACCAGGTAGGCTAACCTGGACATCGTGCTCCAACAAACCGAGTTCGATTCCGGCTACAACAGCCGCGCATGCACCGCTACCGCACGCCAAAGTCTCCGCGGCTCCGCGTTCGTAAACACGCAATTTGACTTGCTGCCGATTAACGACTTGCATGAAACCGATATTCGCCCTCTCGGGAAATAGCCCGTGCCGCTCCAACTGCGCCCCAACAGACGCGACTGGAGCAGAGGCAACATCATCGACCCGGATTACCGCATGCGGATTGCCCATAGAAACGGCTGAAAACTCAATTTCTGTTTCCATTAATTTCGCTTTGTACCGACTAGCTTGCTCATCCACATTCAACGGTATTTGGGCGGGCTGATGTTTAGGCACCCCCATATTGACGGTAATCGAACCGTCTCTATCAAACTGCAGCACCAACTGCCCCGCGTCGGTATCTACTACAATTTCATCGCTACTGCTTAGCCCCTTCTCGCGCACGAAACGGGCAAAGCAACGCGCACCATTGCCGCACTGCGCGACTTCGCCACCATCGGCATTGAAGATCCGGTATTTAAATTCCGCATTATCGCTAATCGGCTTTTCCACCAACAACAACTGATCGCACCCCACACCAAAATGACGATCGGATAGAAATCGAATCTGCTCGGCCGTTAAATGAATTTGCTGATTGATGCCATCGATCACCACAAAGTCATTACCAAGACCGTGCATTTTGGTGAAATTAATCTTCATAAAAACCTCAGGGCAAAAGCTGTTCGCCAACCCATAATTGCTCCAGGTTTTCCCTGGCTCTAATTAGGTGGATTTTGTCGCCATCAACCATAACCTCGGCAGCTCTGGGCCTAGAGTTATAATTGGAACTCATGGTAAACCCATAAGCCCCCGCCGACCGCACCGCTAAAAGATCGCCTTGCGCTAGGTTTAGCGACCTATTTTTACCCAGAAAATCGCCGGTTTCACAGACGGGCCCGACAATATCCCACTCAATCGCCGGCTCCTGGTCTCCAAGCTTCGCAGGGATAATGTCCTGCCACGCACCGTATAACGCCGGCCTCACTAAATCGTTCATCGCCGCATCGACAATAGCAAAGTTTTTATGGGCGGTGGGCTTAAGGTATTCCACCCTGGTGAGCAATATTCCCGCATTCCCGACAATTGCCCTACCCGGCTCCAATAGAATTTCATAGTCACGATCGCCAAGACGCTCCAATATCCTCTGGATATATTCGGAGGGCTGCGGCGGCTGCTCATCCCGATAGCAAATCCCCAACCCACCGCCTAAATCGAGGTGGTGGAGTTCGATGCCCTCGGCCCGCAACAAATCGACCAACGCTAAAACTCGATCCAAAGCATCCAAAAATGGAGTCGTTTCCGTTAATTGCGAGCCAATGTGGCAATCGATACCAACGACTTTAATATTGGGCATGCTTGCGGCACGCCGGTATTCTTGGATTGCCAGCTCAATATCGACCCCGAATTTGTTCTCTTTCAGACCGGTAGAAATATAGGGATGGGTTTTAGCGTCGACATCGGGATTGACGCGAAATGACACCGGGGCCACCACGCCCAATTGGCCGGCCAAACGATTGATTCGATCAAGCTCGCCACTGACTTCGACGTTAAAACAGCGTATCCCAACTTGCAATGCCGCCAAAATTTCTTCTTCGCGCTTACCAACACCGGAAAATACGATTTTGTTCGGATCACCGCCAGCCGCCAACACTCGACGCATTTCTCCCTGCGACACGATGTCAAATCCGGATCCCAAGCGAGCCAAAACGTTCAAAATCGCGATATTGGAGCTTGCCTTTACTGCATAGCAAATCAGATGCCGGCGCCCGCCGAAAGATTGATCGAAAGCTTGCCAATGCCTCTCAAGCGTAGCTCGCGAATAAACATAACACGGCGTGCCGTAGTTAACGGCAATTTCATCGACAGAAATGCCTTCGGCAAACAATACTTGTTGCCGGTAATTAAAAAAATCCATGGATTATTGGTCTTGTTTAGGTACGTAGATTGGCGGAGGACTATCCGGCATATATAAAGGCCCGGTTTGACCGCAGGCCTGCAACAGCAATGCCCAGAACACTAGAATCAAAAGCTTGTTTGTAGACATATTCAAAAAAACTCAGGGTAACGAGCGAGGAATATAGCATAGCCCAGCGCGTAAAAGAACGAGCAGCAGACTCTGACGGAACAAATCTCATACCCACAAAAAAGGGGCGTAAAGCCCCTTTTTTAATCGAAGAATCCGAAAATCACTTGGCCGTTAGGGATTCTTTTACCACTTTAGGGGTTATAAATACCAACAACTCCTTTTTATTATCTGTCTTGATACTTTTCTTAAACATCCAGCCTATCACCGGCAAATCGGATACCCAAGGGACGGTGTTATAAGAGTCCTGAACAGTTGACTCATAAATCCCACCCAAAACCACTGTCTCACCATCTTCGACCTGAACTTTGGTTTTCAATTGCCTGGTATCGATAGGCACAGTGGCATTGCCGCCAGTCGCCAACGGCGTTCCCGGAGAGTCCTTTTTGATATCCAGTTGCATAATCACGCTGCCGCTGGGCGTAATTTGCGGCGTGACATTCAACTCCAACACCGCATCCACCAATTGAGTAACCGGCCCGGTTGACTGACTCTGCGTTTGGTATGGAATCTGCACACCTTGCTTAATTGATGCTTGCACCCTATCACTGGTCATCACGCGCGGGTTGGATACCAACTCGCCCTTACCATCATCCTGCAAAGCGTTAATTTCAAGGTTTAACAGATAGTCGGCACCTCTGGCTAAAGTCAACGCCAAAGCGCCACCGCTAGAAGCCGCCAGCGCGGAACCCAAATCTTGCAAAATTTGCGAATTTTCACTAGTGTCCACTCCACTACCGGTCATTCCATATTGCGTACCGCTATTCACATCGGCCTTGTGCGCGACCCCGAATTTAGTTCCCAAATTCTGCGCAAACGAGGTATCGGCGATCACTATCCTTGACTCGATTAATACCTGTCTCACCGGCACGTCCAGCAATTTGATCATTTTACGGATATCTTCCATTGCTTTTGCCGTATCTTTAATAATTAAGGTGTTTGTCCGAGCATCCTGGATCGCAGTACCGCGCGGCGACAGCAATCTCATACTACCGCCTGCTCCTGTCTGGCCGGACGCACCACCGACACCCGCCTGCTGACCACCACTACTACTACCGCCGCCACATCCGCCGCCGCCCCCAGAGCCTCCGGCACCGGACTGCCCCCCTTGCGAGTTATTACCGATCCCTATCAATACGCCGCAAATTTCACTGGCTCTCGCATAATTAATCTGGATATTTTCGGTTTTTAAGGGTTCGAGTTCTTCAAATATTTTTTTCGAATCCAGCTCTTCCTGCTCTATTTTCATAATCTCGGCAACCGGCGCCACCATCACTACGTTGCCATTTTGTCTTTTTGCCAGTCCTTTGGATTTTAAAATCAATTCCAAAGCCTGGTCCCAGGGCACGTCGTTCAATCTGAGCGTAACATTTCCCCCTACCGTATCGGCAGCGATAATATTGAGTTCGGTAAAATCCGCCAGAATCTGCAGTACCGAGCGCACTTCGATATCTTGGAAATTTAATGACAGCTTGTTGCCGACATAAGGAAATTTTTCTTTTTGTTGCGCTTCCTTTTCCGCCGGCGTCAAAGGCCTAAACTCGACAGTCAATAAATTATCTGACTGATAGGAAGAGTAATCGTAATTGCCGTTGTTAGGCGTAATCACAATGTTGACGCTATCGCCTCTAGGAGACGCCTCTATTTTTTGCACCGGCGTTGCAAAATCTGAGACATCGAAACTTTTGACCAAGGACTCAGGCAACTTGGTATTCAGGAAACTCAGCACCACTTTGCCGGCATTTTGCTTGGCGTCCACCACGGTATTGGCCGCCGACAATCCCAGCAACAATCGCCCCTCCCCATTCGGCCCACGTCTAAAATCGATGCTCTTGATGTTTTGTTCGGGTAAAAACTTACTGATAACAGAATCCTTAGCGGCGGGGGCTTGCTGCACCGCATGATTTACTGCGGCGACAGTGCCGGTGGATTTCAACACCACATAAAACTTGTTGCCATCAATCTTAGTTTCGTAGGGTACCTTTTCGATCAAATTAATAATGACCCGAGTGCGTCCGGACGCCTCCACCACATACACCGTGCCGGCAGCGCCTTGATTAATAGGGAAGCTTTTTTTCGCCAAATTACTTTTCACACCTACAAAGTCCAACGCGATCCTGGAAGGATTATCGGTTTGAAATATTTTTGGCGTCGCCACCGGACTGTCCATTTCCAGCAGAACTTGCACTTGGTTGCCGGCTAAGGTGGAAAACTCCAGATTGGTTATTGCTCCGTCGTCGGCACTTACAACGGCAATTTGCGCAAAAAATCCCAGCAACACCGAACACCAGAAACCGAAACCGGCCGCTTTCCATCCATTTTTATTTTGTTTAGTACTCATTTCTATAACCCTTTTTCATCGGCCAATGCCAGTGAAGACTGTTGTTCGCGCCAAGTGCCCGGCTTATCAGGTACGATTTCCATTAGCTCTATTTTGTCGTCAAGAATACGCAGAATCTTGCCGTAATTTTGCCCCATGTGATGACCGACCTGTACGCGATGAATTGTGCCATCCCTAGCCCTCACCAATCCCCAGAATCCCTTGTCATTGCGTAGAGTGCCGACCATACGCAGACTGTCGAGCGGATAAGCCTCCAGCTCTTCCTTACGGCGTTCAACATCGGGCTTAATACCGTTAATGCCGGAAACATCAATATTGCTATCGTCATCTTTTCGTTCTATCGACCGAAAAGGGTCTCGCAAACCTTCGGGTTTAAAAATAAAGGACTCAACTACTTTGATTTCCGGCAATGGCTCTATAGCAGCTTTTGGACGCGCCTTGACTTCCGCAATATATTTGGTCAGATCGCTAACATCGTCTCCGCCGCAACCCACTGCTCCGACCAGCAGTAATCCGAGAGCGGGCAGCGCGGAAACAATTTTGAATTCGCCAGACCTCATTGCCCTCTCCTTTTTCTCGCCGCCGAAGCTCCCCCAGCTTGCGCCGACTCACCCTCGTTGTAGGTTTTGATCGTTGCAGTCATCGTCATACCATCTTTGCCTTCTTTACCCAGCGGCGACATGACTACGTCGTGAACGGTTACAATCCTCGGCAAGGACGCCAGTCCGCTGACAAACAAGCCCAATTCCTCATATTTGCCGACAACCTGAATACCGATCGGCAATTCCGAATAGAACTCTCTATTGATTTCCGCACCGGGTTGAAACAATTTAAACTCTAAGCCGCTTGCTAATCCGGTTTGGGAAATGTCGACCAACAGACTGGCAACCTCGGCTTTAGTCGGCATCTGCTTCAACATCTCGCCTAACGATGCCTCAATTTGATCCAATTGATCGCGGTAATCCTGCAGATTCACGGCCTTTTTTTGTTTAACCTCAAACGCACTTTTCAGGCTTTCTTCTTGTTTTTCAAGTACATCCAACTCATCCAGCTGCGGCACAGTAATGAAATAAACGCCTGCAGCCGCCGTTAATACCGAAAAAATCAGAATGACGATAATCTTGAGCGGCGTCGGCCAGCTGCCCGCCGAATTAATGTCCCAATTTATTTCAGACAAATTCATTTGCCGACTCCCTGTTGATTCTTATCAACCTTCTTGCCTTGCTTGGCCGTCATCGTAAAGTCGTTCATCTGTCCATCTTTCTTGCCTTCACCCTTGATCACCGTAAGAACGGAAGTATTCAACCAAGGAGAGCTATCGATTGCCCGCATATAGGCCGACACGCGGGCATTCGACTCGGCTTTGCCATCCAGGGTTAAAACCGCTCCCGCTTGGGAAAACTTGGTCAGATAAATGCCTTCCGGTGTAGTTTTCGCCAATTCGTCAAATAAATGCACCACCTCCGGCCGGCTTTCTTGCAATTTTTGAATCACTTCGATTTTAGTCAGCAGCTTGTTTTTCTTATCTTCGATCTCTTTGATTTCCTGGATACGCTTATCCAATATTGCAATTTCGTTTTGCAAAAGCGTATTTCTGCGAGTCTGGTATTCTTTAATCCCTTCGATATACATGTAAACCACCACCAAAATCAGCGCCGTCACCAAAACCCCGGCACCAATACCCGCCACAAAATCTTGCTGCTTTTTTTTACGCAGCTCTTCACGCCAAGGGAGTAAATTAATTCTTGCCATTAATCGAAACTCCTTAACGCTAAACCGCACGCTATCATCATGGCAGGTGTATCGTTGCTTAGGCTTTGGGGCTTAACTCGATTGGAAAGCGCCATATTGATGAAAGGGTTGGCGATATAAGAAGGTATCCCTAGATCGCGCTCCACCAATTTGTCCAAACCGGCAATCGAAGCACAGCCTCCAGCGAGAACCAACGCATCCACACCGCGATTTGCGCTGGACGAAACGAAAAACTGCAACGATCTGGCGATTTGCTGCAGCATGGCTTTTTTAAACGGCTCCAGTACATCGGTCACATAGTTATCGGGTAATCCGCCGTGTTTTTTCGCCAAGCCCGCTTCTTCGTAGGATAGGCCGTAACGGCGCTGAATCTCCTCTGTGAGCTGTTTGCCGCCAAAACCTTGTTCACGGGTATAAACAGTTTTGCCTTCATGCAGGATGTTCAACGACGTCATCGTTGCGCCGACATCCGCAATCGCTACCGTCATATTGCCGGCACCTTCAGGCAATTGATCGGCCAGCAAGGAAAAAGCGTTTTCCATGGCAAAGGCTTCCACATCCACAACTACCGCCTTCAACCCCGCATAGGCCAAAGCTGCAACTCTATCCTCAATATTTTCCCGGCGAGAGGCAGCCAATAACACGTCAACCATATCCGGATTATTTTTAGTGATTCCTTGAACTTCAAAGTCGAGATTAACTTCGTCCAACGAATAAGGGATGTACTGATCAGCTTCTACCATGATCTGCTCTTCCATATCCCGATCGGACAGCGACGCCGGCATGGAAATAATCTTGGTCATCACCGACGACCCGGCAACGGCAACACTCGCCTGTTTCGCACGAGTACCGGATTGCTTCACGGCCGCTTTTATCACGCTACCGATCTGTTCGATATTAGTGATATTCTTATCGACTATGGCGTCCTGCGGCAGTGGCGCCACCGAATAACTTTCTACCTTGTAACGCGCGCCGATTCGACTCAATTCCAACAATTTAACCGCAGCTGTACTAATATCCACACCCAGCACAGCCGACGGATTCCTGCTCAACCAGCTCATGAAAGAACCCTTTTTAGATCGAATAAAGTTGAATTTAGCTCACGCATGCTCAGACCAGGCTTGCAGAACCCACATGGGAAAGCAGTATAGTAGGTTTTTTTATTTTCATCCTCTTAGATAAACCACTTTACACTTAACTTTAGGTTGTTCCCAATATCGAAAGGGGTTATTTTGGCCGGCAATTTGTATTTTAGCAGCGCATTTGAATTTCAGTGCCCATCAAGAAAACTCCAAAACCAAAGTCGCTGATTAAGACACTTTTTAAGTGGCTGGCTTTACTTTTTCTTGCTTTTTTAAGCACCTTTCTGCTCGCCAGTTATTTTTTCATTACCGAACTTGACAAAGAACTGCCGGATATCGCGCAGTTACAAAACGTTCAATATCAGATGCCGTTGAGTATTTATAGCCAAGACAATCTACTGATTGAGCAGTTTGGCGAGAAACGTAGAATCCCGCTGACTATCGAGCATGTCCCGGAAAAACAGATCAAAGCTTTCATCGCGGCGGAGGATGATCGCTTTTACAAGCACATCGGCGTGGACTTCAAGGGATTGTTACGCGCAGTTACGCAATTAGCACTAACCGGCAAGAAGAGACAAGGCGGTAGCACCATCACCATGCAGGTCGCCCGCAACTTTCTGCTTAGCAACGAAAAAACTTACTTGCGCAAGCTTAAAGAAATCCTCCTGGCACTAAAAATCGAAAGGCAATACTCTAAAAATCAGATTTTGGATCTGTATTTAAACAAAATTTATATGGGCCAACGCGCTTACGGTGTTGCCGCCGCCGCCCAAACCTACTACGGCAAAGACATTTCGGCGCTAAACCTAGCTCAACAAGCGATGATTGCAGGCCTACCCAAAGCGCCGTCAATTTATAATCCGATAACCAATCCGCAGCGCGCCATGGAACGACGTAATTACGTGTTACGCAGAATGCTCGATTTACAATACATCAACCAAAGCGAATACGAAACAGCAGTAAACGCTACCGACGACGCCGCGCTTCAACCGATAAATATCGAACTGCAAGCACCTTACTTAGCCGAGATGGTTAGACAGGAAATCATGTCGAAGTACGGAGAATCGGCATATACCCTGGGTCTAAAGATTTACACTACAGTCCCCAGCCACCTACAAATTGCGGCGGACCAAGCATTGCAGCAAACGCTACACGAATATGACGAACGTCATGGCTATCGGGGCCTCCCCCATAAAAACGCTCAAAAAAATAATGCCCGACTTACCGACAGCGTCATTGGCGATGCACGCCAAGCACTCGTAATAGCGGTGACAGCATCCGGCGTCAGCGCCAGACTATATGACAATACTCCGATCAACATCGCCTGGAAAAACATAGAGTGGGCACGACCTTACCCGGATAAGAACATCGGCACTAGCAGCGCATTTCTAAAACCAAACGACATAATTTGGACCCGACAACTGCCGGAACAAGAATGGGCGCTGACACAAATTCCCGAGGCGGAAGCGGCATTTGTAGCCCTCAACCCGAACAACGGCGCAATTCTAGCCCTTTGCGGCGGGTTTGATTTTTATCACAGCAAATACAACCGGGCGACGCAGTCCAAACGCCAACCAGGCTCCGGATTTAAACCCATTGTGTATACCGCCGCATTGGAAAAAGGCTTTACGCCAGCCAGCATCATTAACGATGCCCCAATCGTGATCGAAGACCCGTCACAGGAAAACGATTGGCGACCTGAAAACTACAATCGCCGGTTTCTGGGACCAACGCCGCTGAGAGTTGCGCTACGAGAATCGATTAACCTTGTCTCTATTCGCTTATTGCAGGAAGTCGGCATCCCTCAAGCAATAGACACAGCAATACGTTTTGGCTTTGACAAGGATCAACTACCCGGCACGCTATCGCTGGCGCTAGGCAGCGGCTACGCCTCTCCGCTGAGAATGGCGTCTGCTTACGCCGTTTTTGCCAATGGCGGCTTTCTGGTAAAACCTTATCTGATCGATAGAATAGAAGATCATCAAGGCCGGCTATTATTCCAAGCCGATCCACCAACTGCTTGCGCGGATTGCCCTGAACAAGAGTCAGCACCCAGTAATCGAGCCCCCAGGGCAATTTCAGCAAAAATCAATTTTCTAGCGAACAGTTTGCTTCGCGACGTTGTGCAACGCGGAACCGCGACGCAAGCCAAGCAATTGGGCCGCAACGACTTAGCTGGAAAAACCGGCACCACCAACGAGCAAAGAGACGCTTGGTTCAACGGATTTGCTACCGACATTGTAGCTTCAGCATGGTTGGGCTTCGATAATTCGCTGCCTTTGGGCCGCGGAGAAACCGGCGGCAAAGCCGCTTTGCCAATGTGGATCAAGTTCATGAAATCCATTCAGCAATATTTCCCGGAAAAGCCATTGATACAACCTACCGGCATCGTCCAAGCCTATATCAATCCGGCGGACGGACTATTGCTCGATCAGCAAGCTAAAGGCGGTATTTGGGAGTATTTCAGCGAGGAGACAGTACCGACAGCAACATCGGCGCCAAAATCGGAAGAGTCCGCAGAGGAAGAAAAATTCGCGGAGGAAGCGTTATTTTAAGGGAATTGTGAACTTAGAAGAATCTGGCCGCCAACTGCTCGACGGCCGTGCAAAACTTCTCGGAAATCGTTATTTTCCGAATTTTTTACGGAATTTATCTACGCGGCCCGACGTATCAACGACGCGCTGTTTACCGGTATAAAACGGATGACAAGATGAACACACCTCGATGTGTAGATCTGAGGCCAACACAGAACCGGTTTGAAAAGTATTGCCGCACCCGCAAGTTACGGTAATTTGTTTATATTCTGGGTGTATTTCTGGTTTCATAGCGCTCACATACCCGTTCCGGGCTACATACTTGATAGAGAACTGCTTATGATACGATCTCGACAGGTAATCTGCAACACAAAAACAGTTCTAAACAATAACTCGGCGTCTCAGCCCATCACCGCCCCCCCGTCCAGCGTCAATCACATAATTAAAACCAGAGCCGACAATGCCTGATTAACCAATCCTCATACAGCTTCACCTGTGCTATAGCATCCGCCCCAAAAACAGCATCGGTAGTATAGACAACGGTGTCCAGAATAACTTAATAGAACACGTTAGCGCTTCCGTGCCTCAACAATGCCTAGTAAACACTTCGCACAATTGCTATCAATACTTTGTTCACAAGGGCTATCGCTTGATATTCTGCACGCGCCAGAGCAGCAGCAATAGCAAGAGCGGCGGGACAGCAGTCAAGCCAGTGACAATAAACGCGGCGGCATAGGCTCCGAGCAGCCCGTAAATGGGCGTGAGCATTTCGACAGCAATCCCGGAGAATCCCTTCAGGAACTTGCCGAGCAAGGCGTAAGTTGACGACAGCATGGCGTACTGAGTGGCGGTGTAACCTAAACTGGTTAGGCTGGACATATAGATTACCAGGGCGACGCCGGCAAAGGACTGAGCAAAAGCGTCGAGCGTCATAACTGCGGCGAAAATCGCCGCGTCGGCGTTGACGCTGAGCAAGGCGAATGCCGCCGTACCAAAGCCCTCGAGTACGAGCCCCGCAATCAGTGTTGGCAATAGGCCGAGTCGCACGGCACTAAGACCAGCCGCGGCAATACCGAAAAAGGTTGCAACCAGCCCGAATGAGCCGCGCACCCAGGCCACCGTGTCTTTTGAGAGTCCAAGATCGTGATAGTACGGGTTGTACATTGGCCCCATCACGAAGTCGGGCAGGCGATAGAGCGCCACCATCAACAGCATAAGCAGCCCGGTCACCTTGTGGCTGGCAAAGAAGTCGATAAACGGCCCGATGATCGCATCGACAAGGCCGCGCAAGGTCCATAGCGGCGGTTTATGGTGCAACACCACCTCGGCGCGGATGGGCTCGGCGGCGAACAGAGTTGCCATAGTACAGAGAGCCATCATCAGCGCCATGGCAACGTAGGACATGCTCCACCCGACACGGGCCGCTGCAGCAATGATCAAGGCGTCTGTAATGAGGAGGGCGACACGGTATCCGACCTGGGCAGCCGAAGTCATCAACCCCACGTCTGAATCGTCAGAAGAAGATTCTATGCGCCAAGCGTCGATGGCGATATCCTGCGTTGCTGACGCGAAGGCCGTCAACAACGCGAAGGCACCAATAGCCGCCAGTCCGCCTGCTGTCCCGACAGCAGCCATGCCGAGCAGCCCGATGGTGACCAGAATTTGGCACAGCAGCATCCAGCCGCGACGCCGTCCCAGACGGCCCAACAGCGGCACATCGATACGGTCCACCAGCGGCGACCAGTACACCTTGAAAGCGTAGGCGAAGCCAACCCAGGAGATGAATCCGATGGCAATTAGGCTCGTGCCGTCGTCCCTCAGCCAGTAGCCGAAGGTATTGGCCGTCAGCAGGAAGGGCAGGCCTGAAGCAAAACCCAGTACCAGCATCACCGCGACTTTGGGTTGTTTTAGCTCACGCAGTAACTCCAGAGCGGAGCGTTTGCGGCGCGCGACTGGGTTGGTCGCGGTTATAGATTGGGGTTCCAGCGACGGATTGTCATCCAAAGAAGGGGCGCCATGCGTTGGTGTGCTCATGCAGGAATAATACTTCAAACGAGTAAGCTACGCCCACCAAACTAAAATAGCCGACGACGGAAGAGACACCTGCTCATCAGCCAAGCCGACAAGATCGTTTACATAAGAGAGATGGAAGACCGGCCGAAAAGCCGAGAAAATCATACTCAGCACCCCGTGCCGAGTATGAATAGAGAAAGCGCTACGCCAACTATTGACAGTCTTTGTCCGCGCTTTCCCATTTTATTGCGGTAAGATTAAAATCCGCGAACTAACCGTTGATCAAGTAATGCGTCAAAATACTCGCTGCATAGCCTGCAGCGATTACCGGCGTCCATTTCAAGTGACTGAAGAAGGTGTATTTGTGATTCGACTGCCCCATCAAAGCCACACCCGCCGCCGAACCGACAGAGAACAAGGACCCACCAACGCCGGCCGTCAAAGTAACCAACAACCACTGATACAGATCCATGTCCAGATTCATGTTCAATACCGCAAACATCACCGGAATATTATCGACCACCGCTGAGATGATACCGACCAGAATGTTGGCGGTGGTTTGACCCAAACCGTCATACATAGCGCCGGACAACAACTCCAGATAACCGATATAACCTAAGCCCCCTACCGCGAAGACCACACCGAAGAAGAACAACAAGGTATCCCACTCTGCTTCTTTAACACGGTCAAATACGTCGACACGGGAGCCATCCTCAGCCGGGAAGCGAACTTTTAAGTAATAGCTGAACAACATCAAAATTGACAAACCGGCCATCATCCCCATGAACGGTGGCAAATGCAGAAACTGTTTAAAGCTGACCGCCAAACCAATGGTAACGCCGAATAATCCGCAAACCACCCAGCCACCGGATTTCAATTGTACGGCCGCTTCATTGGTAGCCAACGGCTGACCACTTGGAATCGCTTGCGACATAAAGAACGCGGGCACCACGAAGTTCACAACCGACGGGATGAACAGCTTGAAGAAATCAAAGAACTCCGCGTACCCTGCTTGCCACACCATCAAGGTAGTGATGTCGCCGAACGGGCAAAACGCGCCGCCAGCATTGGCCGCGATGACCAAGTTAACGAAACCGATAGACACGAATTTCTCGTTGTCCGCACCGACCGCCATCACCACTGCACCAACCAACAATGCGGAAGTCAGGTTGTCGGCAACCGCCGACAGAAAAAATGTAATGATACCGGTGATCCAAAACAGCTGTTTGTAGCCAAACTGCTTTCTGATCAACCAAGAGCGCAATGCTTCAAACACATTACGTTCCGCCATGGAGTTGATATAAGTCATTGCCACAAGCAAAAACAGCATCAATTCGGCATATTCTTTCAAATCATGCTCGAAAGCCTTATGCAGCTCTTCACCGGAAACACCGGCTTCCTGAGCCAATATCGCCACATGCCCCCAAATCACGGCTGCCGCAAAAATAACCGGCTTGGATTTACGCAAATGCGTAAATTCTTCGGCCATCACGAAACCATAAGCCACCAAAAAGATCAGAACGGTGTAAATACCTCTCTCGGTTCCGGTTAAGCCGAGATTGTGGAACTCTTCAGCCATGGCGATTTCCGGCAAAAACAGCAAGCCGGCCAAAATTAACAGTAAGCGCAACAAGATAGCCCCCTTTATCCTCTATGTTTTAGTCATTATTGAAAGCGGAAAAAACTAACCCGGCATGTTATCACCATACAATATTCTTTGTCATTTAATCCCGGCCAGTATATTATTCAGATACCTAGCAAAATAGTATGTAAACTAAGCATCGCCTTTAAATGTATCAATATAACCAGCAAGATCAAACACTTATAGAAGAACGTGTTAGTGAGTTTCGCGGACAAACCCAACGTTTTTTAAGCGGAGAACTCGGCCCGGACCAATTCAGAGCCTTGCGGCTGATGAACGGTTTGTACGTACAGACTCATGCCCCAATGCTCCGAGTGGCAGTTCCGTACGGCCTGTTATCATCAAACCAATTACGCAAGTTGGCCTCCGTCGCCCGAGACTATGACAAGGGCTATTGCCATTTCACAACCCGGCAAAACGTGCAATTCAACTGGCCGGAACTTAACCGAGTACCCGACTTGCTTGCGGAATTGGCGACGGTGCAGATGCACGCTATTCAAACCAGCGGCAACTGCCTGAGAAACACATCATCCGACCACTTGGCCGGTATTTGCAAAGACGAAATCGAAGATCCGCGCCCGTATTGCGAGATCATTCGGCAATGGACGACATTGCATCCGGAATTTGCATTCTTACCGCGCAAATTCAAAATTGCCGTCAGCGGCGCCACACACGACCGGGCTGCCGTACAATTCCACGACATCGGCGTATATTTGGTTAAAAACGAAGCAGGCGAAATCGGCTTCAGAATCCTAGCTGGAGGGGGCTTGGGCAGAACGCCCATCATTGGCCAAACCGTTAGACCGTTCCTGGAAAAACAACATCTGCTGTCGTATTTGGAAGCAATCCTGCGGATCTACAACCTATTCGGCAGACGCGACAACAAATATAAAGCACGTATCAAAATCCTGGTTAAGGAAACCGGCCTGGAGAAATTCACCGCCATGGTCGAAAAGGAATGGTTGCGGATTAAGGATGACATGCTGCTGAGTAATGAGCGGATCGAAGAGATCAAAGCACAGTTTGCACCACCAGCGTACGATAATTCCGCAGACAACGATAGTTCCTTCGATGCGCATTTAGCCGGCGATGCCGCTTTTGCGAAATGGGTCAAATACAATACGGTCGAACACAAAATCGCCGGCTATCGTGGCGTTTACGTTTCGCTAAAAGCCCCTGACTCACCGCCCGGCGACATGACAGACAAACAATTGGAAGCCGTAGCCGATCTGGCCGACCAATACAGTTTTGGCGAAATCAGAAGCACCCATCGGCAAAACTTAGTTTTAGCTGACGTCAAGCAAGCAGACCTATTTACCGTGTGGCAACAACTCGACGCCATCAAACTGGCAACACCCAATATCGGCACTGTCACCGACATGATTTGTTGCCCCGGCCTGGATTTTTGCTCGCTGGCCAATGCCGGCTCAATCGGCGTCGCCAAAGAAATCAACGAAGCATTGGATGATTTGGACTACATCCACGACATCGGCGACATCAAAATCAATATGTCCGGCTGCATGAATGGCTGCGCCCATCAAAGCGTCGGCCATATCGGCATTCTCGGCGTCGATAAACATGGCGAGGAATGGTATCAAATCACCTTGGGCGGCTCTTCGGAAAACGAAGCAGCGATAGGCGAACGATTAGGACCTTCGGTTCCCAAAGACCAAATTACCACCACCATCACCACGATACTGGACGTTTACGTCAAGCAACGCCTGGAAGACGAAGCATTCTTAGCAACCGTCAAACGCGTTGGCTTGGAACCATTTAAAGAAAGAGTTTATGCAAATCATTAAAGATCGACACTTGGTAGAAAACACCTGGACTTTTATTGCCGACGACAGTCAGTTGCCGGACGACGGCGACATTACCGTCACATTTGGCCGCTGGCTGGCGGATAAAGAGCAATTGCTCAAACGTTCCGGCCAAACCGGTGTACGCCTCAACCCCAGCGATCAAATTGAACCACTCGCTGACGACCTGAGCAAAATTGGCGTGATCGAACTTAATTTTCCGATATTCGGCGATGGCAGGCTTTTTTCGCAAGCACGCTTGCTACGCAGCCGCGACGGCTATCAAGGGGAAATTAGAGCGGTTGGCGATTATCTGCCTGATCAAGTATTTTATCTGTCGAGAGTGGGCGTAAATGCATTTGAGTTTACCAACCCGGACCACATCCATGAGGCTCTCGTAGCCATGAATAATTTTTCGGTACGCTATCAGACTTCGACAAACTAAGTTGAGTCGGAAGCTTTTTAAGCTCCCGACAATTACGCAAACTTAACAATAAAGAACCCGCTTGACGACACTCGTCAAGCGGGTTTTTCTTTGCCCAATATCCAGGCTACTTTTTCATAATGCTGATACCTTTCAGCAGATTCAACGCTTCATGTAACGGATAATCGCGAATTTCGGCTTCTGAAGATTCGGCGGCATCGCCGTCTTTTTCAGACTTATCTTTCGCATCGTCCTTATCCTCTTCCTCGGACTTTTTCTCCGGCTTGGCGTTACCGTTAGTCAAGTGGTGAGTCAGATCCGCTTCTTTTATCGATTCGATCTTGGCTTTATCCAACGACTCCAGCTTCACTCTCGCCAAAGTCACATCCGGCTCGATGCCCTGCGCCTGGATAGAGCGACCGGAAGGCGTAAAGTAACGCGCCGTCGTCAGCTTGACCGCCGCACCATTGCTGGTCGGCAGAATGGTTTGCACTGAGCCCTTCCCGAAAGACTTCTCGCCCATGATGATAGCGCGTTTGTGATCCTGCAACGCACCGGCAACAATTTCCGATGCCGAAGCCGAGCCGCCATTGATCAACACCACAATCGGCGCACCGTTAATCACATCGTCCGGAGTGGCGCTAAAACGCATTTCGGAGTTCTTGATCCTGCCTTCGGTGTAAACGATCAAACCGGACTCGATAAACGCATCACTGACATCGACAGCAGCATTCAACACACCGCCAGGGTTGTTACGCAAATCCAACACAATACCTTTCAACGGACCTTCGTTTTCTTTTTTCAGCTCGTCGACCGCATCTAACAAACCTTGACCGGTACCGGATTGAAAACTACTGATTCGCAAGTAACCGTAATTTTTCTCCAACAGTTTATTTTTAACACTTTTGACTTTGATAATGTCGCGGGTCAATGTAAATTTCAGAGGCGCTTCTTCGCCTTCGCGAACGACGGTCAGCACAATGTCGCTACCCGGTTCGCCGCGCATGATTTTTACTGCGTCGGCCAACGTCATACCCTTGACCGGTTTATCGTCGAGACGCACGATCAAATCGCCAGCCTTAATGCCGGCACGCTGAGCAGGCGTATCGTCGATCGGCGAAACCACTTTCACGAAACCGTTTTCCATACCCACTTCGATACCCAGCCCGCCGAACTGACCGGTAGTGCCTTCCTGCAATTCTTTATATTCCTCGCTGGCCAGATAAGCAGAATGCGGATCCAGGCCGGACAACATGCCGCGAATCGCATCTTCTAACAGTTTTTTATCGGATACAGGCTCGACATAGTCCTGCTTGATACGCCCGAAAATCTCGGTAAAAGTTCGCAATTCATCGAAAGGCAAAGCTTGCAGATCTTCAACTTTCGTCGAAACAGGCGCTTCCTTTTCAGCCAGGACACTGCTGCACAAACTCAGCGCTGCGCCCAAAATAAAACCGACCATTAAAATCAAAATATTTCTGTTTTTTAGCATGTGTTTTAAAACTCCAACAACCTGTTCCTGTAAATGATTAACCCTTGGCCGGCTTGCGGCACCATTGCTCTGGATCAACGGGCCGACCTTTTTTCCTTATACCGAAATACAACGCAGCGTCCGCACGCCCACCGCTGCGCCCAACCGAAGCCAGCGTCTCGCCAGCCCTAACATGCTCTCCCACGCTCTTATGCAAACTTTGATTGAATGCATACAAACTCATATAGCCCTTGCCGTGATCGACAATAATCATCAAACCGTAGCCGCGCAACCAATCGGCGTAAACAACCGTCCCGGCAGTAATGGCATGAATGTCGGCACCTTCATGAGCGCTAATCACCACCCCATCCCAAGTCGTTTCGTAACGGCGACTGCCGAAACGATCGCTTATAGCGCCTTGCACCGGCCAAGGCAACTGTCCCTGCAGCTCGGCAAAAGAACGGCCGACTGGTTCGCGAACCAGATTGACTTCGATTTTTGGGGATGGTTCGGGTTGCGCCACTGGTTTTTCGTGTTTCTCAGGCACACGCTCCGGCTCAACCGCAGACTCGTGGACTTCATTATCATCAGTTTTCTGCAATGATGCTACCAAGGCCTGCAATTTTTTCTCGTCATGCAGCAAGCCAGCTAGCTGAGCGCTTTTCGACGCATAGTCTTGCTCGATGTTGGCAAGCAATGCTTCTCGCTGTTTTTTCAGCGCCTGCATCGCCTCGGTTTCTTGTTGCTTTTTTTCAAGTGACACCTGCAATAGCTGGGTTTCCGTGTCTTTTTGCGCTTCCAATTGCCGCAAAACCTTGAAATCCTCCGCCATAGCGTTGAGCTTCCGCAAGCGCGCTTTACTTATGTAATCATAGTAAACCAACATGCGGCTGGATACGGCCGGATTATGCTGATTTAGAATAACTTTCAAGCCTTCCTTGTCACCGCCCATCGCATAAATCGACTTGATCAACCCTTCGAGCTCCTTCTCCTGACTGCGCATATCTTTTTGGGTAGCGACACTCTTATTACGAACGTCCTGCAACACCTGCTCTTGCTGTTTGATTTCCGCTTTAATGGCTCTCAGACTATTCCCAAGTTCGCCGTATTTTCGCTCCAACTTCTGCAATTGTTCTACCAACTGCGACTTTTCCGCTCCCAAACTTTTAACATCGTCACCGACTTGCCGAATTTGTGATTGCACTTCGGCCAGACTATGGATTTTTCCGGTATCGGCAACAGCGGGCAAGCCCAACCATACGGCAATCCAGCCCACCAAAAAATAGCAGCCAACTCGCATCGACTAGGCAACCGGCAACCGCCGCCGCGTGACATCCGCCAGCGCAATCAAATTGCGCTGAAGCTCGCTTCTGACGCCATTTATCATCGGCGATAAAGGCATTGGTCGGCATATCATTTAGCTATAAACTCCACACATTAGTTTTGCTGGCATTCACTCGGTAAAATCCGGGCAAGCTCATTTAGCTGCTGCGGAAGGCTCAGCTATTTTTCCAAAGCCGCTAGCCGAGGGTATTGAACAATAAAGCCCACTCTGTTAGATTTGCTCACCTTTTATTGCGTCAACGCAAGCAATTTAACTCACTTACAGCATCGCGGCATTATACCAGCACAGGTCGTCGTCTTAGTTCGAAAAGTGCCGTTGCTCGCTCGCAGCTCTTAACTTTTGCCAAGATCATCGTTATTAAATGGAAGACAAAAACGATAACATCCTCTATGACGACACCGATATTAATCGTGCCGCGCGTTGCTTGAAAGCAATGTCGCATCCCTTGCGCCTGAAAATTCTATGCGTACTTGGCAATAATTCGATCAGTGTGCAAGACATCGTCGAACAAGTCGGTACCAGCCAAAGTAATATCTCTCAACATCTGGCAATATTGCGCGACAAAGGGATTCTAGACTACAAAAAAGAAGCCAACCGAGTTTATTACTTCATTGACGACGAACGGGTAATCCATTTAATTCAAATGATGCGTAGCGTTTTTTGCGGCACATAAACAGCATTTCCAAAACTACTAAAAATAAATTACCGCGATGGATCAATATATCGAATTTGCCACCAACCATTATCTACTGGCGTTTTCGCTGGTATGCGTTATTTTCCTGCTGATTCAGGATTTATTCGCTAACTCCTTTAATAAATACGAAAGCATTTCCCCTCTTATTGCCGTGACCAAAATGAACAGCGATGACGTCGTTGTAGTCGATGTTAGAGAAACCAACGAGTTCGTCAAAAGCCATATCGAAAATGCCATCAACATTCCGCTAGGTAAAGTCGAAGAACAAATTGGCGCTCTGGAAAAACATAAAACCCATCCGGTGATCGTTACCTGCCAAACCGGCGCCCGCTCGGTAGCGGCGTGCAAAACGCTCACTAAAGCCGGTTTCGAACAGGTATTTAACATGACGGGCGGCATGCAATCTTGGGAAGACAATAAACTCCCCATTAAAGTCAGCAGCAAAAACAAAGATTAATTAATCCACCAACCAACAGCAACTATCATGGCCGAAATCAACGCATCCAGCGAAAAGCAATTCGCAATTCAAAAGATCTATACCAAAGACATATCTTTTGAAACACCTAACGCCCCAAAGATATTCACCCAAAAATGGGAACCCGCGCTGGACCTTAATCTCGGCACACACGTGCAACCCATCGAAAATTCGATGTATGAAGTTTCGTTAACCCTGACTGTCACCGTAAAAGTGGCGGACAGCACCGCTTATCTAGTGGAAGTAAACCAGTCCGGCATTTTTTCGATTGCCGGCTTTAACGAACAGGAAATGGGTCCCATGTTGGGCAGTTTTTGTCCTAATATTCTGTTTCCGTATGCGCGAGAAGTTATTTCCGACTTGGTCAACAAAGGCGGCTTTCCACAACTGATCTTGGCGCCAGTCAATTTCGACGCCTTGTATATGCAACACTTGCAACAAGCACAGGCCCAACAAGAACCCGAAGCAAAAACGTTGAATTAAGCTGGATGCCGCCATCAATCAGCATCCTCGGCGCCGGCTCATGGGGAACCGCTCTGGCGGTACAGGCAGCCAGAAATGGCTGCGACACCCTATTGTGGGGCCATAATCCCAAGCACATAGCCTCATTAAAGCAATCGGGCGAAAACAGCCGTTATTTGCCCGGCATCCGCTTCCCGGATAATCTGCAACTAACCGACAAACTCGAAGAAGCGGTAGTTTACAGCCCAATCCTACTTATTTCGGTGCCCAGCCACGCCTTTAGAGTCACGCTAGCGCAAATCAAGCCGCTACTTTGCGAAAAGCAAAGAATCGCCTGGGCAACTAAAGGCTTTGATTGCCAAGATGGCGCCCTATTAAGTGAAGTCGCCTCGCAAATATTGGGAGACGACATCGAAATCGCAGCGCTCTCCGGCCCCACCTTTGCACAAGAGGTTGCCGCCGATCTACCGACCGCATTGACCATCGCCTCCAGATCCGAAGACTTTTCAGCCCAGCTTAGCGAAAGACTCCACAATCAGCGATTTAGAATTTATACCAGCAGCGACATTATCGGCGTACAGATAGGCGGAGCCAGCAAAAATGTTTTGGCCATCGCGGCCGGCATCGCCGACGGCCTGGGCTTTGGCGCCAATACCAGAGCAGCATTAATTACACGCGGCCTAACGGAAGTTATGCGGCTCGGACTCAAACTTGGCGGCCAAGCCGATACATTTATGGGTCTGGCCGGGCTTGGCGATCTCATTTTAACCTGCACCGACAATCAATCCAGAAATCGCCGATTTGGCCTGGCTTTAGGACAAGGCAAGGAACAGAAGCAGGCGTTAAACGAAATCGATCAGGAAGTCGAGGGTATTTCCGCCGCCAGAGAAGCTTACCGCCTGTCGCAAAAATATGGCGTAGAAATGCCAATTACCGAACAAGTCTACAGAGTGCTGTTTGAGCACCTCCCACCGAAACAGGCCGTCCAAAACCTGTTAACACGGGATCAAAAATCCGAAAGCCTTTAGATCCTCCCGCCAATATTGCAGCATCAACTCTACCATCAACTTCAGCCCCTTTTTTGCCGGGCACAATCGGCCTAATAAAAAACTAGCCATCCCGCTTTCACAGAAAAATCACCTGTAAAAATTAAGGATTAGCAATCAATAATTGCAATCCACATCAAAAACTTTCATTAACTTTTTGATCCAAATCACTTTTAGTCAAAACCATTGACTCTACCACCCAACACACCCAAACCCTGCGTAAGTCCTTGTAGAAAAAGAAAGAATTTAATTTAAATGCCTCTTGACTAAGCCTCTTTTGAAAACTATAGTGGTGCCAAAGTGATGTAAAGTGGTTAGAAATGGATTTTTTTGGAATTTTTGAGGTTCATCTTGTTTCGAGGCATAAGTTCAATCAGTTTGGATGCGAAGGGGCGCATTGCAATTCCTACCCGCTATCGGGAGGAGTTACAGGATTCCTGCGACCGCCAAATGGTTGTGACTGTTGCGGTTGACGACAAATGCGTCGGTGAGCCGGGCTGCCTGTGGCTTTACCCGCTACCTGAGTGGGAAAAACTCGAACAGACCATCAGCAAGTTACCAACGTTGAACAAAATGGCCGGCAAACTACGGCGTTTTTTGATCGGCAACGCTTCGGAATGCGAAATGGACAGCCAAGGCCGTCTGCTGCTTCCGGAAACTCTGCGAGAGTTTGCCGGCATGGAAAAGCACATCATGCTGGTTGGTCAATTGAATAAATTTGAAATATGGAACGAAGCAGCCTGGAAAGCCAAAGAACAAGATTGGATGGACGGTAACGATACAGAGGGCCTAGAAGAGCTTGGCTCGCTATCGTTTTGACAGCGATGTCCACCCATCAAACGGTTTTGTACGAAGAGGCGCTAGAGCAACTCAACATAAAACCTGACGGTATCTATCTAGACTGCACCTTCGGACGTGGCGGACATAGCGGCGGCATTCTGAAGTTACTGAATAGTTCCGGCAGATTATTGGCGCTGGACCGAGACACGGACGCAATTGCTAGCGACGAGGCCAAGCGCCTAACGGAAGACAGCCGATTTAGCCTGCATCACGCCAGCTTTGCAGAGCTGAGCGCCGTTATCGAACAGCATGGCTATATTGGCAAAGTCGACGGCATTCTGATGGATTTGGGCGTGTCGTCCCCGCAACTGGACAATGCGGAACGCGGCTTCAGTTTCTTGCGCGACGGGCCGCTGGACATGCGCATGGATAGCAACCACGGCCTGTCGGCCGCTGAATATTTGGCGCGAGTCGACGAAAAAGAGTTGATTCGCGTGCTGTTTGAATATGGCGAAGAGCGCTTCGCCCGGAGAATTGCGAACGCGGTGATTAGCCAGCGCGAACAACAACCGCTGCAAACCACGCTGCAGTTGGCAAAATTGATCGAGAACAGTGTGCCGTTCCGCGATAAGCATAAACATCCTGCCACCCGCAGCTTTCAGGCGATCAGGATAGAGATTAACCAGGAACTCGAACAGATTAAAACCGGATTGAAACAGGCTGCGGATGTGTTGGCTCCCAGCGGACGTTTAGTCGTAATCGCCTTCCACTCACTGGAAGACCGGATAGTCAAACGTTTTATCCGCGATCAAGCCGGCCCTAAGACTAATCCGGGCAAGCTACCGGTTAAAGAGCGGGACATAGAACAAGGCCAGTTTCGAAAAATAGGAAAATCGATACGGGCACAACAACAGGAATTGCAACAAAACCCACGCGCGCGAAGCGCAGTGCTGCGAGTCGCGGAGAAACGTTGATGGCAATTGCAAGAAACATCCTGCTGACGCTGTTAATCGCAACACTGATGATCTCGGGAATTGCCGTGATTTACAGTAAATACCAATCGCGCCTGCTGTTTATCGAAATTCAAAAAAAGGAAAAAGAACTCGACGATTACGAAGTGGAATGGGGGCGTTTGCAACTGGAATTGACCACGCTGACTGAAGAAAACCGGGTTGAAGTTGAAGCAAGAACACGGCTGATGCTGACCTTGCCGGCCCAAGACAAAATTATTTACATAAAGCCGTAAATGCGAATTGCCTCCGGAGCGGGAACCATACCGCGCCATAGTACAGATTTTGTGATCAGGCGCAGATTACTGCTCTCGGTAATGTTGCTTGCCATGTTGGCTCTTGTCGGACGCGCCGTATACCTGCAAATCCTCGACAAGGAGTTTCTGCAGGATAAAGGCGATATGCAGCATGTCGGCGTGGTATCGGTATCGGCTTATCGCGGACAGATTAAAGACCGTAACGGCGAACCGCTAGCGATCAGCACACCGGTACAATCGATTTGGGTCAATCCGCGCCAATTGAAGGATGCGGAACAAGACAAACTAACACCGATGGCGAAAATCCTCGGTTTTCCGGAAAAGGAACTCCGCTCGCTGTTGAAAAAGGAAAAAGACGCCAATAAGCGTTTCGTGTATTTGCGCAGACAGATCAACCCGGATATAGCCGAGAAAGTCAAAGCCCTGGATATTACCGGCGTGTACTTCGAGCGAGAGTTTAAGCGTTACTACCCCGCCGGCGCGGTATCCGGACATTTGTTGGGCTTTACCAATATCGACGACATCGGCCAGGAAGGCATCGAGCACGGCTATGAGCACATACTGCGCGGCCAACCCGGCAAAAAGCGCGTGATCAAGGACGGCAAGGGCCAGATTATAAAGGATGTGGAAAATATTGAAGAAGCCATCCCGGGTCGCGACCTGGTATTAACTATCGACGAGCGCCTGCAATACCTAGCCTACCGGGAACTGCAGAATGCGATGATCCAGAACAAAGCGCATTCCGCATCACTGGTGGTGCTGGATGCCAAAAACGGCGACGTATTGGCGACCGTCAGCCAACCGGCCTTTAACCCAAACAACCGGAAAGAATTGAGCAGCAACCGTTACCGCAACCGGGCCATGGTAGACAGCTTCGAACCCGGCTCGACCGTCAAACCTTTTGTGGTGGCAGCGGCGCTGGATGGCGGTTATATCTCGCCCAACGTGATGATAGAAACCCACGGCGTCTATCACCTGGGACGCAATGTCGTCAAGGACGTGCATAACTACGGCACCATGGATTTGACGCATGTGTTGCAAAAGTCCAGCAATATCGCTGTTACGCAAATTGCAATGACCATGCCCCCGGAATATTTTTGGGGGATATACAGCAAGCTGGGATTTGGCACCTCCGCCGGCGTCGGCTTCCCCGGCGAAGCCAGCGGTTCGCTATTGGACTACCAGGGCTGGCACGAATTCGACCAAGCGATTTTATCGTTCGGGTACGGGGTATCCACCTCGATTTTACAATTGGCCAGAGCCTACACAGCGCTGGCCGACGACGGCATCATTCACTCGGTGACTCTATTGAAGCGCGACGAAGACCCGGACGCCCAACGTATATTCAAACCCGAGACGGCTCGCAAAGTCAGGGAGATGCTGGAACACGTCATTACTAAAGAAGGCACGGCCTATCAGGCCAGAGTTGAAGGTTACCGGGTGGCCGGTAAAACCGGTACCGTAAAAAAGGCCACGGCCGGCGGTTATTCCGAGGACAAATATTTATCGGTGTTCGTCGGCATGGCGCCAGCCAGCAATCCGCGCTTCATCATCGCGATTGTGGTCGACGAACCCACCACCGGCCAATATTACGGCGGCTTGGTAGCGGCACCGGCTTTCTCGAAAGTGATGGCTGGCGCATTAAGAGTTTACGGCGTCGAACCGGACGGCATGGATAACATGCATTTATTGTTGAGCAAGCAATGAAACTGGCCGAGTTACTCGAGGGATTTACCGATTGTGCCCCGGACCTGAAAATCCTCGGCCTAAGCCTGGACAGCCGTCAGACCGGAACTGGCGACGCTTTTATTGCACTGAACGGTGCGGTTCAGCACGGCATCGGTCATGCAAAACAGGCAATTACCAACGGCGCCGCCGCTGTGATTTACGATCCACTTGGCGTGGATGCGCAGGCAATTGGCAGCTTAAGCGTACCCAGCGTTGGGCTAGTCGATTTAGCGCAAAAGTTGGGCGAGATCGCTGCAAGATTTTACGGCAACCCGTCACAAGCGATGAATGTCATCGGCGTCACCGGCACCAACGGCAAGACCACCTGCAGCCAGCTGATCGCTCAGGCTTTGCCTGCTTGCGGTGTTATCGGCACACTGGGCTGGGGCGAGGTTGGCAACTTGCAAGCCACCGCCAACACCACGCCGGACGCATTGGCCGTGCAATCCATGCTGCATGAATTTGTAAAACAGAAAAAACGCGCGGTGGCAATGGAAGTGTCCTCGCACGGTTTGCAACAAGGCCGAGTCAACGCGATAGCGTTCAAAGGCGCGGTATTCACCAACTTGAGCCGCGATCATTTGGACTATCACGGCAATATGGCCGAATACCTGCAAGCCAAACTGAAGCTGTTTAAGACGCCGGGCCTGCAATTTGCCGTGGTAAACCTCGACGATCCGAGCAGTGCCGAAGTACTGCAAAGTTTGCCCGCCGATGTGCATAGCTGGACTTACAGCGCGATGGGCAAACTTGGCACCGCTAAGGACGCGGTAAGCGCGGAACAAGTAAAACACAGTGCCGCCGGCATCGAGTTTGAGGCCATATGGCGTGAGCAGAGGCGCCGGGCGATAACCACGCTGGTTGGCGGTTTTAATTTAGATAACGTTCTGGCCGTACTTTGTGTGTTACTGGCGACTGGCAGCGAATTCGACGTCGCAGTCGCGCAACTGGCTAAATTAAAGGCCGTCGCCGGACGCATGGAAAGATTCGGCGGTAACGGCAAGCCCACAGTATTCGTAGATTATGCCCACAGTCCGGATGCTTTGGAAAAAGCGCTGAAAGCCGTAAAAAACCGCAACCGCCTGCGCCTGGTATTCGGCTGCGGCGGCGACCGCGACAAGGGCAAGCGCCCGGAAATGGGCAGGATTGCCGAGACGTGGGCGGATCACGTCATCGTTACCGACGATAACCCGCGCAGCGAAGCATCGGCAGCGATTATTAAAGACATTTTGAGCGGCTGCCAAAGCCAAAAAATAACGGTAATTAACGATAGAACCACGGCCATAAACACAGTGATACGACAAGCAGACCCAGACGATTGCGTGGTTATAGCCGGCAAGGGCCACGAGGACTACCAAGAAATCGGCGGCGTGAAGCAGCCGTTTAGCGATCAACGCGTGGTCGAACAAGCATTGGCGGCGTGGAGCAAACCATGAAGCTGCAACTTAGCGAGATCGCGCAAGCCGTCAACGGCAAGTTGGTAGGCAAAGACCGGGAGATCGGCGCCGTCGGTATCGATACCCGCACGCTACGCCCGGATGCCTTATACATTGCCATTAAGGGCAAAAATTTCGACGGCCATAGTTTTATCGATAGCGCCGAACAAGCCGGCGCCGGGGCATTACTGCTGGAACAGACGGCAATAAGCGATTTGCCGCAAATTATCGTTGCCGATACGCATTTGGCATTGGCGGAACTGGCCGGATACTGGCGCAAATCATTATCGGTCAAAGTGGCTGGCGTCACCGGCAGCAACGGTAAAACCACTGTTAAGGAAATGATAGCGGCGATTTTTGCCACCCAGGGCAGCACGCTGTCGACTCAAGGCAATCTGAACAACGATATCGGCGTGCCGCTGACGCTGCTGAAACTGGACAACTCTCATCGCTACGCGGTGATTGAAATGGGCGCCAATCACCCAGGCGAAATTGCTTACACCAGCCGCTACGCACAGGCCGACGTCAGTGTTATCACCAATGTCGGTGCCGCGCATATCGAAGGCTTCGGTGACATTAACGGCGTCGCCAAAACCAAGGGCGAAATTATAGAAAGCCTCGGCGAAACCGGTATTGCCGTATTTAACCGCGACGATGACTTTTACGATTTCTGGCTGAAACTGGCCGGCAAACGGCAAAGCGTGTCTTTCGGCTTGAACGCCGGCGACGTGCGCGCGCTCAATGTCGATACCAGCCTTACGACACAGGGCTTTGCCACCCGGTTTGACTTAAAAACCGCGACCGAACAATTGCCGGTACAACTCCATCTGGCCGGCGCCCATAACGTGAAAAATGCGTTGGCGGCAGCTACGGTTGCGCTGCAATTCGGCATCAGCCTGCAAGACATTAAACAGGGTCTGGAGCAACTCCAGCCGGTCACCGGCCGGATGCAACCCTTATTGGGCCGCAAGGGCAATATTGTTATCGACGACACCTATAACGCCAATCCGAACTCGCTACAAGCAGCACTGGACGTACTGACCGATTGCGGCAACGATGTCTGGCTGGCCTTGGGCGCGTTCGGCGAACTCGGCCCGGACAGTCCGGCTATCCATGCGCAAATGGGCGAATTAATCAAGGCAAAATCGGTAAGACGTTTATTCGCCACCGGCGATCTGGCCCGGCATGCCGTCGCGGCCTTTGGTGACGGCGGCGAGTTTTTCGACAATCAAGAACAATTAATAGAGACCCTGACAAAAGCCTTAACAGGTAAGGAAACCTTATTAGTTAAAGGCTCGCGCACCCAGAAAATGGAAAATGTGGTGGCGGCGATGGTCAACAATTTCAGAGCAGCCTAATGTTACTTTTACTCGCAGACTTTTTAACCAATATCGACAGCGGCTTCCGGGTACTTCACTACCTGACGTTCCGCGCTATTTTGGGCGTTTTGACCGCATTGATCATCTCACTAATGATCGGTCCGGCGATGATCGAAAAACTAACTCGCAAAAAAATCGGCCAAAGCGTGCGCGACGACGGCCCGCAAAGCCACTTTTCCAAATCCGGCACCCCGACCATGGGCGGAGCGATGATATTGTTCGCGGTGGCGATTAGCACCCTGCTCTGCGCCGACCTAAGCAACCGCTATATCTGGGTTGTATTGTTGGTGACCTTGGCGCACGGCGTCATCGGTTTTATTGACGACTACAAAAAAGTCCTGCTCGGTAATAGCGACGGCCTGTCCGCCAGAGCCAAATATTTCTGGCAATCGGTGGTGGCACTGGGTGCCGCACTTTATCTTTACTTCACGGCCCAGGTCGCGGCGGAAACCCAGTTCATCGTGCCGTTCTTCAAGAACGTCACACTCGACATCGGCTGGGGCTATGTGGTGCTCACCTATTTTGTCATCGTAGGTTCCAGCAACGCGGTCAACCTGACCGACGGTTTGGACGGTTTGGCCATCATGCCGACGGTAATGATCGCCGCCGCCTTGGCGATCTTCGCGTATTTGTCCGGTCACGTGAATTTCTCGCAATACCTGGCCATTCCGCACATCCCCAAGGCCGGCGAGCTGGTAGTTTTTTGCGCCGCCCTGGTCGGTTCCGGCCTGGGCTTTTTGTGGTTTAACGCCTATCCGGCCATGGTGTTCATGGGCGATGTCGGCGCGCTGGCCCTGGGTGCCGCATTGGGTATCGTCGCGGTGCTGGTTAGACAGGAAATCGTACTAGTGATCATGGGCGGTATCTTCGTGATGGAAACCATATCGGTAATTATTCAGGTTGCCTCGTTCAAAACACGCAAAAAGCGGGTGTTTCTGATGGCGCCGATTCATCATCACTATGAATTGAAAGGCTGGCCCGAACCGCGCATTATCGTGCGCTTTTGGATTATCTCGGTCATCCTGGTATTGATCGGCCTGGCCACTTTAAAACTAAGATAATCATGGACACATCCGCCCTACTCAGCAACCTGGAAACCCACTTCAAGCTGCATCCGGCTAGCGCCCGCTTGTTAATCGTCGGCTTGGGCGCCACCGGTTATTCGGCCGCGCAATTTTTACAAAAAACCCCAATTAAATTCGCGGTGATCGACAGCCGGAAAACCCCGCCGCTGATCGATAATTTGCGCGAACAAATGCCCGACGTACCTGTGTTTTCCGGCGGTTTCGATCAGTCGGCCTTCGATGTCGCCACCCATTTACTGGTCAGCCCCGGCGTGTCGCTGAAGGAAACCACCATCTACAAAGCCATGCAAGCCGGCGTTACCGTTCTGAGCGACATCGATCTATTCGCGTGCGCCACCGACAAGCCCATTATCGGCATCACCGGCTCCAACGGCAAAAGCACCGTCACCACCATGCTCGGCGAAATGGGCAATGCCGCCGGGGTAAAAACCGCTATCGGCGGCAATCTGGGCACGCCCGCCCTGGATTTATTGCAGCAAGACGCCGATTTATATGTACTGGAACTCTCCAGCTTCCAGTTGGAACGCAGTACCGCATTAAACGCCAAGGTCGCCACTGTCTTGAATGTCAGCCCGGACCACCTGGACCGCCACGATGGCATGGAAGGCTACGCCGCCGAAAAACAGCGTATCTTCCGTGGCGACGGCACCATGGTTTTGAATGCCGACGATGCCGTGGTGATGGCGATGCGGGAAGCCGGCCGGAAAACGCTGACATTTTCTACCCAAGGCCCGGCCGATTTTTATCTGCGTCGCGGCGAAAGCGACACCTTGATGCACGGCGAACAAGCCCTGATGGCTGCTAGCAAGTTGCGTCTGGAAGGCACGCATAATATTGCCAACGCACTGGCGGCCCTGGCTCTGGGCACTGCGGCGGGTCTAAGCATCACCAAAATGTGCGATGCGCTCAGAAAATTCAAAGGCTTGCCGCATCGGATGCAAAAAGTCGCGGAAAAATGTGGCGTCAATTGGGTTAACGATTCTAAAGCCACCAACATCGGCGCCTGCATCGCCGCGTTGCAAGGTTACGAGCGCAAAGTCATCCTGATTGCCGGCGGCGAAGCCAAGGGCGCGGACATGGCGGAACTGCTGCCGGCGGTCACGGCAAAGGCCAAGGCGGTGGTTTTAATAGGCAAAGACGCGCAATTGATTGCGGATGCCTTACAAAACAGCGTTCCGACTCAATTTGCCGGCAGCATGAAAGAAGCGGTAAAAGCCGCCGCCAGCTTCGCGAATGAAGGCGATACAGTATTACTTTCGCCGGCATGCGCCAGTTTGGATCAATTTCGCAGCTATGTGGACCGCGGCAATAAATTCGCCGAAGCCGTGATGGAGTTGCCGTCATGTTGAAAACCACGCCCAGAGCGCGCGCGCAAAACCGATTGCATATCGACCCGGTATTAATGCTGGCCTGCTTCGGCTTGTTGGGCATAGGCTTCATGATGGTCACCTCCTCCTCGCTGCATTTGGGCGTGAAGATGGCCGACGACATTTCGCATTACCCATTCAAACAGCTAATTCATATCGCTTTTGGCCTAGGGTTTTCCGCGATCATATTGAACGTGCCGATGAGTAGCTGGGAGAAAATGGGCCAAACCCTGTTCATCGCCGGCCTGGCCCTGTTGCTGGTGGTATTGATTCCCGGCGTTGGCATCAAGGTTAACGGCAGTATCCGTTGGCTGTCGATCCTGGGCTTGCGGATTCAAGTCTCGGAAGTGGTGAAGTTTATATCTGTGATCTATATGGCCGGTTATGTCACCCGCCACTCGGAACATGTACGCCGCTCCGCGTTTGGCTTGGTCAAACCCTTGATGTTGTTTTCGGTAGCTTGCGTGCTGTTACTGCTGGAGCCGGATTTCGGTTCCTCGGTGGTGATCCTGATTATCGCGATGGGCATGATGTTTCTCGGCGGCGCCCGGATTTCTCAATTCGTTATTTTGATGGCGCTGGTTGCGGGCTTGGCGGTGATGTTGGTCATTGTCTCGCCTTATCGCTTGGCGCGGGTAACCAGCTTTATGGATCCTTGGGCCGACGCCCGGGATACCGGTTTTCAGTTGACTCAAGCCTTGATTTCGTTCGGACGCGGCGAGTTTTTCGGTGTTGGTCTGGGCAACGGCCTACAAAAATTGTTTTATCTGCCGGAAGCCCATACCGACTTTTTATTTTCGGTATTGGGTGAAGAACTGGGCCTACTCGGCGTATTGCTGATTATCGGCCTATTCGCCGCCTTGGTAGTCCGCGCCTTTGCCATTGGCGAACAGGCCGAACAAACCGATTTGAAATTTTCGGCCCTGACCGCGTATGGACTGGGCATATGGTTCGGTTTCCAATCCTTCGTCAATATGGGCGTGAACATGGGCATGCTGCCGACCAAGGGCTTGACCCTACCGCTGATGAGCTACGGCGGCGGCAGTATGATTATCATGTGTTGCGCGATGGCGGTGCTGTTTCGGATTCACTACGAAGTAACCGAGCACAACAAAAGTAACGTTAAGGGGAAACACGCATGAGCGGCCGCATCGTAATCATGGCGGGCGGCACCGGCGGACACGTGTTTCCGGCGCTGGCGGTCGCCCAGGAAATGCGCGCACGCGGCTGGCAAGTCAGCTGGCTGGGCACCGAAAAAGGCTTGGAAAGCCGGGTGGTGCCGGCCAACCACATAGATATAGATTGGCTGGCGGTAGCCGGTGTGCGCGGCAAGGGCTTACTGTCCAAACTCGGCGCCGGTTTTAAATTGCTTCAAGCCTGCCTGCAGGCACGGCGCATACTGAAGCAGCGTCAACCCAACGTGGTATTGGGCATGGGCGGCTTCGTCGCAGGACCGGGCGGATTGATGGCGAAATGGCTGGGCATCCCACTGGTAATCCACGAACAAAACCGGGTACCCGGCACCACTAACCGCTTGCTGGTGAAACTGGCCGCGCGCAAAGTGCTGGAAGCGTTTCCCGACAGCTTTTCTCAATCGGTAAGGGCAACCTGTACCGGCAACCCGTTACGGAACGCATTTGTCGGCCTGCCGGAGAAGTCCGAGTGGCATCCGCAAGCCGGACGCAATTTACGCATTCTGGTACTGGGCGGCAGTCAAGGCGCCAAAGTACTGAACGACACCGTGCCGGGGGCATTGGCCGGATTGAGCAATCTGGACGTAAAACACCAGACCGGCAGCGCCATGCAAGCTGAAGTGACCGAACGCTACCGCAAGCTGGGTCTGAACGCCGACGCCTTGGCTTTTATCGAGGATATGGCAGGCGCCTACCAATGGGCCGATTTGATAATTTGCAGGGCCGGCGCGATGACGGTCAGCGAAGTGGCGGCCTGCGGTTTGCCGGCGATTTTCGTGCCCTTGCTGCACGCCATCGACGACCATCAATCCGCCAACGCCAAATATTTAAGCGAAGCCGGCGCGGCGTTGTTGCTGCCGCAACCCGAACTCAACGCGGAAAATCTGCGTAAAACCATAGAACAAGCCATGACATCATTAACATCCATGAGCCGGGCCGCAAAAGCCAAGGCCAGACTCGCCGCCACTCAGACCGTGGCCGATATTTGCGTGGCGG
>CAZGUM010000023.1:17031-35501 GCA_964529085.1 uncultured Methylomonas sp. | reverse complement strand
CAGAAACAGACAGCAAAACGGCGAACTTCCGCACCAGGCAATGCTTCTATAAAACAATAATTTAGAAGGCATATTGAAATGCCGCCTGTAATGCTCTATATTTTATGTATGAGCAAAGCTACTTTTGTTGTTTTTTTGATACTTTTTTCAACTCCGCTGTTCGCCTCGGAGCTGGCTAGTGCTATCGCGAATCTGGAAAGCGATTGGGCCAGCGCTTATTACCAAAGCGACGAAACCCGGCAAAGACAGACATATCCGCAGTTGCTGGAGAAAGCCGCGGAACTGACCAAGCGCTACCCTAACGCCGCCGAGCCGAAAATCTGGCAAGCAACTATCATAGCCACCAATGCGGCATTTCAGTCCTCGCTGAGCGCATTGTCCAGCCTGGAAACCGCCAAGGCCTTATTGGAAGAAGCCATCGCCCAAAACCCTAGCGCCCTGGATGGTGCGGCCTATGTCACGCTGGGTACGCTGTATTACATGGTGCCTGGCTGGCCGGTATCTTTTGGGGATAATCAGCTGGCCGAGCAGATGTTGAAAGCCAGTTTGAAAATCAACCCCAACGGCATCGACGCCAACTATTTCTATGCCGATTATTTGTTGCAACAAGACCGTAGCGCGGAAGCCGAGGAATATTTGCGTAAGGCCATCCAGGCTCCGCTGCGCAAGCAGCAAGTGTTTGCCGATAGCCAATTACAAAACGAAGCCAAACTTGCGTTGGCCAATACCCAACAACGTAAAGCCAACGCCGGCAAGAACAAATTTCAATCGCTGTTCACCTCCGCCACCGCCTACTAAAACTGCTTAGCGCATTTGCCTTTGGATGTAGAATATCGCTACTTTCAAAATAGGCCGCGCTGGCATTTATGAAGAAAACCATTTTTGGGCTGATTACGGCATTTTTCCTACTATTTTGTACGTCCAGCCTTGCGGTTATACCCGCAGCCGAACAACCACTGGAAACGGTGGCGTTGCAGTTAAAATGGTTCCACCAATTCCAATTCGCCGGGTATTACGCCGCCGTCGAGCAAGGCTATTATGCCGAAGAAGGCTTGCAAGTAGAGATACGCGAGCGCTCGCCTAGTCAAGACTACATTGAAGAAGTCGCGACCGGACGCGCCGAATACGGCATCGGCGATTCCGGCATCATCGCCCAATATGCCAACGGCAGCCCTATCGTAGCCCTGGCCGCCATTTTTCAGCACGACGCGCTGGTACTGTTCAGTAAACAATCTTCCGGCATTATTAGCCCTTACGAAATGGCCGGCAAACGTATTATGTACGACGTGGTCGGCGAAAATAACGCCCAAGTGCGCGCCTTGCTGGCCGAAGCCAACCTGAACGAAAGCCGTTATCAAAAATTTGCCGAGACCTTTAACGACGCGGACTTGATCGCGGATAAAGTCGATGTAATGTCCGGCTATATCACCGACCGGCCTTTCGCCTTTCGGAGCGCCGACGTCAAAGTCAATATCATCAATCCGCAAAATTACGGTATCGACTTTTACGGCGATTTACTGTTCACCAGCCGCAAGGAATTGCAGCAGCATCCGGGCCGGGCCGAGCGTTTCCGCCGCGCCAGTCTGAAAGGCTGGGAATATGCACTGGCTCACCCCGACGAGCTTATCGAACTGATCCGAAACAAGTACTCAAGCAAACTTAGCCGGGAACAACTGCGCTACGAAGCCGAAGAAACCCGCAAACTGATCGTGCCGGACACTATCCCGCTCGGTCAGATAGAAGCTTCCCGCTTACGCCGGGTAGCCGAGATTTATGCCAACCTAAAATTGGCCAGACCGTTAAACGAGAGCCAACTGAACGACTTTGTCCACGGCGGCAGCAAATCCAGCGCCTTGCAATTAAACGACGCGGAACGGCTATGGCTGGCCGAGCACCCTGAAATCAGGGTGGGCATCGATCCGGATTTCCCTCCCTATGAATGGCTGGACCCGGCCGGCGAGTATCAAGGAATGATTGCCGAACACCTAAAGCTAATCGAGCGGCGCTTAGGCGTTAAATTTGTCATCATCAAGGACAAAACCTGGCAGGAAATTCTGGACATGGCAAAACGCGGCGAACTGGATATGATCGCCGGCGCAACCAAAACCCCCGATCGCGAACAGTATCTCAGTTTCACTCAGCCTTATATCAGTACGCCGATCGTGATTATCGGCGATGAAAACAGCAGCTATATCAATTCCCTTCAACTGCTCGCCGGACACAGGGTCGCGGTGGAGCAAGGTTATTTCGTTCAGGAACTGTTAAGCCGCGACTATCCGGATTTGCAGTTAGTTACCGCCACCTCGGTAAAACAAGCGCTGAATTTTCTGGCCGAAGGCAAGGTGGAAGCCTATATCGGCGATGCCGCCTCGGCAAATTACGCAATCAAACAGCAAGGTCTGTTGAATCTGCATATTGCCGGACAACCCGGCTATGTCAACGAAACCCGCATGGCGGCCCAAAAAGCCCATCCGCAACTGCTGTCGCTCCTGGAAAAAGCGCTGGCCAGCATCAATCAATCCGAGCATGATGCCATTATCAACCGCTGGATGGGCTTAAAAGTCGAACCCGGCATTCGGATGGACGCGATATTCCGCTCGGCAGCCGTCGTATTCCTGATCCTACTATTTTTTGCCTACTGGGTGATCCGGTTGCGTCAGGAAATTAACGCCCGCAAAGCCAGCGAGGCCGACTTGGCCAGGCTATACACCAATATGTCGCTGGGTTTCGCATTGCACCAAGTCATCCGCGACAACAATGGCAAAATCGTCGATTACCGCTACCTGGACATCAATCCGGCTTTCGAAAAAATGACGGGAATCGCCCGCGACAATTGGATAGGCAAAACCGTAAAACAAGTGATGCCCAATACCGAAGGCGCCTGGATTACCAGTTTTGACGACCTCGATACCAGCGGCGAACCGAAATATTTGGAAAACCACGTACCGCAGCTCGGCCGCTGGTTCGCCATCGACAGCTATAAGGCCGGACCCGATCGTTTCGTGGTCTTGGTTCAGGACATTACCGAACGCAAAAATACCGAGTTGGCGCTTAAGCAAAGCGAGGAGCGTTTTCGTATCAGTCAAGTCTATGGCGGCGTGGGTATCTGGGAGTCGGACTTAATTCGCAATACCCAGTTTTGGTCGGAGATCGTTATCAGCGAATTGGGTTTTCCCAGCAGCACACCGCATACCTGGGACAGTTTTCTGGCGGCTGTTTGCCCGGAAGACAGGCCGGCAATCATAGAAGCCAAACGGCGGCATCTGGAATATGGCGTCAAATACGATGTCGAATACCGCATTCGCACCGCTAGCGGCGAAGAGCGCTGGTTGCGCTCGGTCGGACAGGTCGAACGCGATGGCAACGGTAAACCCGTACGCATGCGCGGTATCGTTCAAAACATCAGCGAACTGAAAAAAGCCGAGGAAAAATTACGCTTGTCGGCTCGGGTGTTTTCGGACGCTCACGAGGGCATCATCATTACAGGCATCGACACCTTGATTATCGATGTCAACGCTGCCTTTACCGAGATCACCGGCTACAGTCGCGACGAAGCGATAGGTCGAAACCCAAATTTTTTGAAATCCGGCAGGCAAGCGCCGGAGTTTTACCAGGCTATGTGGCAAGAGCTGCACGACACCGGACACTGGCAAGGCGAAGTGTGGAATCGCCGAAAAAACGGCGATTTGTTCGCGGAGCTACTCACCATTTCGGCGTTACGCGACGAAAGCGGCAAGATCATCAATTATCTGGGTTTATTTTCCGACATCACCGAAAGCAAACAGCAACAACAAGCCTTGGAAGTGCTGGCTCATTTCGATCCGCTTACCCAATTGCCCAACCGGGCCTTGTTCGCCGACCGCTTCGCCCAGGCTATTGCCCACAGCAAGCGCGCGGAATCGCTACTGGCTGTCTGTTATCTGGATTTGGACGGCTTCAAACAAGTTAACGATAATTTCGGCCACGAAACCGGCGATCAATTACTGGTCGAAGTCGCCAAGCGTATCAAAATAAAACTGCGCGAAGGCGATACGGTGTGCCGGCTGGGCGGCGACGAATTTGCCTTGCTGTTCGAAAATCTGCAATCCGTGCAGCAATGCGAAGACACTTTAAGCCGGATTCATCAAGCAATGGCGGAACCGTTCGAACTGGCGGAAAGACATATCCGGATTGCCGCCAGCAGCGGCGTCACCATTTATCCGCTGGATATGGAAGACCCCGACATTCTGTTGCGCCACGCCGATCAGGCTATGTATCAGGCTAAACTGGACGGCCGCAACCGTTACCGGATCTACGAACATTTAGCCGGCCCCGCCAACGGCGGCTATCATCGGCCCAGCCGTTTGGAACAGGCCTTGGCCGAAGTCGGCCAAGCGCTGGTACAAAGTCAGTTTTGCTTGTATTACCAACCCCAGGTGAATATTAAAACCGGCGAAATCGTCGGCATGGAAGCGCTGATTCGCTGGCGGCACCCGGAAAGAGGTCTGCTGCCGCCGGCGGAGTTTTTACCGATAATCGAAAACACCACGTTGGAAATCGATGTCAGCAATTGGGTACTCAGACAAGCATTCGCGCAATTGCAAGCCTGGCAAGAAACTGGACTACATCTACGCGTCAGCGTAAATATTTCGCCGCGCCATCTGCAATGGCCGGATTTCACGACGACGCTACAAACCCTGCTGACCGAATATCCGCAAATCTCCTCCAGACAGCTGGAGCTCGAAGTATTGGAAAGCAGCGTGTTGGAGGACATGATCTCCGTCGGCGAAACGCTGAAGCAGTGCTATCACGAACTAGGCGTACCCTGCGCGCTCGACGATTTCGGCACCGGCTACTCATCGCTGGCTCACTTACGGCATTTGACCATCAATACCGTCAAGATAGATCAAAGTTTTGTGCGCAATATGATAGACGACCCAGACGACATGGCCATCGTCGAGAGCGTGATCGCTCTGTCCAGAGCCTTTAAACGGGAAGTGATCGCCGAGGGCGTGGAAGATATAGAACACGGCGTATTTTTGATAAACCTCGGGTGCAGCATGGCTCAAGGCTACTGCATTGCCCGCCCGATGCCGGCGAACGCGGTTGCGGATTGGGTAAAGCACTACCACCATCATCCTGCCTGGATCGATTGCGCAAAACACTCGTTGAATAGTTGGCTTAGTCAATTGGAATTATTAAAACTACAACAGCAATATTGGCTGCGCCGCTTGGAACAATGCCTGCAAACCAATACGCGCTGGCCCGTGCTAAATCCGAAAAAATCGCATTTGAGTAGATGGCTGGAACGGCTCCGCAACGAACATAACATCGACCCGCGCCTGCTGGAGCAATTGGCGCAGACGCAAACTCGACAACATAGTCTGGCCGAGCAAATGCAACGCGGTGCGCAAAATGGCGGTAATAGCAACGCCGGCGAGAACTTGAAAAAACTCCGGGAACTCAATCTGCAAATCGTGCAGCTACTCGAACATCTAGAGCTGTTTGCTTGAGCGGAAATTTTGTACGCGTTCTTCCAGCAACGCAAAATCGCAATGAGCCGCCAAGCATGCCGCCAAGCGATCGATACCGGCTTCGCGCAGCGCATTGAAATCGACCGCCAATGCTTTGTTATAACCGGCCCAACGCAGCAAGGCATCGCAGGCTTGCGGCATATCGAACAAGCCGTGCAAATAAGTACCCGCGACCAGCCCATCCTCGGACATTGCGCCGTCGTCGCCCGTAGTCAACGCGAACATTGGGCGAGATAAGGCGGGACCGCCGCTGACGCCCATATGAATTTCATAGCCAGCCACCGGAATCGTTTGCCGGTGGAAAGTGCCGCCGGTTTGTTTTAAACATTTTTCCGTCTGCAAAATAGTGTGCATATTCAGCAAACCCAATCCATCGGCACAGCCTGGCGGCCCCTCAAGGCCATGCGGATCGTCGATACTGTTACCCAACATCTGAAACCCGCCGCAAATCCCCAGTAACTTGCCGCCATAGCGTAAATGCCGATGAATAAACGCTTCCCAACCCTGTGTTCTGAGCCGGTTCAGGTCGCTGCGCACCGATTTGCTGCCGGGCAGCACCAGCAAATCGGCACCGGCGATTTGCTCGGGACTTTTCGCAAAACTGACTGTAACGTCGGGATGTAATTGCAAGGGATCGAAGTCGGTGTGGTTGCTGAAACTGGGCAGATGCGGCACCACGATATGAAAAGCGTCGGGCCGTCCCGGCCGTGCATGCCGGGTGGACAAAGCGTCTTCGGCTTCCAGATACAAATCGTGCAAATACGGCAGTACCGCCAGTACCGGCTTGCCGGTTTTCGCTTCCAGCCAATCCAGTCCTGGCTGCAACAAGGCCATATCACCCCGGAAGCGGTTGATCACAAAACCGACTACCCGCTGCCGTTCGCTGGCGGACAACAACTCCAGGGTACCGACCAAATGCGCGAATACGCCGCCGCGATCAATGTCGGCAATCAAAACCACCGGACAATCGACGGCTTCCGCAAAGCCCATATTGGCAATGTCGCCAGCGCGCAAATTGATCTCGGCCGGACTGCCAGCACCCTCGACGATCAACATCTGATATTGATCGCTCAAGCGTTGCCAGGACGCCAATACTGCTTGCTTGGCGACTTTTTTATAATCGTGATATTCCGTCGCCGATTGATTTTGCAAGACCTTGCCGTGAATGATCACCTGTGCGGTAGTATCCGTATTCGGTTTCAGCAGCACCGGATTCATATCGCTATGCGGCGGCAAACCGCAGGCCGCCGCTTGTGCCGCTTGGGCGCGGCCGATTTCGCCGCCATCAATAGTCACTGCGCTATTCAACGCCATGTTTTGCGGCTTGAACGGCGCGACGGCAACGCCTTGGCGCCGGTAATAACGACACAAAGCCGTCACCAGCGTGCTTTTGCCGGCATCGGAAGTGGTACCTTGCACCATCAACGCTTGGAACGGCGACTTAGCTTTCATCGGGCCAGCCGTTTTCGTAAACAAAGGCCGACAAGGGTTGCGGCGTTGCCCAGTTTTCCAATTCCAACATCGGCTTGGCGTAAAACTCGGCGACATGGCCTAGGCAGAGGATCGCAATCGGCCGACTGCCCGGCGGCATCCGCAACAATTCGGCCAGCGCATCGGGGTCGAACAGCGAGACCCAGCCCAATCCCAAGCCTTCGGCTCTGGCCGCCAGCCACAGATTTTGAATCGCGCAAGCCGCCGAAGCTAGATCCATTTCCGGCAAGGTGCGGCGGCCGAATACGTGGCGCTCGCGCCGGTCCGGCAAGGCCACGACCAATAGTTCGCCGCAATCGAGTATGCCTTCCACTTTTAGCTTCATGAATTCATCGTGACGTTCCTGCAAAACTTCGGCGGTTTGCCGGCGTTCCTGTTCCACCAACTCATGAATCCTAGCCCGCAGATTTCGCTCGGTAATCCGAATAAAACGCCACGGCTGCATCAAGCCGACGCTGCCGGCCTGATGCGCGGCTTGTAATAGGCGCGCCAACGTCTCCGCATTGACTGGATCGGGCAGGAAATGCCGCATATCGCGGCGTTCGGCTATGGCTCGGTAAACACCGGCTAGTTGTTGATCCGAAAAGCGATGCTCAACGGCGGAATGCTCCGGTTTCAATTCATCTGCGGACATGGCTTCCGGCTGTGGAGATTTTGCTGTCATCGCAGCAAGGCGGTACTTAGCACAACAACCTCCACCAACTCCACCGCCGCACCGTACACATCGCCGGTCACCCCGCCAAGTCGAGATACGGCGGTTTGCCGCACCCACCACAGCAACAAACCGGTCGCCAATATGGTCGGCAAACCTAAAACCGCTAATCCGAGCAATGCGCAAACAGCAACCACCTGATATGCCGCCGATATAGGCAATTGCTGTAACAGGGTTTCGGCCAATCCGCGCGGGCGAACGTAAGCAGTGGTCAACATCAAGACCAGGATCGCCGCGCGGCCCAATACCGGCGCCAACAGCAGCGGTGCGAGGCGACCTTGCTCAAGCATCGTCGTCAGGGCGGCGAATTTCAAGATTAAAACCACAACCAGCAAACAGACCGCAATTGGTCCGGAAGCCGGGTCTTTCATGATTTGCAGACTACGTTGCCTGTCGTCATAGCCACCCACCCAGGCATCCGCGCAATCGGCCAAGCCATCCAGGTGTAGCCCGCCGGTCAACAAAACCCACGCGCCGAGTATCAGCGCCGCAAGCATTAGCGGCGCGGTATCGGACAACAGGCTTGCCGGAATAGCCAACATAATGCCCAGCAGCAATCCGACGGCCGGGTAATACAACACGGAACGGCCCAACACGGCATCGCTGCCGAGGTGACGATAATGGATCGGGATACGCGTTAAAAACTGTAGCGCGATGAAAAACGCATCCACGATTATTTTAAATGACGGCCCTTGGCATCTTTGTAGATATGGCCGGTGGCGATCAATACGCCTTCGATAAAGCCCCACATCACGCCGAAGCCACCGGTCAGCAGGGTTACCACAGCCTGGGTGAGGCCGAGAAAATAAAATCCCAAATAGATGCGGTGCAAGCCGATCGCGCCGAAGGCGATACCCAACAAGGCTGCCACAATCTTACTTTTAACCGGCTTGGCCTCCATCAGATAAGCGCCGACCAGACTAACATCGGTGACCTTGTCGTCTTCATGATCGAAATCGACATCGTCGCCCGGTTTCGGTGGCGCTTCCGAGGTCCATTGATCGAGATGAAATTCGTAGAATTGCCCTTCGTATTTGATGACGCCGGTTTGGCATCTTTCATCGTAACTTTCTATATGTCCTAGCATGTTGTTTACCAAATCGTCGTTGTATGCTTTTTATTATTATTGACAGCCGTCAAATCGGCCGTTTCTAGCGTGAAAGTAAACCGAACGATGCCCAAGAGCATCCACGGTTATTTTTCGCGGCCCATGATACGGGAAAGCCGGAGTCCCGGCTATTGCCCTCTGGAAACAGATTACCGCCGGCAAAACCTTTTAATGGGTGGAGACTTGAGCCTGAGTGAAAGTGGCCATTTCATTGTGCAACCAGCAGGCCATTTGCAGCAAAGGCACCGCCAATACCGCACCGCTACCCTCGCCCAAGCGCATATCCAGATTTAATAGCGGCCTGGCATTCAGCGCTTGCAGTACCCGCGCGTGGCCTTTTTCCGCCGAGCAATGACCATAAAAAAACCAATCCGCGCAGCCGGGATTGACGGCAACAGCCAATAAAGCCGCGACGCTACTGATAAAGCCATCGACCAACACCGGCAGGCCGCGCTGAGCGGCGCGGATGTAAGCGGAGGTCAACGCGGCGATTTCGAAACCGCCCAGGTTTTTTAAAATAGCCAAAGGCGAATGCAACGCAGCTTGGTGGTACTGCAAGGCCGCATCGATAATGCCTGCTTTGCATTCGATTTGTCCGGCATTCAAACCGGTGCCGGCACCGGTCATTTCGGCGGCCGGTATCCGCAAGCTGGCGGCGGCCAGTGCGCTGGCGCTGGTGGTATTGGCAATGCCCATTTCGCCGCCAATAAATAAATCAGCCTCGTTGACCAAGGCTCTTTCGACAGCAGCATGGCCGGCGGCGAATGCGATAGTTAATTGCGCGTCGTTCATCGCCGCCGTCCGCTTGAAATTGGCAGTGCCCGCGCCGGCTCGATGGCTAATTATGTTGGGCAAATCCAAGGCTTGTAATAGCCCAACATCGACAACTTCAAAATGCGCGGCAATGTGGCGCGCCAATACATTTACCGCCGCGCCGCCGGCTGCAAAATTTTTCACCATTTCCATTGTCACCACTTGCGGAAATGCCGAGACACCTTCTTCGGCGATGCCGTGATCGGCGGCAAATACGCTGACATGGACTTTTTCCAGACGCGGCTGTTCGCGACGCTGCATCGCTGCCAGCCTCACCGCGCAATCTTCCAGTAAGCCCAACGAACCGGGCGGCTTGGTCAACTGCGCTTGTCTGTCCAGAGCTTGTTGGTAATAGCGTACATCGGGCGCGGCAATCGGCGCGGATAAGCTGTTCATAAATTGAATTAGGCGTTTTTGAGGATTTGCGGCAAACCGGCGGTTACCAGTACCACCTTGTCGCTTAGTTGCGCGAGTCTTTGATGTAAAAAACCGGCTTCGTCCACGAAGCGGCGGGTCATCGCATCGGCGGCGACAACGCCCAGACCAACTTCATTGCTGACCATTATGATATGTTGCCGGCTAGCTGTCAGTGCCGTGCACAGGGCGTCGGCCTGTTGCCGGTAGCGCTGTTCTTGTAGCCTGCCTTGTTTATCGAATAATGCATTGCACAACCAAAGCGTCAGGCAATCGACCAGCAAGCAATGCTGTTTGCCGGCGTATTCGCTAATCACATCCGCCAATGCGATAGGCTCTTCAACGGTTAACCAGTGCTGCGGACGGCGCTGTTGATGATGTTGGATGCGACGGTGCATCTCGTCATCGCCGGCTTCGGCGGTGGCGATGTACACGACTGGCAAACCGGAGGCCAAAGCTTGTTGCTCGGCATAGCGGCTTTTACCGGAACGGGCACCGCCCAAAACCAGTTCAATCATCCGCTAAACGCACTGCCAGCACGTCGCATTTGGCGTGATGCAAAACGCCGTTAGCGGTGGAGCCGAGCAACAATGCAAAACCATGCCTGCCATGCGAACCCACTACGATCAAGTCGGCTTGATTTTCTTCGGCAACCCGGACGATTTCCAATTTGGGACTACCCATTTCCAAATACTGTCTTTCTACCGGCACCCTCAGTTTCTCACCCAATTCGCGCAGCCGTTTTTTCGTGGCTTCCATCAATTCCTGAGTCAAATCCACGTCGAACGGAATGATAGGGCCATAAGCAGGATCGGTAATAGGTAAGTTATCAACCACATGCACCAGACTCAGCTCAGCATTGTTTTGCGCGGCGATTTGCTCGGCTTTTTTCGCCACTTGCTCGCCGTGTTCAAAAAAATCGGCGGCTAATAAAACATGTTTATAAATCGTCATACTTCCTCCTAATCGCTAACGGCGATCTCGGTAAACAACAAAGTCATTACTTGCGTGGAAATCAATATGTATAAAAACGCCAAGGCCAAGCCGAACATTAACGGCCTATCCAGAGCGTGCCGGAAAATATTGCCGTTAACCAGCCAGTGCCAACCCATCAGCACGATCACCGCGATATAGGCCACCTGACTAATCTGGGTATTCAGGCTGGCGACCGCTGGAATAGCGCAAAGACTGATCACCACATCGGCCCCCAATAAAGCGGTCAGGGTTTGCGGAAAACGGGCGGTTTTTCCGGAAAAATATAATAACGGATAGCAGAAACCCACCATCAATACGGTTTCCGCGGCGATCTGCAACAAGGCATGCGACCAATCGCTGTCCAACAGTAAAATCAGCAGATTAACCAGCAAATAGGGTATGAACATCAACCGCAACAGCCAAGGCGATGCCGGCACATCCTGCGGCCCTTTGCGCAGAATGCAAATCTCAAAAAACAACACCATCAGTTGGTACATGTTCACTCCGCTTGTTGTAGGTTTTCCTCCGCTGCCAGCCAATCCATCTCGGCCTGTTCCAGCGCACTATCGATTTGGCCTTTCCGACTCAATAACTGCTTTAATTGTTCCTTATATTCCTCGGCATAAATGGCCGGATCGGCCAATTGTTCTTCCAGATCGCGCTGTTGCTGATGAAATTTTTCCACCGCCGCCTCCGCTTTTTTCACAGCGTCCAACAACGGTTTTAAACGCTGCCGGCGCTCCGCATCCAGTTTACGCTGATCTTTTCGGGACACGCCGCCGGCGTTGTCGGCCGGCGCCGGTTCGTCGCCCGCTTTCTTTTGTTCGGCCAACCATTGCTTGTAATCGTCCAGATCGCCGTCGAACGGCTGCATCTTGCCGCCGGCCACCAATAACAGTTGGTCGGTCACTGAGCGCAGTAAGTGCCTGTCATGCGAAACCACGACGATGGCGCCTTGATATTCCTGCAAGGCCACGCTCAAGGCATGGCGCATCTCCAAATCCAGATGGTTGGTCGGTTCGTCCAACAGCAACAAATTCGGGTTTTGATAAACCAGCATAGCCAGTACCAAGCGGGCTTTTTCGCCGCCGGAAAACGGCCCGACCGGATCGTTGACCTTATCGCCGCGAAAATCGAAGCCGCCCAAAAAGTTGCGCAAATCCTTCTCGGTAGCTTGTTTGTCCAGTTTTTGCAGATGCCACAACGGGCTTTCTTCCAGGTTCAGCAATTCCAGTTGATGTTGGGCGAAATAGCCGATATGCAAATCCTGAGCGGTCTGTAGCTTACCAGTCAATGCCGGCATTTGCCCGGAAAGTACTTTGATCAAGCTGGATTTACCGGCGCCATTGGGCCCGAGCAGGCCGATACGATCACCCGGCGCAATCGACAGACTGGCGTTTTTAATCACCACTTTATCGCCGTAGCCAATGTCGGCCTCTTCGATTTTCAACAACGGATTGGGCATTTTTTTCGGCGGTGGAAAGCTGAAGCCGAACGGCGAATCGACATGGGCCTGAGCGATTAATTCCATGCGCTCCAGGGCCTTGATCCGGCTTTGCGCCTGCCTGGCTTTGGTAGCTTGGGCTTTAAAACGGTCGACAAAGCTTTGGATATGCGCAATCTCGCGCTGTTGCTTCTCGTAGGCGGTTTGTTGCTGGGCCAGTTTTTCGGCGCGCATACGTTCGAAGTCGGAATAATTGCCGGTGTATATTTCGGCCTTGTTTTGTTCGATATGGACGATATGGTCGGTGATGGTATCCAGAAAGTCCCGGTCATGGGAAATCAGTAACAAGGTGCCGGGATATTTGCACAGCCAATCCTGCAGATAAATCACCGCATCCAAATCCAGATGGTTGGTTGGTTCGTCGAGCAATAACACATCCGAGCGACACATCAGCGCTTGCGCCAGATTCAAACGCATGCGCCAACCGCCGGAAAACGAGCTGACAGGCCGGCTTTCCTGCTCGGTAGTAAAGCCAAGCCCGTTCAGTAACCGTGACGCCCGCGCCTGTGCCGTGTACCCGCCGACGTGATCCAGAGCAGCGTGCAATTCCGCGAGTTTCAGGCCGTCGTGAGCTTGCTCCGCCGCCCACAATTTTGCTTGCAACGCGCGCAATTCGCGGTCGCCGTCCAGCACATAGTCGATGGCTGAGCATTCCAAGGCCGGCGTTTCTTGGGCAACGTGGGCGATTTCCAGATTCGGCGGCATTGAGAACTCGCCTTCGTCGGCATGCAGTTCACCGCGTAACAAGGCAAAAAGACTCGATTTACCAGCGCCATTGGCACCGGTCAAGCCGATTTTTTGCCCTTTATGGATCGTGAAAGAGGCCTCGCTAAACAGCAAACGGCTGCCGCGACGGATGGCGATATTTTTGAAATTGAGCATGGTGGTGGAAGGTAGCCGGGTGCGATCGCCGCACAATACGGCAATTTTAACGCGGGAGAGCGGATGACGTCTTTCGCTGTTTAACCAACTGCGTAACGCTTTATTTTCGTTGCACCTTTTAACTGGCTGCCGACAAATTGCACGCTGGAGGGAACTGTGGTGCAAGAGGCAAAAAACGTTTCGAGCTTTCTCCGGCGGCATATACACCTGCCGCCGAAGCTGATCTTTTTTATTCGTCGAGGCGGGAAGACTCCTAAAAAGTCTTCCCAAAAGCCCCCTGTTACCAGGACAAACTACCCGTTACAACTCCACTGCCATCGTATGCATAACCATTTTTCACGACGTTGGTGACAGTAAAGCCACAGGTACCTTTGCTATTGCCAGGCAAGACCGCGCTACCTAAATTCACAATACCTTTGGTATTGGTAATCAAGTATGTGGCTCCGGTCACTGCGGTTTTGGTACTACCGGAAGTGACCGAACCGCTCCAAACACCGTATACACCTGCGCCAATAATAACCGAGGCGCCGGATTTCACCGTTACATTAGCGGTGCATTGCAGCTTTCCGCCGCTCAAGGTTTTGCGGGTAACGCTGGTGCTATAAGCCTTCATATTAACGGCGACAGGGCTTTGCGATGCCTGTACGCTTTGGTTTGCACTACTTTTCAAACCGCTATTGTCCGTCACTGTCAACGTTGCGGTATATGCGCCGGGAGTATTGTAAACATGACTGACATTAGCGCTGCCGCTCGCAGTCGTACCATCCCCAAAATTCCAGAGGTAGGAGGCGATGGTACCGTCTCTATCGCTTGATCCGCTGCCGTTAAGAGAAACATTCAAAGGTGCATTGCCCACAGTCGGCAATGCCGAAATCACTGCGGCGGGTGGCAGCAGAGCCAGAGCAGGGTAGCTGCCGGTAATTCGGTAGCGGCCGACGCTGCCGTAATCAGAATAACCGGTAGTTAAATCACCCTTTCCCACCCCTTCAACTTGAAGAAAATATTGTCCGGCGGCCAGTGTCGTGTTCAGAGTTGCCGACAAGCTATCTATTGGATTGGATTGAGCGACCGTGTTGCCTTTAGCGTCGATCAGTTTAAGCAAAATATCCAGATTGGGGGCAATCTGGTCAGGTGCGACGTTGAATTGGACATTACCGCCGCCGGTAGAAAAGGCGAATACATCTACATCGGTACTTCGTTCGATGATTCCGTCCTGTAAAACCGCGCCAGAATCGCCTGCCAACGGCGCAGCAGTAGCCGTAGTGCTGGGAAAGTCATCCGGGCGTAACATCGTACCCGCCGCATTGATAACGGCAATATCATCCTGCAAGTTATTGGCACCCGGATATTCTCCACGGCTCCATTGGGTAACAGGCTTGTAGTAGCCCACGCCCATAATCGGCGCCCAACCGGTAGTTCCGCTACCTTGGCCGGCATAGTAACCGGTAGAGGCATTGCCGTCGTGGTTCAGATTTAAGTTATGCCCAACCTCATGCGAAATGGCCTCCGCGACATACTTGGGATAACCGTTGCCCAGTTTGTCGAAGAAAGCCCAAGCTGGTTGGTAACGATCCGGCGTAGTAGACGAATAGTACGAGAACACATTGACATAAGCTACGCCGCCGCAGGTCTGGCTGCATAATTGCGGCATGGAGCGGGTTATGACCGCGCGAGTCCCGAACTGGGCATCGCCGCTACTGGTACGCCTTAACACATCAGCTGCCGGTTCCTCGGTAGTAATATCGACATCGAAAGGCGCATAGTCTTCCGCCACCCGTTGCCAGATTTCGCGAATATTATTCAACTCGGTTTCGCTAAAGGCCTTTGGATTGCCATCGACATCATAGGCTTGGGCAGTCAGCGTACCGGCATACCACGCCGTATTTACGGCCTCATACCCATTAAAGTCCAGATAGATCACCCGATTCGAACCTGGTTTACTGTGCAATGCGAACGCGTTGGTCGTTGCCGCGACAGTCATGCTATTGCCGCCGCCGGTCGCCGTGGCGGTTTCTTGTTTGCCTTGACCTTCCGAAACCTGTGGATGCTCATCGATATAGAGCAGACGGCCGCTTTCGTCGATCCAGGCAGTCGAATCGGTTTGCAATATTTCCTGCAAGCGCTCTGGCGTCATATCGTAGGCACTGGCTACTTCGCCTAGCTTATCGCCCAAGGCATCCACAGCCGCCTGACCGTTCTTTTTCTGTGGCAAGCTAATTTGCGGGAACGGACTTTCCGCTTCTCCTTGAGACAGATCGGCGACCAACCCGGAGGCGCTTTGCGACTTTGCCTTAACCACTTCGAACGGATTCTCTAGTCCGGAGCCGTTTAAACCGGAAACGAAGGCTTGCACCCTACCGTCGGCAAGTAACGTTAAACCGTAGTTGTATCCTATCAGCGCTTTTTGTGCGTCTTCAGGCGAGGCAAAGTACAGCGGTTCGGCATAAAGACCGGCGGCCGAGGCCGGCAATGTCGTACTTAAGTCGTTTTCAATCGAGGCTGTTGGTTCAGGCGAGGTTGCGCAACCTACCAAAGTTGTTAGTAGTGCGGACGCGATAAATGTCTGTCTGTTCATAATGGACTCCCGTGCGATGTAAAGTCACTGTGCCGATCTCCAATTCCGTGGGCACAGCCAAGTAATTCTGGTAATAGAGTAAACAACAAAGAGCCGGAAAATTTTGCGACGGGACCGGCGATTACGGAAAGAAACGAAAATTAAACTACCCGCCAAGCAGTGTGCGGCGTTTCGCCATCAAAGTATAGACGTAAAGGGCTAGTGCCCCGTCAAATCACCGCTTACGATGGCAGGGATTTGCCAGCGCCAAACAATAATCCTTAACTTGACTAAACTGTGTTCATACTTCGCAGTCGCGATCACCACTGATTCAGTTTCGGGAAACTCCATGCGTTTATCCAGCATTCGCCAATCTATCGCCATATCCTGTTTAATTTTTTGTTCCGCGCTTTGCTATGCCGATACGCTGACTACCGCTAATTACGTTGTGACGATTACGCGCCACTGCGAAGAGGGCGAAGTCAGTTGCAATAACGTCAGTTATCACGGCGTGTCCAAGAAAACCGGCAAGTCGATCACCCTGCAAGGCAGTACCAAACACACGACGTGCGCCGACGGGGTAACACCCTGCCAATTTATCGGCTATCAATTCAAAACCGGCAATATCAGCTACTTGGTTTTGGAATCCGGAGCACTGCGCGTAGTTAAAGGCAGTAATGAAGTGCTAGTGGAGGAAGCCGGCGAATGGACTTATTAGTCTTCGCCAACGCCAAGCCGACAAGCCAGATGCCGACACTACCGATGATTCGCCGACTGCGCCACACCGGCGTTTTTTCAAGGCACGAGAACTTCGGCCAAAGCTATCAGGCCTTTCGTTAAACTTTAATGGTTTGCAAGAGTCTAGTCTGATATCAACGGTTCTCACATAAGCTAAGGAGCGAATCATGTCAGTAAAAAACGAGTTTGAAAGTCTGCTGGGCAATCTGGAGTCTGTTCGCGAAGAGCTTCAGTTAAAGCTGCATCTGGCGTCAATGGATGCAAAGGATGAGTTCGAAGCGGCGGAAAATCAGTGGCAACAAATAAAAAGCAAAGCCTCTGAAATTGCCGACGACTCGATTGAAACCTCCGAAGACTATATTGCCAAAGCCAAAATCGTTGGCGAAGAATTGAAAGCCGCTTATCAAAGAGTCGCCGCCCGCCTTTCCGAGTAATCGGCAAACAAACGCCGTGCCGCAAAGCCTTATGCAAGAATTGCAGCTCTCGGGCGTTTATAGCTTGCTGGAGCCGGGACCGGTGGTGTTACTGACCACCGCAGATCAGGGCAAGCTCAATCTTATGACCTTGTCCTGGCATATGATGGTGGAATTCGAGCCGCCATTGCTGGCATGCGTCGTCAGTAGCGACGATTACAGTTTTGCCGCTCTTCGAGCCAGCCGGGAATGCGTGATCGCATTACCGGCATCGGCACTCGCAACTAAAGTGGTGCAAGCCGGAAACGTTTCCGGCCGCAATATCGATAAATTTGCCTTAGTCGGACTGACGCCGCTCCCGGCGCTACGAGTCACCGCCCCGCTGATCGCCGAATGCTTCGCCAATCTGGAATGCAAGGTGGTCGATAGCCGCTTGGTCAATAAATACAATCTGTTCGTCATGGAGGTAGTCCAAGCTTGGATAGACCCGATGCAACAAAACCCCAAGACTCTGCATCACCAAGGTTATGGCCGCTTTATAGTCGATGGCGACATCATCGAATTGTCATCGAAAATGCGCTAACAGCTTTAATTATCCGCCGCTGTCGAATTGCCAAGGGTTGCTCCGCAATTCTGGCAATACTTCTGATCCTGCACCGCCGCCCCACATGCCGCACAGGCATTCGCTTCCCGTGCTTGATAGCCGCATTTATTGCAAAAACGCGCGTCAGCAGCGATTTGCGCGCCGCACTGCGGACAATCGTGTTTTTGCCGTGGGATAAGCCCAGTTATGACGCCGGCCAGTTTGGCTACCGTATCGACCAAATAAGTCGCATGACGATACGCTCTAAGTACAAACCAAATGCTGACGGCAACGATCAAAATGATGGCGGAACTATGGTAAATAGTCTTGCCCAAGCTATCGACAAACGGCGACAACAATTCCCAGAACAATGCCTGCACCGTAATCACAATCAGCAGCGCCGTCAAAGGCTCCGCAATGCCCTTGGCAAACGACAAGGCGCCGCCGCGAGCGGGAATAGCTTCTATCACGTAGCAGGCAAAAAAATAAAACAAGATCAGGGCCGCCAATCTGGCCAGAAACCAAACAATCGCGGCAGCCTTAAATACTCCGGCCACCTCCAGCTCGGACATCACCGGCACCTGCGTGACCACCTTGCCAATGACCAGGACGGTCGCAATCGTAATAAACAACTGCGCAGCCCGCTGGCAGGCATTATGCGACGAGGACATTAAAGAAAACATACGGCCTCCAACTCCCTATAAATAGACGAGGTCAGAATAACACACAAAATACACAGTCTCCTCCCGCAACCCACCCCCACCTAGCGC
>CAZGUM010000023.1:1782-16931 GCA_964529085.1 uncultured Methylomonas sp. | reverse complement strand
CAGAATAACACACAAAATACACAGTCTCCTCCCGCAACCCACCCCCACCTAGCGCCAGGTGGCGTTATCCAGGTCGAACTGCTCAACCTTGGCCGTCACCAGTTCGCCTTTTCTTACGCACAGCATCAACAGCAGCTTAAAGGCGTATTCATTCAAGGATGAAAAGCCCTTGGTTTTACGCATGACCTCGAACAGCGTTACCAATTCATCACGGGATAGCGCCCGATCCCTAGCTTCTTCCTTGCCGCCGGCGTCGGACAGGTCAAACGCTGACGCCGGATTAAATTGGATTTTGAATATCGGTTAGTTCGCTCATAACAGCCTCCAGTAGGTGGGCACCAGTAAAACTGAAGGTTTTTGACTGCTGGTGCCCTCACTGGTGCCCACATATTATGCGCTGCTACGGGATTGCTTGGGAAGGTTAAGGCATAAAAAAGCCCGGATTTACCGGGCTTCGTTTGATTCGCGGGATTGACCGGGACAGTCTGAAACATCATTCAATATTCTGTATTTGCTCGCGCATTTGCTCGATGAGCACTTTCAAATCGATGGAAATTTGGGTCATTTCCCGATCTGCGGATTTGGAACCCAAGGTGTTGGCTTCGCGGTTCATTTCCTGCATTAAAAAATCCAGGCGGCGGCCGGTGGGCTCCGGTTGTTTCAGAGTGCGCTGAACTTCGGCGACGTGGGTTTCCAGGCGATCCAGCTCTTCCGCCACATCCAGTTTTTGCGCCAGCAACACCAGTTCCTGTTCCAGCCGGTCGAAATTGGGTTCGGCGACCATTTCCAGCACGCGGCTGGTGAGTTTACTACGCAGATTGTGTAACACTTCCGGCATGCGTTTGTGGGCGGCTTCTACCAGCAAATTGATTTTTTGACAGCGGTCTTCCAATAATTGCGCTAGTTGCGCGCCTTCGCGGGCGCGGGTTTCCAGCATTTTGTCCAGCGTTTCGTCCAACAGTTGGACAATTTTTTCACGTAGCGCTTCTTTATCGGTTTCGGTTTCTTGTTGCACTCCCGGAAACGCCAATACTTCTAATGCGGAAAACGGTTGCGGGTTACTCATCAAGGCTTCGATACCCGCCGTGGCGGACAATAACTTCTCGACAATTTCCCGATTGATATTGAAACTGTTCTCGCTGGCTTGTTTTTTGTAACTTAAGGCACATTCGATTTTGCCGCGTTTCAGCTTGTCCGCAATCAGGCGCCGGGCGTCGGCTTCGGCAAAACGCAGTCGCTCCGGCAACTTGACGCTAACATCGCTGTAACGATGGTTGACCGAACGTAATTCGCAAAGGATGGTCAGATTGTCGGCGCTTATTTCGCCGTCCGCAAAAGCGGTCATGCTTCTTATCATTTTTCACCTATAATCGTTACGCTTAACCCGCGCAGCTTGCACATGGCCGAATACTACGATCCAGAAACTTATCCCAAGGAATGGAATTACCTTCAATCGGGAACCATTATAGATCAGTACATGATCGAGCGGGAATTGGCGCACGGCGGCTTCAGTTCGGTGTATTTAGCTCGACAGCTGGCCGATCAGATTCAGGTAGCGATTAAGGAATATTTGCCGCGCAAACTGGCGCATCGCACCTGGAACAATCTGGTAGTGCCGAATAACGAAGAAGCCAAAATATTGTTCATGCGCGGCCGGGCTTTGTTCTTCGAAGAAGCTAAGGTGCTGGCGATGCTTAAGCATCACAATATTGTCGATGTGATCAACTTCTTTCAGGCTAATGACACTGTCTATATGGTGATGACCTATGACTACGGCATCACCTTGGACAAAATCCTGCACAAACGCAGCCTGCCGATTAACGAAGCCTTTTTGCTGACGGTGTTTAAACTGTTGTTGACCGGGGTGGAAGCGGTGCATCAAAAGGGTTTGGTGCATCTGGACATCAAACCCGCGAATATTTTGATCCGTAACGACAACGACCCCTTGCTACTGGATTTCGGCGCCATCCGCAAAATCACGCTGGACCCGCAACGCAATCGCGCCAAGGTGCTGACTAACGGCTACTCGCCGATCGAGCAATACGACAATAACGGCAATCTCGGCCCCTGGTCGGACATTTATGCGGTAGGCGCCAGCATGCGCGCCTGTCTGGATTATAAAATTCCGCAACCTTCGCCGGATCGTATCAAACAGGACGATTTAGCGCCGGCAGTAAAAGCGCATAAGCGCCATTTCCCGGAATATTTACTCAAGGCCATCGACTGGGCCATGGCGGTTTTTCCGGAGAATAGACCTCAGAGTGTCGCGGAGTTGCAGCAAGCCCTAAACCAGGGCAATAGTTAAAAACAGGCCTGGTAAAGCCAGTATAATGCCCGCAATTTATATACCAAAGAGATGAATATGAGACCAAGCGGACGCAATCCCGATCAATTACGAGAAATACGCTTTACCTGTAATTACACCAAACACGCCGAAGGTTCGGTGTTAGTCGAGTTTGGCGATACCCGGGTTTTATGCACCGCCAGCGTCGATAACAGCGTCCCGCGCTTTTTAAAAGGCAAGGGCGAAGGCTGGGTCACCGCCGAATACGGCATGCTGCCGCGTTCCACCCACAGCCGGATGGACCGCGAAGCCGGCCGCGGCAAACAAGGCGGTCGCACGCTGGAAATTCAACGCCTCATTGGTCGCTCCTTGCGCGCCGCTATCGACTTAAAAGCTCTGGGCGAAAACACTATCACCATCGATTGCGACGTGATCCAGGCCGACGGCGGCACTCGCACCGCATCGATCACCGGCGGCTTCGTTGCGCTTTCGATTGCCATCGAGCATCTGTTGAAAACCCACAAAATCAAGAAAAACCCGCTGCATGGGCAAGTCGCCTCTGTGTCGGTGGGGATTTATAACGGCGTGCCAGTGCTGGACTTAGACTATGCCGAAGACCATCAAGCCGAAACCGATATGAACGTGGTGATGAACGAAGCCGGTCACTTTATCGAAGTGCAAGGTACGGCCGAAGGCCATGCGTTTAGAAAAGACGAACTCAACGCAATGCTGGAACTGGCCGAATTGGGTATCAATCAATTGCTGGAAAAACAGCAAGCCGCGTTGCGCGAAGCCAAAAAGCCAGCACCTCTGCGAGTCGTCCTGTAACGCAAGAATGAGTTCAATAGTTTTAGCTAGCGGCAATCCCGGCAAGATTCGGGAGATTCAAGCCATCCTGCAAAACGATAACATCCTGCCGCAATCGCAATTCAACGTGGTAGAACCGGAAGAAACCGGCGCGACTTTTATCGAAAACGCCATCATCAAGGCCCGCAACGCAGCACTGCATTGTAACTTGCCGGCCATCGCCGACGACTCCGGTCTGGCGGTGGATGCGCTGGGCGGCGCGCCCGGCGTGATCTCGGCGCGTTATGCCGGGGTCGGCGCTACGGATCAAGCCAATCTGGACAAGTTACTGGCGGACATGCTCGAAGTACCGGACGCCGAACGCTCGGCGCGCTTCATTTGCGTGATGGTGTATTTACGCCATGCCTATGACCCGACACCTATCGTCGCCCAAGGCGTCTGGGAAGGCCGAATTTTGCGGGAAGCGGTCGGCGAGAACGGCTTTGGTTACGATCCGGTGTTTTGGGTCGAACAATATCAATGCTCCTCCGCGCAATTGGCGCCGGAGTTAAAAAACGCCCTTAGCCACAGAGCTCAAGCCCTACGGGCGCTTAGCCAGCAACTCGCCGGATTGTGAACAAACTGCGAGAGATTGCTCGGCATTTCGCCGGAGGGCAAAGCGTTGGCAACATCAGCACTCTTGGGAATGGCTTAATCAATGACACCTTCTTGGTCAATGCTGGCGATACCCCATTTGTGTTGCAAGGCATCAATAACCGGGTGTTTCCGCAGCCGGATCAGGTTGTCGCCAATTTACAGCAACTGACCCGTCATATCGCGGAGCAAGACCCGGCGAACGTGCAGCTACGGATTCCGGCGCTACTGCCGGCCAACGATGGCACGGCGTTCTACCGTGATGACGATGGCCAAATCTGGCGGGCTTTAGAGCTCATCAGTCCGGCCGAGAGCCGGGAACAACTCAGCAATCGAGCGGAAGCCAGCCAAGTCGGCTTTGCGCTGGCGCATTTTCATCGCTTGTGCGACACGCTATCCGCCGAATTGCTGCACGATACCTTGCCAGGCTTTCACATTACCCCCGATTATTACCGTCACTATCTGGGCATTCTGGATCGGCCCCGGCAAGTGCCGGCGGATAACGCTTTCCGCGAGTGCCAAGACTTTATCGACGGTTTTCAGCATAAAATTCCGCTGCTGGAGCAAGCCAAACAGCGCGGCGAATTGCTAGAGCGCGTGATACACGGCGACCCGAAGCTGAACAATTTTTTATTTGAGCCGGGCAGCGACCGGATTGTCAGCCTGATTGATCTGGATACCGTCAAGCCGGGTCTGGTGCATTACGACATCGGCGACTGCCTGCGTTCCTGTTGCCACATCCGGGCCGGCAATCGATTTGATTTACCCCGCTGTGCAAGCATATTGAACGGTTATTTAGCCGAAGCCGGCCAGTTTTTCCAGCCAGCCGATTACGCTTATCTGTATACGGCTACTTTGTTGATTCCGTTCGAGCTGGGCCTACGGTTTTTTAGCGATTACCTGCAGGGCAATCAATATTTTAAGGTCAATAACGCCCGAGAGAATCTAGACAGGGCGCTGGATCAATTTGCGTTATGCGCTAACATCGAGCGGCAGCAAAGCGAGTTATTGCGTTTGATCGAAGACATCGCCGCTAAATACGCCGCCGTTATTTAGCCAGCACCTTCGCTATCATATCCAACAATTGCGTTATATCCAGCGGCTTGGTCAGATAAGCCGAGAATCCGGCATCCAGCCCTTGTTTTATGTCATCGGCCATAGCCGCCGCACTGACCGCAACCACCGGGATTTGCGCCGTGAGCGGGTCGGCTTTCAACGCTTTCAATGCCTCCAACCCGCTCATCCCCGGCAGGGATATGTCCATCAATACCAAATCCGGAGAAACGTCCTTAAGCATCGCCAACCCTTCGCTGGCCGACCGGGCGATATACAGCCGGACCTTTGGAATACGACGGAACAAATGTTTGATAAGACTGATGTGCACCGGATTATCCTCCACATAAAGCACTTGGCCTTCGAGACTTAAATCCTGATTATCGTCGACACTCGTCGGCAAAACAGGCGGCGCTGGCGTGGCTCCGGGCAATTCCAACCAGAATTGACTGCCGACTCCCGCATCGCTCTTAAAACCGATGCTGCCATGCATCGCCTCGATCAAATACCGGCACAACACCAAGCCGATACCGGTACCTTCGATGTGAGTGGTTTCCATGCCCAAGCGCCGGAAGGGTTGAAACAACCCGGATTGCAAATGTTCCGCTATGCCCTGGCCCGTGTCCTCCACGCAAATCCTGACGCTATCTTCGGTTTTTTGGCAAACAATCGTGACTCGGCCGTGTTCGCGATTGTATTTAATGGCATTGGATACCAGGTTTTGCAGGACCTGGCGTAGCCGGAAGGCGTCCGCTAATACCGATAAGCCCGCGGCATTGTTAACCGTTAATTCAATATGCCGTTCCGCGGCCTGCCGCTCAAAGGTTGTCGGCATTTCATCCAACATGCTGTCCAAGCTCACCGGCTCCATCCGCAATTCCAGCTTGCCGGACTCGATACGCGCCAAATCCAGCACATCGTCCACCAGCGTCAGCAACTGCCTGCCTGCCTTCAAGATATGAGAGACCGGTTGTTTCTGCGCCTCCAACAAAGGCTCGGGCACGCCGATATTTAATAGCTCGGCAAAACCGATGATCACATTCAACGGGGTGCGCAGTTCGTGGCTCATGCTGGCCAGAAACATGGATTTAGCCGCGTTGGCACTTTCCGCCGCCATCTTCGCCTCCAATAAGGCATTTTCCATGTTTTTGCGTTCGCTGATGTCGTACAACACGCAGTGGCATTGCACGAACTGGCCTTCCACATCCAATTGCACCCGCCACTCCAACAAAACGATAATCGCCCCGCCGTCGCCACGCAACAGCCGTAATTCCTCGGCGACAGGCAATATGCCCATCTGTTGTCCGTCGATAAAATGATCGATGAATTCGACATGACAATCAGGATCGAAGATCCCATTAAAATTCCGCTGCAATAGCTGTTCCCGGCGATACCCCGCCATTTGACAGAATTTGTCGTTGGTATCGAGAATGTAACCGCTAATATCCAGGCACAAGTAAGCGACCGGCGAGTTTTCCACCAGTTGCCGGAAGCGGCTTTCGCTGGCTTGTAGCGTTTGTTCGGCTTCCTTGCGGGCGGTAATATCGAAAAAAGTCGCTAAAAACCCGTCGTCTAGAGTGATGCCGGAGACCACCATTGTGCGAATTTTGCCGCGTTTGTCGGTTATCCGATATTCCAGCCCCTGAATATCGCTGCCATGATCCCTCGCCTTGCGTAAAGCATCGTTCCAGGCTGTCATAGCCTGTTGACGATAAGCCGGCTCCGGAAATGCCAACGGCCACCAGTCGTCCAGGGTAACCACTTCCGCATTGACGTAGCCGAAGGTTTGAATAAAACGGCTATTCAGCTCGACGATACGCCCATGGCGATTGACCACAGCCAAGGGCATCGGCAGCAGTCCGAACAAACGCTGGAACAAAACCTTGTTTTCTTCCAGCTCCGCTTCGTTGGCTTTTTGCCGGGAAATATCGGTAAAAAAACCATGCCACAGCGTATCGCCGTTTTCAACCCGTTCCGGCGTGGCATGACAGCCTATCCATCGGCAACCGTACTCGGGATGCAGCACGCGAAACTCGGCCCGGAACACATCGCATTGGCGCGCGGACTGGGCAATCAGATGTTTGATGACCGGCAAATCGTCACCGTGCGTAACGGCAAATAGCGGCCCGGCATCGTCCAGCACCTGCTCCGGCGTTACACCCATCAAATCGTAGAGTTTACTACTGGCATAGGGCAAATAAGAGCTACCGTCGGCACGCAGCAAATATTGATAAATCACACCCGGCGCATTCGCGGTAACCTTTTGCAGATAATCGGCGTTAGCGCGCGCCTGCTCTGCATTGCTTTTCAATCTAGTGAGCATTTGCCAGCTCAAAAAAGCAATGATGGTGTTGAACGAAAAAAGATTCCAGGTGACATTCAACCAAGGCAACGGATTATAGGCATACACCTGATAATCCACGTCGAAGTTGACCCAGTGCCGAGTAGCGGCAAAACCCAGCAAGGCCATGCTCAGAATATTGGTCGCTATTAGCCAGCCGGCAAGCGGGAATTCGAAGAGAAACACGCATAATAAGGTGTTGAGCGGTGCGAACAATTTACTGCTGGCGATCAGGCCGAACTGCCAAAGCCCGCTGTAGGTAATCACCCAAAATATAAGCATCAGCGATATTGCCCGAGCGATATAGGGAATGCGTTTGCGCCCCAACCATAGCGACCACAGCATGAGTAATGCCATCACCTGAACAGCCATGACCGGCTTCCAACCCATGAATATCGTTCGCGATAAGGATATTCCCAAACTTGGGATACCCACTATCGCCGAAACCAGCAGGGTGGCATTCAGCAATTGGCTGCGTAAAACACTTACATCTTCGTACGTAGTCTTCATAAATAGGATCTCGGGCATCGATCCGCCACGGGCAGAAGGACGGCAATTAAAAGTCTGTTCGATGCCCTACAGCCTGGCTTGCAACCATTCGATCGCTCTTTGCTCGGGCATGGCCGGCGCCAGTAAATTGCCACTCAGCAAATCGCAGCCAAAATCGCGGGCCAAATCCAGATCTTGCCGGGCCTGCAGGTTAGCGGCGACCACACTCAAATTACAGGCCTTGGCCGATTCGATAAAATCGGCGGCAAATTCCGGCTTGCGCAAATTGACGGCCTCTCGTGTAAAGCCTATATCCAGCTTGATTTCCGTGAACGGTATTCGACACAAGGCGCGAACCGCCGAACCGTCCGGCGCACTATCGTCCAGCGACAGCTGAATACCTTCCCAACACAAACGGGCCAAACTATCCCAAGCCATTGGCATCTCGTTTAAAATCGTAACCTGACCGATTTCCAGCAGCAAATTCTCGGGTTTAAATCCGGTAGCCCGTAACGACGCCAGAATAAACTCCGGTAACCGGGCATCGCTCAAGCAACGGGCGGGTAGATTGACAGTTAGACTTAACAAAAATCCGGCGTCGGCGATACGCACCCCACCGCTCAAGGCTTTGGGGAAAAGCAGCTTGAACAACTCGCAGCTCAAGCCGTAACGCTCGGCCAAACCCAGCAGGATATCGGCCGCCACCTGCCTACCCTGATATTGCCAACACCATTGCGCCGCCATACCAATCGGCGTCAGGGTTTCGGCAGTCAATTTCGCTTGGAAATGCACCTCGAATTCATCGTCGCGTAGTGCCCGGCTAATATCAGTCAAACTTAACCCGGCCGGACTTACTCCCGCGTCGGGATTGGTGGCTTCATCCGTTATTTTAAAACAATCCGCCAAATCGCCTAAGGTTAAGGGCTTGGACAGCGTACCCAACAATCGCAAATCCCTAGCCTTTACGAATTCGGCGTTAGTATCCGACGACTGTTGACCGGCATCGCCAATCAACAACAGATAACCGTCGTAATCGCTGTCGGCCACTTGCCGGATAAAATCCCGTGCCGCCATGGCCGGCATACTCAAGTCGCTTATCAATAACTCGATCGCGGGCCGCGCTTGCCGCAGCTCGATTAGCGCACTGGAAGCGCTGCTACTGCTGAGGATTTGGCGCACACCTAAGGTATTTAACAACAGCCTTAACTGGCGCCGCGCGAACGCATCATCATCGACAATCAGCACCGGCTCCGGAATCAGAAAATCAGCGGTATTTTGCCCTCCCGCCGCGCTGTCGCTTTGCCAACCGGACAGCAGCAGTTCCGCGCCGGCCTTTTCCAACCCGGTTAAAATCGCATGCAGTTCGGCTATGAGGGCATCGGCGTCGACAAACCGTCCGGCTAGCATGGCAGCCTCCAGGCTCTCGGCAAGTTTGGCAAACTGCAAGGCGCCGATCGTCTGCGCGGAGGCCTTGAGTTTAAGGACGGCTTTGCCGATGCGACTGTGGTCCTGGCGTTCGACCTGCTGCCGGCAAATCTGCAATTCCACCCTAGCGGTTCTGACAAACAACTCCAGCAATTCGCGGACATGAACCAGATTTTCGCTACCGATTACGCCGACGAGATGAGGCAGGTCCAAGCCGAACTTTTCCGCTTCGGGTAGTTCAGTAGCCCTGGCCTGCTTAACGGGCGGCAGCTCGGGCCGAGTTAGCCAGTGCGCCAATATTTCACGCAGCCGTTCCAACTCGATGGGTTTAGGTAAAACCGCAGTCATGCCGGCCGCCAGGCATGCGTCCAACTCATCAGGGCAATTGATCGCCGTAATAGCAATAATAGGAATGCTGCCGCCTTTGCTGTGTTCGACGGCGCGTATCGCGCCGGTCAAGGTCAAACCATCGGCACCCGGCATGTTGAGATCGGCCAACACCGCTGCGAAGCTGCCTTGTCGCCACATGCCAAACGCGGTGGTCCCATTCGCGGCGAATGCGCAGTCGTAACCCAAGGCGGCAAGCTGCATTTTCAACACGGCCTGACAGCCAAGATCGTCTTCGGCCACCAAAACGCTTTGCCCCGAGGCTATTGAGGCGGCAGTTGGCGGCAATGGCGAAATAGCCAATGTACTTACCGGCTCGTCACTCTGGTCGGCAATGTTCATCGCCCCCTGAACAGCCTGATGTAGTTCTTGAAGCGCTTGCCTGGCCTCACAAGCCAAATTGGAATCTTGCAAAAGCTGGCGCGTCGCGTGCTGCACAATGTGCATTGCGTCTGATTGGGCGAGCGATTTAATGCTCCAGGCTGCTTGGCCGGTGCCGCTTGCGCGTACTTGCCTACCCACAGTCCGCCGCCGCGTCCGTTTAAGGTTTATACCATTAGCTGCAGCGGCGTTCGAGACGGCGTCATTAGCTACATGACCGCCATCCAACAGTCTCGCCAAACCTTCGATATTGTCCCGGATCGCGGCAAATCTGTTTTTACCGCCGAGATCTTCCGTCAACTCGTCAAGTATATGTCCCAACACTTTCGCGCGGGCGACGATTTCCGGAGAATAATGCGGATTGTCTGTCTGTATTGCGCTGACCGCCTGACGCAATTGCCGACCGTAGCGGCGCTGCCAACCGAACAGGCTAATTTTGGCCAACACCTGGCGAATCCGTCCAGCCGTATCCGGAGCATGAGAGGCGGACATCTAGGCGATTTTTGGCCGGCGCAGATTAAATTCCACAACCGGGCGTAGCGCAAAAAACGCAACCGGTTTTAGGTAAAGCGGCATCTCGGCCCGCAACACACCTGCCTCCGCCGAAACTTGCACCGCCGACAGCGCCACGCCCAGCCGTTTGGCGGTTTCTCTGGTTGTTATAAATCCCTCTTTGCCGGCAACGCCGCTCATATTCGCCATATCAATCATTTTCATCATTCACCGTAGGATTTTAGCAGTTAAATCCGGCACGGTTGAAAACCGCCGGGTTGTCGTCCACAGACAAATTAAAGACCGGACGCACGCTCGACAGCTTTAAGCGGGTTGATACCCAAAACCGGAAGGACTAAAGATTCTATCTACCGCTAAAGACGCAAAGGCGCTCTCCAGCCAAACACCATGGCCTCCTCCGCCGAGCTTTGCCGAGAAAGCGCCAATCAGGCCTGCCTGGCGCTGGCGTGATTAGTGACTGGAAGACGATGTCTCGCAGGAAACGCTGAAGCCCTGAGTTTCAACCCCGATATTCCGGTCCGCCGCCGCCTGCAAGAAGTCGGCTATGGTTTCCATAATATCCAGATCGATAAATTGAGCTTTGGTGCCGTCGATTAATAACTCGCTGTCATTGGGCACTTCATCCAGGTATTTACGCAGCAGAGCCTTGTTCAAAAACGAGACATCCTTGTGCAAGCGCAACAGGAAATGAGAGCCGTGCTGGGTCAAGGTGATAGCCGCGTGGAAATTAGCTTTCAATACGAAAAAGAAACCGCAGGCCATACCAATGACAATGCCCTGCAATAAGTCGGTGAGCAAAATCGCGGTAACGGTAATGGCAAACGGTGCGAACTGGTTCCAACCCTTGCGGTAAAACTCCACGAACAATGCCGGCTTAGCCAGTTTGTAACCGGTTTGCAGCAAAATTGCCGCCAAACAGGCCAACGGAATCATGTTCAAATATTTCGAAAAAAACAACACGCTGACCATCAGCAGAACGCCATGGAAGAAACAAGATAGCCTGGTTTGGCCGCCGGCATTGATATTGGCTGAACTGCGCACGATCACGGCGGTAATCGGCAGACCACCCAACAAGCCGCTGATCATATTACCCAGTCCCTGAGCTTTAAGTTCGCGGTTGGTCGGCGCCACCCGTTTATGCGGATCCAGCTTATCGACCGCTTCTATGCTGAGCAATGTTTCCAGGCTGGCAATGATAGCGATGGTTGCAGCAATGCTGTAGGCCTTGGGGTTGGTAAAGTAGCTGAAATCCGGCAGCCGTAATTGGTCGATAAAATTAGCGGCGCTGCCCAATTCCGGCAGCGAAACCAGATGTTTTTCGCCTATCGCCAGCTCCGGGGCGAAATACATCGCCAAGGTATTGAAACTGATCCCCCAAACGACCGCTAATAGCGGGCCCGGAATCAATCTTAAAGGTTTGAATTGTTTAATGAAGCCGCTATCCCAAACAATCAGAATCAACAGGGCCACGACGCTGACCAAGGTGACGCCGGGGGTAATCCCCTCCAACGCCTCGGAAAATTCGAAGAAGCTCGATTCGGCGGTTTCCTGCATATAGCTTTCGTCGCCTTCAAAGCTGGTGTCGTAACCGGTGGCATGCGGGGTTTGTTTGATGATCAGAATCACGCCTATCGCCGCCAGCATGCCTTTAATCACCGATGCCGGAAAAAATGCGCCGATCACCCCGGCTTTTAAAAAACCCAGAATGATTTGCACCCCACCAGCCATCACCACGCTCAGTAAAAAGCCGCCAAAACCGCCCAGGGTTTCGATGGCATCAAACACGATTACCGTGAGACCTGCTGCCGGTCCGGACACACTGAGCTGAGACCCACTAGCCCAGGAAACCAGAATACCGCCAACCAAGCCCGCGATAATGCCGGAGAACAGCGGCGCGCCGGATGCCAACGCCACGCCCAAGCAAAGCGGTAAAGCCACCAGAAACACCACGATGCTGGCCGGTACATCCTGGTGCAGATGTTTCAAATAATAATTCAGTTGAGATGTCATGGGTTTACTCAGTAATTACGAAAAACCGAATGCTAATCGGCGTAGCGGTAGATCGGATTGATTTGGGTGTTGTGGTCGAGTTTGATCAATTCACTAATCAGGCCGTCATTCAGGCCGTATACCCAGCCGTGCAGCGTAGGTTTGTGCCCATGTTTCCAGGCTGACTGAATAATCGAGGTATGGGCCAAGCGATAAACTTGTTCGATGATGTTCAACTCTATCAAGCGATCGGTCTTCTTCGAAGGATCTATCGACTCCAGCTCCTCCTGGTGCAAGCGGTACACGTCTTTGATGTGCAGCAACCATTTGTTGGCGATCACCAAATCGGCTTTCTGCGGCTGGAGGGCCGCCTTCACGCCGCCGCAGCCATAATGGCCGCAAACGATGACATGCTTAACTTTTAAGACCGAAATGGCGTATTGCAGTACGCTTAAGCAATTGAAATCGGTGATGATGACCTGATTCGCAATATTGCGATGCACAAAAATTTCGCCGGGCTTGGCGTTGACCACGGTTTCGGCAGGCACGCGGCTATCCGCGCAGCCTATCCACAAAAAATCAGGCTTTTGTTCCTTGGCCAGCTGGACGAAAAACTCCGGGTCTTTTCTACTGATCTCTTCCGACCAGGCTTTGTTTTCAAGCAATAATTTCGCAGGTGTAAGCATAATTGGCATCCTTATTGATTAACTAAGTGTTCTAGAGCGTATCCGGAACTGTTTGTTCAAAAGAGAATATCTTTACGAGCAATACTATATCGAATCGAAACTACATGGCAATCGCTTTGCGATCCAAGCCCGAACTAACCGGCGTATGAAAGTTAAATCGAGCCGTCGCCCGGCACGCCTACGACCGTGGCACGATACGTCTGTTTCGAATCGGTTATCAACTGCGTGGCCGTGTTTAGCCGCTGGCACCACAACTGCAAACTGGTTTCTTGCCAGGACAACAGCCATTGGGGATACAGGCCTATCATCAATACCAGCAACACCGGCACGGCCAGCAGCGCCAGCTCGCGCGGGCGTAGATCCTGTGCTCCGGCCACACTGTCGTAAACGACCGGGCCAAAAAACGCGCGCCTGACAAAGCCCAGCAGATACGCCGCGCCCAATACAGCCCCGAACAAAGCCACCACCGCCAGCGCCGGATAGGTTTGCAATACGCCCAGAATCATCAGCAATTCGGCGGGAAAACCATTCGTGCCGGGCACGCCGATGCTGGACAGCGCGAACATAAAAAACAAGACGGTCATACGCGGCATGGGTTTGGCTAAGCCACCGAGATGGACCAAATCGGTACTGCCCAGGCGTTGCTGGATCATACCGGCAATCAGCATCAGGCTGCCGGCGACGATGCCGAAATTCAGCAGCTGCACCGTAGCACCCTGCAGGGCTTGCAAATTAAAAGCGGCGATGCCGACAATCACCAACCCAACGTGGCTTATGCTGGAATAAGCGAGCAGGCGGCGCAGATTGGTTTGTTGCAACGCGATCAAAGCCCCGTAAATCAGGGTCACCGCACCGAGTATCGCCAACAGCCAGCGATGCTCCAGCGCCGCTTGCGGCGCCAGCGGTATCGCAAAACGAATAATGCCGTAAACGCCGAGTTTTAAACCCACCAGCAAGGCACTCAGAAAAGTCGGCGCTTCCATCGCCGTCGTCGGTAACCAGGTGTGAAACGGCAGCAGAGGCGCTTTTACCGCAAAACCCAAAACCAGCAATAGAAAGATCAAACCCTGCGCCGACTCGGCTAGCGGCGTATTCAGCAGTACCGGCAGACTGAAAGCCAAATCCTGCGGGACTGTCCCCCCGGCGAATTGCGCGTGATTGATTGCCAGCAAAATAACCCCGAACAGCAAGGGCACTCCGCCGAACAGCATATATAAGGTATATTTCATCGCGGCATGCCGCCGTTCGGCGCCGATTCCCCACAAACCAATCAAGAAAAAAATCGGCGGCAAGGTCAGTTCCCAAAACAGAAAGAACAAGGCTAAATCCAACGCGGTAAACACGCCGATAGTCGCGCTTTCCAGCGCCAGCATCAGCGCCAACTGAAAGCGGTTTAAATGCCGCACGCTATTCCAGCTTGCCAGCAGGGCCATCAGGGTCAGCAGGGCCGTCATCGGTAAAAACAATATCGAGATACCGTCCACGCCGAGTTGATAATGGATATTAAGTCCGGGTATCCAGGGATAGTCTTCCAGTAACTGAAAATCGCCGCGTTCGGTATCGAAAACCCAAGCAGCGGCAACGGTAAACAGCAATTCCACCACAGCAACCAGCAATGCACCGCGCTTGGCTAATTCGCTATCCTGGATAAACGCCAGCGAAAGTGCCCCCAACAGCGGCCAGGCCAGACATAGGGACAGCAATGGAAAACTATCAGTCATGGTGCGGACCGTTCATGTGGTGACTGTGATGTTCCGGATAATGTTCGCCGATTTCCTTGGCTTCCTGATCGATAAATTTCAACCAGGGCGTGGTGTAAAAACCGGTGCCGATCAGCAGGCCGCAGATGGTCACGGCGATAATGCGCTCCTTAACCACCGGATGGTGAATGCTGCCGTAAGGCTCGACGAAGCGCTTGGGGTGGGCGATGAATAGCCGCTGAAACGCCCAAAGCAGAAAAGCCGCGCCCAGCACGTTGCCCAGTAAAATCGCAATCGCGATATACCAACCGTGTTCCTCGATGGTGCCTTCGATCAACAGATGCGCCGCATCGAAACCCGGCGTACCGGGCATGACCATGGTGCTGAGCGCGGAAATCAGAAACAACAAGGCAATGGTCGAGTTGGTTTCGAACAATCCACCCAAGCGCGGCAAGAACGAG
>CAZGUM010000023.1:0-1682 GCA_964529085.1 uncultured Methylomonas sp. | reverse complement strand
CAAGGCAATGGTCGAGTTGGTTTCGAACAATCCACCCAAGCGCGGCAAGAACGAGGTGCGGGTGCGTTCGTAAATCAAACCGATGCTGAACAGCATGCCGGCCGTCGCCAGACCATACGCTATCGACAGCAGAATGCTGCCTTCCAGGGCAAAATCGTTGAAGGAGAACACCCCTATCGCCAACATGCCGGTATGACTGATCACCGCAAACGCCAACAGCCGACGCATATTGATTTGCATCAGCGCCAACAAAGCGCCGTAAAAAATCCCGATCAAGCCCAGATCGACCACAAAATGCACCCACTGCTCGGCAGCGCCCGGCACCAGCGGCAGAATGAAACGAATCAAGGCGTAAATTCCCAACTTCAAGCCGGTCAGAAAAATGGCCGCGCTGGCGGCGGTGCCGTGCTCGGCTAACAGGGGCAGCCATGCATGAAACGGAAACAGCGGCATGCGGATAGCAAATCCGAAAAACAGTAAGATGAAAATCAGGGTTTCGTTAGGAATGGCCAGATCGTGATGCTTTAAGGTCAACCAATCGAAACTCAGATCCATACCGTTTTGCGCCAAGCCAACGCTCAACAACATAAAGCCTGCCAGACTCATCGCCAAACCGGATAGCCAGTATTGCAACACCGCCTTAACTACCTTATTGCGCTGTTTGCCAGTGCCGGCGAATACCGTTAATAACACCACTGGCACCAGTTCCAGCAAACACCAGAACCAGAATTGCAGGGTGTTTAGCGCGGCAAACGCGCCGATTAAAATGCCTTGATAGGCCAACAGGCAGGCAATGAACAGGCGGTCGTTGCGATGCCGGGTGATCAAGGTATAGACCAATGCCAGCAAGCCTAAAATCGCTGTCAGTGGAATAAACAGAATGTTGGTGCCGTCTACGCCTACCCGGTAGCTCATGCCGAGAAAATGGAAATGTTCGGCAAGATGGATGCCGGGTGTTTCGGAATCGAATATCAGCAATAGATAAATACTCAGCAACACATTCAGCAAGGCGCCACCGAAGGCCAGCCGCACGCTGTAAATGGGTTTGGCGAACACCACCGCCAGCATGGTCAGCAAGGGCACCAAGGTCAACACCGTCAACAGCGGTACAGCGGCTACTACGTGCCAGAAAACAATAGGGGTATTCATCGGTATCCCAGCGCCACCATCAAGGTGATCAACACGAACAAGGCCAGATAGCGCGGCTGTAACAACAATTGCTCGAAGCGGTTGGCGGCCTGACCCAGTCGCCGGCCGAATCGGATTGAATCGCGACCGATGCCGCGCAGAATAAAGTGATATTCAAACCAATTAAGTAAGGCTGCCGTCCATTGCGCCAGCTTGCCGGCCAAACCGCTGCCTTGTGCGAAACTATCTTCCTGGCTATCCAGGTTGGCACCCATTTTTTGTTCTTCCCATTGCGCCAAGGACGACACCGCCCTGATAGCCGGCGCCGGTGCGCCCAAAGCAGGATCGACGATGTGCTCGTCGATGTAACGCGCATCCTGGGCCAAGCGCAAAACCGGTTTGACCACCAGCCAATCAATAGCCGGCTCCAGCCAGCCGCGCTGCAAAGACGCGATAAACGCCCAGCGGCAATTCGCCAGCGCCGGTGCCACTGGTTGGATCGGTTGACCGTGGGTATTGTGCAGAATAGACGGGGCGGTTAATAGCAAATAGCA
>CAZGUM010000022.1:25309-35558 GCA_964529085.1 uncultured Methylomonas sp. | reverse complement strand
CTCAATAGCAAGCGTCTGTTTAATCCGGTTTACAGGTCCGCAAAATTAATCACCCTCGACTCTCTGACCCCGGTCAATTCCTGAGCCAGCTCCAAGCCGAAGGCTTTACATTCGAGTATCTCGTCGTCGGTCGGAATCAGCTTTACACGCAGGCCTTGGATCGGCACCCGCAGCTTCAAGCCGCGCAAGCGGTCTTCCACCAGGCGCACGCCTTCGCCGGTCCAGCCGTAAGAACCGAATACGCCGCCGAGCTTGTTTTTCAGATTGACTACGGTCAGCGAGGACAACAAATCCCAAATCGGCTTGACCGCGTCGCCGTTGATGGTGGGCGTGCCCAACACCAGACCGTCGGCCTCTTCGATCAGATCGACAAATGGTGCCACCTCGCCGCCTTCCAGGTCGTAAAGCGATACCCGCACGTCCTCGACCTGCATCGCGCCTTGATAAATCGCTTCCGCCATGCGCCGGGTGTTGCCGTAGGAGCTGATATAAAAAATCAGCAGGGTTTTTTGATTGGGTTTCAGTTCGTTATGCAGCGCCGGGGTAGATAGCTGGCGGTAACGCTGAATGTAATGCTGCGGCCGGTCGCGCAATATCGGGCCGTGGGTGGGCGCGATCAATTTCAGCGGCAAGGGTTCGATCAGTTCCAAGGCCCTGACCACGTATTCCTTGAACGGCCGCATGATGTGGGCATAGTAATATTCGAAGGAAAAGCGGAAATCGCCGACCTTGTCGTTGTACAAACGGTTGTCGCAAAAATGGCAGCCGAATACGTCACCGGAAAACAGCATCGCCTCTTCCGGCGCATACGTGCATTGCGTGTCGGGCCAGTGTAAATAGGGGGTGTGCAAAAACTCCAGACTACGGTCGCCCAAGGACACCTTATCGCCGGTCACCACCGGGGTAAAACTCAACTCGTCCTGCTTCAGTAAGCCTTTCAGCATGGACTGGGCTTTCTGGGAAATGAACAGTTGTGCCTGCGGAGCCCGTTTCATCAACTCCGGCAACGCGCCGGTGTGATCGGGTTCCAAGTGATTGAGGACGATGACCTTAATCTCCGAGTAATCGGCGACACTTTCCAGACGGGCGAAAAAGTCGTTGGCAAAGCCTTCCTTCACAGTGTCTATTACCGCCACGCCTTCGCTGCCGCGAATCACATAGGCGTTGTAGCTGGTGCCGTTGGCGGTTTTCAGGATGATGTCGAAGGTACGCAGGTTTGGGTCCAGCGCGCCGACCCAATGCACGCGCTCAGATAACGCTACCGCAAGCGGCGCGCCGTCTTCGCTCTCCAATCTGACGCTATTCATGGCTTGCAAGCCTCCGCATGCGCTTGCTTGGGACAGGTTTCCAAATCCTTGTTCGACGCCAAGGCCGCCAAACCCAACCAAGCATCGACCTGTTGTTGGTCGAACCCGCAGACACGCTGTTCGTTAACCTCCATCAAAGGCCGACGGATCAACAACGGCTGCGCCACCATCAGCGCTATTGCTTCGTCTTCGCTGACTGCGTTTGGATCGACCAACCCTTGTTTGACAGCCGGCGCGCTGCGGTTAAACCAATCCGCTACCGGCATGTCGCCGAAAAACGAACGTAACTTGCCCGGCTCCCTAGCCCACGGTTGCTGTAACAGATCGTAAACCACCAACAAATGGCCGGCGGTACTCAGCAACTGCTTTTGCCGGGTATTATTTAAGCAGCCCGGCTTTTCATAGAAATGCACGGTGGCCATGGCCGTCAATGTGCTTGTAATTCCGCCATCGCCTCTGCCATTTTTTCCGGCGGAATACCGGTCAGCGAGCCGGGCGGGTTAATCGGGACGCCTAGCGCGTCGAGAATGGCGCCTTCGATCGGGCAGATACTGGCGCATTGCGTATCCTTATAATCGCCTTCGCACTCGGTGCATTTTTTCGGGTTGATCCTGAAATGCCCGGCTTTTTCGGACATATAGATAGCTTTGCTTGGGCACAACGGCTCGCAGGCATAACAGTTGACGCAGGATTCGATAATTTGTAAGGCCATGACATTACCTCTTGAGTTTGATGCTTTGACGGTACTCGGATCATTGATCGTCGGGTCAGACACCAGCCTTGACCCGACTTACGTTGTTTACGCCGTAGCCCGTTCTTCTTGCGGTGCGGCCTCGTCCAACTTGCCGGCGGCAGCCATTTCCTTGTAAACCGCCATCACAGCTTCTTCGATAGGCTCCATTGCGTGCTCGCCGTTGGGCACAATGCCGGCTTTTTCCAGCAAATCCCAAGGCTCATAGCCGATTTTGGAGCACAACACCGCTTCGCAGCCTGCCAGGGAACGAATGGTTTGTTGCAATACGCTCTCGCCGTCGCCGCAGGTATCGTCGCCGCCGCAATACAGATCGGTTTTCCGATGGCTCATGAAACGCACGCCGTTAGGGGATGCTTCGTAGATCAGGAATTCCTTGGCATGCCCGAAGTGCATATTGATGACGCCTTGACCGCTGGTCGCAATCGCCATCAGCACCGGACGGGTGTTCAGCTTGGGCTCGTCGGCATGGCTGGCGGCTTTTTCCACCTTAGCGGCGCGCTTGCTATGCATTTCCTCCGCGATCGCTTCATGGATGACCTTGCGTTTTTCCATCGCCGATTGGTAATCGATTTCCATCGCCTCGATTTTGTCCATCGTAAACTCGTCGCCGCGATCTTCGCCCAACAGACCGACCGCGTCGGCCCGGCATTGCCGGCAGTGGCGCATCATGTTCATGTCGCCGGAGCAGGAGTCTTGCAGGTCCATCAACTCGTCCTGGGTAGGACCGCGTTGGCCCATCACACCGTAGAACGTGCCATGTTCAGCTTCCGCGATCAGCGGCATGACGTTGTGCAGGAAGGCACCTTTGGCTTTAACGATTTTGCTGACTTCAGCCAAGTGTTTGTCGTTGACGCCGGGGATCATCACCGAGTTGACCTTAACCAAAATGCCTCTGGCCGTCAGCATTTCCAGGCCTTTTTGCTGCTGCTCGATCAGAATCTTCGCGCCCTTGACGCCTTTGATCCGTTTGTTTTCCCAAAATATCCACGGATAAATTTGCGCACCGATTTCCGGATCCACGCAGTTGATCGTGATCGTGACGTGGTCGATGTTGTGTTTGGCTAACTCTTCGACCGACTCCGGCAAGGCCAGGCCATTGGTCGAAACGCACAGTTTGATGTCCGGCGCTTCAGCGCTCAGGCGGCGGAATGTTTCGAAGGTGCGCTCCGGATTGGCCAATGGGTCGCCGGGACCGGCGATACCCAGCACGGTCATTTGCGGAATATTGGCTGCCACCGCCATGGTTTTTTTCACGGCTTGGTCGGGCGTCAGCAGCTCGGAAACCACACCGGGACGCGATTCGTTGGAGCAATCATATTTGCGGTTGCAATAATGGCACTGGATGTTACAAGCCGGCGCCACCGCCACGTGCATGCGGGCAAAGTAGTGGTGAGCGTCTTCCGAGTAACAAGGATGGTTTTCCACCTTGGAGCGAATCTCGTCGGACAAATGGCCGAGTTGATCGTCGCTAGTACCGCAAGAATGGGAGGAGCAGCCGCCTGCGCTTGCTGCTGGAGTTTCGTTTAATACTGGCAGTTCCATATTCTTCACCTCACTTGATTGGTTATACAGTGAGAAAGCACAGGCCATGCCAGTTATAAAATTATTTTAAATAACTGATATACATATAGTTTTTATTGATAACGCCGCTGATTGTCGCAAATATCACATGTCAATGTTTGTAAGGACACAAACAAGCGGAGGTAATTAGACGGTATTTACGCAGATTACTGCGTGTTCCCGGAAGCCGGATATTTTTTCGGACAATACAACAGGCACCACTTGCAGAATGAGATTAGCCAACTACTATACAATGATCATTAACCAATCCGTTAGAGGCTCGACATGCTGTATCGGCTGCCTGGTATCGTAATTTTCATTTTTCCTCTACTTTTTGGTGCGCACGTATCGGCGCAAAGCATCGACAGCCAAATCACGGCCGAACAGTTTCTGGCCTCGCTAAAGTTCCAGGAAGGCAAAATCAAACTGCCGGGCAGTATCGCCACATTAAACTTACCCAACTCGTTTCGCTATCTGGCTCCGAACGACACCGAACGGGTACTGACTCAAGGCTGGGGCAATCCACCCGGCCCCGCCACGCTCGGCATGATATTGCCGACGGCGGTCAATCCGCTTGGTGCCAACGGCTGGGGCGTTATCATTACTTACGAGGAAGACGGCCATGTGAACGACAACGACGCCGACAGTATCGACTACGACACCCTATTAAAAGAAATGCAGGAAGCCATGCTGCAGGAAAGCGAAGAGCGAAAAAAACAGGGTTACGATGGTTTGACCTTGATCGGCTGGGCGGAGAAACCCACCTACGATAGAGTTAGCCATAAACTGTATTGGGCCAAGGAACTCGCTTCCGATCGCGGCGATCAGCATTCGCTGAACTACAATATTCGCGTCCTCGGCCGGAAAGGCGTACTGGTGCTAAACGCGGTGGCAGGCATAAATCAGATCGACGCGATTAAAACGGAAATGCAAAACGTGGTGGCTTTCACCAATTTTAATCCCGGCAATGCGTACGGCGATTTCAACGAAAGTACCGACCAGGTCGCCGCTTACGGTATCGCCGCATTGGTAGCCGGCGGCGCCGCAGCCAAGCTGGGTGTTTTCGCCAAGCTGTTTGCATTGGCAATTGCGTTTAAAAAATTCGTTATTTTGGGAGTCGTCGGCATCGGCGCCGTACTGAAAAACTGGTTCGGCCGTAAAAAATAAGCGCACTAAGGTAATCAAGATGAGCAAGCTTTTAGCATGGTTGTTCGCCGCCGGGAAACTGGGCAAACTCCTCACCACTGGCGGCACCATGATCATTTCCATGGCCGCCTACGCCATGCTCTACGGTTGGCAATATGCAGCGGGTTTCGTGCTGTTACTGTTTTTTCATGAAATGGGCCACTACATGGCGGCCCGCCAACGCGGACTGGAAGTCGGCGCGCCGACTTTCATTCCTTTCGTCGGCGCCTGGATCCAGCTAAAAAAGCTACCTCATGACGTACACACGGAGGCCTACGTTGGCATCGCCGGGTCGCTGGTCGGTACGCTGGCGTCGGTGGCCTGTTATGGGTTGGCGCGCGGCAGCGGCAATTCGCTGCTGCTGGCGCTGGCGTATTCCGGATTCATGATCAACCTGTTCAACATGATTCCGATCTCGCCGCTGGACGGCGGCCGCATTACAGCGATCATCTCGCCCAAGGTCTGGTTGCTGGGCGCGCCCTTGCTGGCGGCCCTGTTTTTATACAATCCCAGCGCGATGCTGATCCTGATCGCGATCATGGCGTTTCCGCAGATCAAGCTGGCACTGCAAAAAGACGGGGCGGCGTCGGCAATGCCCGCCGGCTATTATGATGCCCCACTCAATTTACGCATCAACTACGCTGCGTATTACTTCGTCTTAACGGGCTATCTCGCGATCATGAGTTACGAAGTACACGGCATGTTAAGCGGGATTCATTGATTCAGCCTGTTCGGAACGTCCGGCAAACCAGCCTTATAAGTCTGTGCGGTGCCAAAAGTCACTCGGCAGCGGCCGTTACATGTAAGCGCAGTGCGAATTTATTCGAACTGCCGGAATTAAGCGTCGCATCCAATCGCTGCGCTCCCCATCAAAACGGGATGAATATCACCGCCATTACATCGTTACGATAGGCATCCGCCACTTTATATTCGCGATATCCTTTGGATGCTGCTATGCCCAACACGTAATTCACGCCTTGGTACTGGACAATCTTCGACAGGCGTTGACCGGCTTTCAAAGTAAAACAGGCATCGTCCAAATCCAGCTTATCGCCTATTTTGAGCATGGTATTATTGGCAACCCCGATAATACTTTTGTCCGGCGCCGCAAACACCGCAAAACAACCGGCAAAAACTTTGCCGTGCTTATCTCTCGGCAGCACATCGTTCAGCATGGATTGAAACTGCGGCTCGCTGTCGAACACAATGCCGATGCCGCCCAAGATTTGTTTCGGGTTGTCCAAATCCGTAATGGCGGCATTGTAAATATAGGTGTGCCGTTCCCGATACAACGGCGTCGTCGCAAACGAGGAAACGCTATAGCTCTGAGCATCGCCGTTTTTTAAAGCCTCGACCGCGCCACTGGCCTCATCTAACATCATCCCGACCAGTGCTTGTTGTTTCGGATCGGATACCGCCAAAATCCTACCGTGGCGATCATAGAGATAAAGATTGGTGTAAACCGTATACAGCGCATTGATATATTGCAGAATTTCGGTAATTTGCCGGGAGGCGACAAATGATAAATCCGTGCCGGCCAGGCAACGCCGAAACGCGGAAGTCAGTGCCCACCAACGGCAATCGTTGGCGCGTTCGTACAAATTGCGATCCATGATGTCAACGGCCAGCGAAGCTAAAAACCCCGCGTTGTTCAAATGCGAAGACATTACCGTTACTTCCTGTAAACAGTTTACCGAAGCGGTAAAAATACCCGTGATATCGCTGCCGATTTGCTTGATCGCTTCCAGCACCGGCATGAACTCGGCCGCCTTTTTCCGGGCGGAGGCAATTTGGCCGTTCAGCACCAACAAACCCAGATCGGTGTTGATGTCTGCCGATGCTCTGCGGATATCACGCAGCTCCTTGGGAAAGGTACTGGCTTGATCGATGATATCGACATAATTATTTGCCGATGCCGACGATTCGTCGTTGCTAAACGCTTTATCCAGCGCGGTCATCATCAATCCGCGCCAGCCTAGGCCGAAAAATCCCTGATATCCGGTCGTACTACGGGTATTGATAATATAATCCTGCCGCCTATAGCTAACAATCTGCACCGGCTGGTCGCTCTTCAGCCCGGTATTCAAGGGCAATAAGCGCTCGTCGCTGCTGGCGATTACCCGGCCTTCGGCATTGGTTATCGCTATCGTGCCGTGATCTCCCGGCATTAACAATCCGTCGAAAATCCCCTTCATCTCGTCGTCGAATCGAAAACACAGACACAAAACCCCCAAGATCTCGGAATGCTTATCGTCGGTGCGCGTGATTTTGCAGGAATAAATCAACGAATGCAGGCGATTGCTCTGGATATCCGTATAGCGAAACGTTTCCAGATAATCTTGATCGCTTGCCAGGGTTTCCGCCAATAAGGGATCGTTGGAAAATCGTATCGGATTGATCTTGTTCAGATGGGCTTTCATCCGGCCCTGGGTATCGAACACAATGATTTCGTCGTAGACGCTGTATTTTTTCACATACTCTTGCAGCCGATTTTCGATGAACAGTTCTTGCTCGGCACTCGGTTGTTCCAATATCAGGAACTCCCTAATATCTTGGTCGGTCGCTAGAAAACCCACGTCGGCGGTACGCTCAAATAAATTTCGAATCAGCAGATCGATTGCAACTTGCGCTTTCGATGAATTATCCAGCACCAATTTCTGCACATTTTCTATCAGCAGATTGCGGGTCAGCTGTTTCTGAAGTTCGCCGAACTTATTCTGGGTACGATGCATATCGTCCAGAATCGTGGTCGCCACGTTGTGGCTGTTAATTTTACCGATGAGCGCAATCTTGCCCCACCAATCGTTCAAGGCAGCCAATTTGGTTTCGAAATTTTTTACGACCGGCATCGCCGACAACAGCTTGGCCGACTGAGTTTCCAACAGTGCATTCATAAGTTTCCTTTACTTACGGTTGAGAAATAACGATCCATCAGAGCGCGAGAAAAATACCGGCATTAGTGTAGTCGTAAAAACTGAGGAATCCGTCTTGGCGCCTAATAAGCACTATCCGCACCAAATCTCCGAAAACGCCATTCTTCCTGGTTTAGCGCTTAAAATTCCGATTTGACGCCAGATCAGTTGCACCAAAGATTAGCAGGCACGCACCAATAATATCCCGACTAAACTTGGCAAAATTGCCTTATTCCAGCCACGTCAAACCAGCCACCGGGCCAAAAGCTTTCCGCTTGGCCATGCGTTTAATCGAGACTAGACTTGGCCTTTCTCGCGCATCTTTAGTACACTGCCGACACCCCTAATTTTCAGGCGCAGAGCGTATGACATACTGTATCGCTGTCTCTCTAAAGGACGGACTGGTATTAACTTCGGATTCCAGAACCAACGCCGGCATCGACAATGTCAGCATTTACGGCAAAATGCATGCATTTACCACCGCATCCGATCGTAAGATCGTGTTGCTGAGCGCGGGCAATCTGGCTACCACGCAGGCGGTAATCGACCAATTGAAACGCGACATCAAGGAAGAAGCCGAGCTAAGTCTAGATAGCGTACGTTATTTATCGGAAGCGGCCGCCTATCTGGGCCGAATCAGTGTGGAAAAACAACGCCGCCATGTGGATGCCGGGCAAAGCAGCTTTAATCCCTCGGCCACCTTTATCCTGGCCGGGCAAATCGGTCAGGAACCGCACGGTGCATATTTGGTATACCCGGAGGGCAATTGCATCACCACCTCCCGGCAGACCCCGTATCTGCAAATCGGCGAAAACAAATACGGCAAGCCGGTGCTGGATAGGTTTTTAAAAATCGACACCTCGCTGCACGAGGCCGGCCGCTGCTGCTTGATTTCGATGGACTCGACCATGCGCAGCAACGCCAGCGTCGGCGCACCGGTTGAGCTGTTGATTTATCACAAGGACAGCCTAGCGCTGGACGAGTACTACTGCTTCCAGGAAGACAACGAATATTTGAGCCAAATCCGCAAAATGTGGCACGAAAAACTGAAAGAAGCATTCGCCACCCTACCGCAGTTCGGCAAGGAAGATTCTCGCCCGTTGCCGGGTTGGCTATAAACAGCAAGGCCTCAGCCGATGAGACACATAAGCCTTTAGAGCATAAAGCAATCATGCGTTTTTATCGGATCGGCAACTAGCCAACGACAAACGCGCCGTTCACGAAATGGACAGTGGCAGGATTTAGATCCGTTCCCCTCATCAGCGACTGGACGACAGCGGCAACAAGCAAGCAGTAAGTTTGGGTTTACGTCTACCACTCGTCACGACGGCGAACAACCGCTACAATTGCCGGCCTTTATCAAACTCCTGCTATTCGACCAAGCTATGCCGCAGCTGGTCGATCGGGGCCGCAAACGGCAATGGCGAAAACTTTCATTCAAAATATCGATTACGGCTGGCGTTTGCTGGCCACCGCCATCAGCTTTACCAGCTTTGGGATCGGCGGCGTCTTACTCTGGCTACTGGTATTTCCGCTGTTGGCAATATGGCCGGGCAGCCGGCCACAAAAAGCCTGTCGCGCCCAATACACCGTGCATATGAGTTTTTATCTGTTTATCGGTTTAATGCACCGACTGGGCGTGATGACTTACGAAGTCATCGGTCTGGAGAAACTCAACCGCCCCGGCCAATTGATCGTCGCCAATCATCCGACCCTGGTGGACGTGGTGTTTCTACTCAGCCGCATCAAACAAGCCAACTGTATCGTCAAAGCCAGCCTGTGGCGCAACCCGGCGATGCGCGGACCGATCTTGAACGCCGGCTATATCAGCAATGCAGATTCGGAAACCATGGTTAACGACTGCGCTTCCTGGCTAAGCGACGGCGGCGCCATGATTATTTTCCCGGAAGGTACCCGCTCGGTACCGGGCCAGCCTTACCGTTTTCAACGCGGCGCCGCGGCGATTGCCTTGCAAGCCGGTAGTATAATCACTCCCGTGACACTGACGTGCGTACCCAGCACGCTGACTAAAAATCAAGCTTGGCATCAAATACCGGCGCAACGGTTTCATTTAAAAATGGTAGTCAACGACGACATCGATCTGCAGCCGTTCCGGGATTTACAGCCACGCTCAATCGCGGTGAGACGTTTGACCCACTATTTACAGGATTATTTTACCCAACAGCGAGAACGCCATGAGCGAGATGGAAACTGAAATAAAGCGCCTGATTATCGACACGCTAGCGCTGGAAGATGTCAATGCGGCGGATATCGACAGCAATGCTGCGCTGTTTAACGACGGCCTGGGCCTGGACTCCATCGACGCTCTGGAGCTGGGATTGGCGATTCGCAAAACCTATCAGGTTAAAATCGATGCCGAACAAGACGACGTGGTAAAAATTTTCGCCTCGGTGGCGACATTGGCCCGGTTTATCGAATCCGCGCGCAGCTGAGCGTTTTGCCGAATCGAGAATCAATTTTAGGCGCCATTCATACTTATACAGCCGAAACAGACTCAACGGCCATCGTGC
>CAZGUM010000022.1:0-25209 GCA_964529085.1 uncultured Methylomonas sp. | reverse complement strand
GCTTTGTCGGCCAGGTTTAGTAAACTGCTGACGCTGGTGTTCATATCCGTGAGGGTGGCCACGCCGATAGAAACGGTAAAATGCAAATCCTGGCCAGACTCCAGCAAAATAGGACTTTCGGCGATCACCGTGCGCAGCCGTTCCGCCACATCCACGGCTCTGTCGTGGCGGGTTTCCGGCAATAAAATCGCGAACTCTTCGCCACCCATGCGGCCGGGCACGTCAATCTCCCGCAATAATTCCACCAAGATGCCGCCTAATTTTTGTAGTGCCTGATCGCCAGCCGAATGCCCGTAATCGTCGTTAACCGCTTTAAAGTGGTCGATATCCAGCATCAATATCGATAAGGCATTACCGTAACGGCAGCTGCGCGCCAATTCCGCTTCGCCTTGTTCCATGAAATAACGCCGGTTGGCTATACCGGTCAAATAGTCGATGCGCGCCTGCCGCTCCAATTCCGCCTGTAAGGCTTTGTTTTCACTGATGTCGCGCACAAATGCACAGTTGTATTCCGCGCCTTCGAAAATCAAATAATTCGCCGCAATCTCCACCGGTATTTCCCGGCCGTCCTTGCAGCGATGGGTAGCTTCCGTCTTCAGCGCGCCCTTTTGCTTCACTTCTTGCCAATGCGCCGGCCAGCTTTCGGCGGGAAAATGCGGATCTATATCCATCACCGAAAAACTCAGCAATTCCTCGCGGCTGTAGCCCAAAACTTGGCAGGCGGTATTGTTAACAAACTGAATGCGGCCATCCGCAGTCAGCCAATACAAACAATCGGTGACTCTATCCACCGAGAACTGGGTCAAATGCAAAGCTTTTTCCGCGAGTTTACGCTCGGTGACATCGTTGTAAATCGAGACGATTTCGCCACCCGGCAGCCTATAGACGTAGTTTTCCCGCCAGCCCTGAATACGCTGATCGGCATAATATGCCGGCGGAAACGCTTCGGGTTGCCCGGTTTTAGCCACACGCCACAAAACCTCCAGCAAACCGAACTCGTATATGCCCGGAAACATCTCCGTGAGTTTTTTACCTATCAATTCCTTACGCGTGATTTTTTCTATCTGCTCGGCGGCTTTATTGAAGCCTATGATGATGAAATCGCGACCGTCGTCGCTCACTCGATATACCGCGACACCGCTACTCATGTTTTTGAATAACGCCGACAAGCGGGCCTCACTGGCCGCCAAAGCGCGTTTTTCCGCCAGCAATTGCTGATTGTTTTGAATTAACTGGTCGGTTCTTTGCTCGACGCGCAGGTTAAGTTCGTTGTTCAGCGTGGCCAACTCCGCCGCGGCCCGTTGTTGCCGCAAACGATCCAAACCGTTGTTGGCAAAAGCCTGTGCCAACTCCACGTACATCTTGTTGATGGTCTGCAAGCGCTGTTTGGAGATCACGGGAACTTTGGCGATGGCTTGCAGGTAGCTATTTTCGTCGAAACCGTATTGCGCGGCCTGACGGCGAAAAAACTCTAGATCGGGCGGCGCGGTAAAGCATTGGCCGGTAAAAATATTGGCGACATGCTGCCCATCGACAATAATCGGCATAGCCGCATCCACCAAACCGTTTAAGCAGCCATAGATCGCGAAAGCTTCGCCTTGCAGCATACTTTTCGCTAAAGCGGTGTCGCTTTCTATACAGTTTGCACCGGTTTTAACATGGCAGCGGTGAAACTTAACGCAAGCTTCCTGCCAACCGGAACTGGTAATGACCACCCCTTCTGTATCTATGATTGCATTGGCTATGCCGATAACCTGATTAAGGCTATTCATCAGCGTCTGCAAACCGGCGAGATCGACAAGTTCGGCGTATTTGATGGTTTGATCGGCCATTGGCAAGTCTGGAATCTAACAGTTAAATAAATAGGCTGTCGTTAAACGTGATAATAGCAGCATTCGGTTGCGGCGGAACTTAAAAAACACTGAACATTATAGGCAGTGATTAACGATCACCAGCCACGATGTACTTAGCTTTATATCGAATATCGACTTAGCTAGCGAACTATGGCGCCACACTTTGGCACTTATATACCTTTTTCCGAGGTCTCGTCCGCTCCAAATCGGCTTAGCAGCATCGCATAATTGGCGTAAAACCTGGCTTTGTAGGCGGCGCCAATTTATCCGGCACATCGCCGTGCATCAATTTTGTCGGAGAATTATCCGATCGGTACCAGCGCTATCGACACAAACGAAAGATATCATCTTGATGTCAAGATGCAGGTTATTCTGTGTTGGGATAGGGTTTGATTTGTTTAATCTGTTTGCCGGTTGCAACGCGGGAATTGGCCGTAAAGTATCCCGCAAATTTAAGACGGCCGGACTATGGCAAAGCCAACGCCTATAATCGCAACTAATCGATAACCAGCCATAACGTTTTTGCAGCCGAATTACCGCCTTTATTCAGTCATCCGTAACCATGACACTATCCCATACCCCAAAAGATTCGAAACGGAGCTATTCACGGCGGCGAACGTTTGCCGCTACGTTAACCACTGTGATATTGCTTTGCTTGGCGATGTGGTGGCAACGTTCAAATCTGATCGAGTTACTGCTGCAACAGGCGCTGAAACAATCTGCTTTAACGTCACCGTCGCTGTCGGGACTTTCCTTCGATTTTAAGCAAGCCCAACTCTCGAATATCGGTTTCGGCCTGGCAACTCCTAGCGGCGAGCTATCCGTCGCCTTGCAGGACATTACAGCCGAGTACGACCTGAAAAACCGCACCGTCAATACTCTCAGCATCGGCCGCGCCGAGGTGAAATTCCACTACCAATCAAAAGAAAATACCGTAACGAACGCAACGGAAGACTCTGCCGCCATCAGTCTGCCGCTGAACCGCCTAAACATCGAAAAACTGGAAATGAACATCGATACGCCCTGGGGGATGAGCCGATTCTCCGGCCAGGCCGACCTAAAGCGCGACGCAACCGAGTTGATCGAAGCAAAGTTTCAGGATGCCCAACAATCGATTCGGCTGACAATCGACCCCGGATTCAGTGCCGCCGTGCTCAGTCTCGAACGGCTACCAAACGGTAAGGTTTTCGAATTGCATACCACGCAGTTGAAACCGCCCGCCAAACAACTCAAGTTAGATGCCGGCGCACTTGCATTTATTGACTGGTTTAGTACCAGCTTATTGATACCGGATGCTTTAAGGGCAAAAACGCCAAGATCCGACATATCGAAGCTAAGCCCGTTACTCGGCTCTACACAATTGAGCGTATTCGCCCAAACGCCGGATAATTTCGCGACACTCACTGCCGGTGCCTTACTGAAGCGGGATAAGCTGTCTCTGCTGACTATCGATATGTCGATGGCACAGGACCAAAGCTTGAATGTTAACGGTCGGCTAGACATGGCTGCCACGGAAGCATTCGAATTAATTAAGCCTTGGTTGCCCGCTACCGCCGCCAGTTGGACGCTTTCCGGCGGCGCAATACAAGGAAACCTCACATTGCGCCGACCGGCCAAACAAGACGCTTCCGGCTCGGCCCAGTTGAACGTCAGCGATTTGGCGATGACGGCCGGTGCGGCGAGGATCGAAAAAGGCAGCGTCACATTGCATATGCCGGAATTAGCCGATAGAACTGTAGACTTGTCGGCTGAGATACCAACGCTGAATCTAGGCAAGGAACTGGCGGCCGGCAATCTTAAAATAAACGCGCGCTATCTTGATCAGTCATTGACACTAAATCAAGCCAGCTTAGCGATATTCGGCGGCATTCTGGAATTGATGCCGGACAAAATACAATTAGAGCAGTTGCCCATACGGTTGACCTTGCGTTTGCGTAGCGTGGATCTGTCGCAACTATTGGCTAGCCTGCATTACCCGAATATTTCCGGAACCGGCAATATCGACGGTGAACTGCCGTTGCAACTATCCGCCGGATCTATCGACCTGCAGGATGGCGCTGTCAGCGGGACGCGTCCGGGTGTGTTACGCTATGCCGGACCGGTCGCGGATAGTGAAAATATTGCGTTTAAGGCGCTACGGAATCTGGTATATCAAAATCTACAAGCCAAGGTAAATTATCGCCCCAATGGCGATTATCATCTGGGTTTGCGTTTGGAGGGCAGTAACCCGGAGGTGCTCTCCGGACATCCGCTGGCCTTTAACCTGAATATCAGCGGCCAACTGCCAGAGCTACTGCAAAAAGGTATTTTAGCCGGCGATTTCGAACGGACTATTTTGGAACAGGCTACCGCCAAACCAAAGGATGTTGAAAAATTTCCGCCCCCCTAGAGGGGAATCAACAACCCAAGCCGCCGTCGGCGGAACGGAGAAATTAATGAATTGGAAAGCGCCAACCTGCGCGGCCATCTTGTGCGGCAGCACCTATATAACAGGGTGTTCACCCTCCGTCAGGCTGGAAGCGCCGGACAAACCGATTGAAATTAATATGAACGTCAAGATCGAACACGAAATTCGTTTGAAAGTGGAAAAAGACGTAGACGAATTGATCACCAACCAGAAAGGCTTGTTTTAAAGGAGCAACCGATGAAAAACAAAAAATTGCTGTCACTTTTGGCACCGTTGTTTCTTGGCTTATGCTTGGTCACCATGTCGGTGAACGCCGCTGATCTGGCTACGGCAAAATCCGCGGGACTGGTTGGCGAACAGATGAACGGCTTCCTGGGCTTGGTTAAACCGGATGCCCCTTCCGACGTACAAGCATTGGTTAAAAGCATCAACGCCCAGCGTCAGGCGGAATACCAACGCATCGCCGCCAAAAATGGCGTGCCCGCAGAAGAGGTTGCCAGACTGACCGCGCAAAAGGTGATCGGACAGGCTGCGTCAGGACAATTCGTGGAAACGCCGACCGGTTGGACGCAACGTTAAATTTAAAACATCCTGCCGACGGTGTTTGAGTGTAGCACTTGCTGCGGGGGTTCAATATTCGGACAGTGGTACTAATAAGTCATATTTAGCTATCTCCCGACCTAAACATGAGCATCACCAGCACCACTTCGGAGAAGTTACCTTGCGATCAAGCTTAGTCAAGCAAGGACTCCTTGTATCGCGGAGACTGCGGCTTTTGCCCACACCCGGCCCCGCTAAAATCGAGGGTCAGCCGTTGATCGGTAGGCCTAACATTAGAATCGGAGCCACGATGGCTCAGCATGACACTAAGCACTATTGGAATCCACATTCCCTTAAATTTTTTATGCGACAAATTGTCACAGTTTTTTGTGGACAGCCCGGCTAATATCCAATAGAATTCGCCCACTTTCAGCAAAGCGGCACCGAATCGAAAGGCTCGTAGTCGTTAAATGAGGGGGGAGATAGGCGACCGGTAAACCCGGCACAAAAACAATAATAAACGCAAGACATTAACCTACTGTTTAACGGTAGGCGTCCAAATAAATACATAAAAAAATAAGACCGGACGAAGCCCACTAAATGTGGGCTTTTTTATGTCAGGTGCAAAATGCTTTCACAGCATGTCCCAGGACATCGACCAATGTTACCTGCGCCAGCTTGCAAAATTTAAGGCTCGCAACTCTCGCATACCAAAACTTCAGACAGCGCGTCATACTAAATAAGCCATCATTGGCGCAAAGCACAAAAAAGCCGGATAAATCCGGCTAGAGTGCTTAAAAATACCGGCGCCAATAATCAGCCATGGTTTAATCAATGCGTTGTCATTGGCTCATACCCCCAAAGCTTCTTGAGTCTTCGCACGTACCGAGAATAAGCCAAGTCGTGAACTGAAGTTAACCGTTCAATTTTTAGTGTGGGCTTCATGGAATCAGGCATCCTGCGCAGCCTTTCAGCCTCGATACGATGATCAAGTGTTTTTCTCAAGCTCCATGCCTGCTGGACTAACAATTTGTCAGGTAATGTCATTGCGAGCCTCCGATTTTTTGGAGTTCCTCCGAACATAAAACTCAATCCCTAGCGCGGAACTATAACGCCCCTGTTAATTCGGCAGCAACAGGAAACTGGTAAAAATGCTCTATAAATTCACGCAGAAATCGTCTAAAGCCGAGGCACAAAAAAAGCCGATAATCCGAAAAGGGTTACCGGCCGTTTAGTGTGTATCTACTGCTCACTGCCTGAGTGTGATTGAGTCTAGTCGCATATACAGAACATCCAAAAATTTCCACGCAAAAATATAACCAGGGTCACAAAATTAAGCAACATTTCCCAAAATCAGCGGCCTACAGAGTTCGAATTGTCAAACATTCATCCTCGCTGGAAATATTGAGAAAATCGATATTTCGGCGAAAAAAGCCAAACCTTCCACGGCAGTGGATTTTTCGTTTCGCTCTTCTTATCCGGAAAAGCTATTAACAAGTTCGTTAATACTCGCAATGAAGAAATATCGCTGAGCTGTTTTTTTCCGATTCAAGCATTTACACTGTTTTAAATGAAATTCTTAACCGGGAGTAGAGTGTGAAATATTGGATGTTTTTAGGGATTGCCATTATTGGTGAAGTGATTGCAACTTCCACGCTTAAAGCAAGTGAAGGATTCTCAAAACTTATTCCATCAATTATTGTTACGGTGGGATATTTGACCTCATTTTATTTCCTTTCGCTGGCCCTAAAATCTATCCCTGTTGGAGTGGCATATGCGGTATGGGCGGGGATAGGCGTAGTCCTTGTTACTATCATTTCTTGGGCGACCTATGATCAAAAACTTGACTTCGCAGCCATTATTGGCATGGTTCTAATCATCTCCGGCGTCATTGTTATGAATCTATTTTCCAAGGTTATTTCGCACTAACATTTGACACATATCCCCGCCTCCACCATATCAAGCGGTATTCGGGTCACAGAGATCGCCCCAACAGTAGCGAGAAATAATTATTCTTGCACGTCGAAAATACTCCACGAGGATTCGGCAAAACACACTGGCCTACCGTCACTTCCGGTCTAAAACCGTAGGTTCTGCTATTCTTCCTCCATGGACTGTTTTTCGGCGGCAAGTTCGACGATGCGACTGCTGAGATATTCGTCGCTCAAGACAATATCAACCATCGCATCCACTACCAAGCGCAACTTTAAAGCGTTGAGCCTTGAAAACGTGGTCAGTGTTTTACTGGTTTCTTTATTCAACGAAACCTTTTTCCTATCATCTTTTGTTTTTTCCGAAGACATGGCAAGCCCCCATAACAGAAAAATATTACGTGAAAATATCAGATAAAAAATTGGTCGAACAAGCTTGGTCTTTGCAAGAAAGCATCAGGCGATTAATTGTGCAAAACTGCAATCGTTGCACTCAAAATGGCGGCTGCACGCCTTCGATATTAAAAGACCGGCTTAATCGCATATTTGAAACAGCGCATTCCCGATATAGACGCCGGCTCCAAAAACTCTGGTCTTAATGCCGGCAACACTTACCGGACAGCACTGACAAACCGCCGGTGCCAATCGCTAAAATCATTCGCCGACAGCGGTTTGGCAAAATGATAACCTTGTACCTCATGGCAGTGATGACTGGTGACGCATGCCAGTTCTTCGCCGTTTTCCACGCCTTCGGCAACAGTTTCCAGCCCCAGACTTTCTCCCAGGGCAATAATCGCACGCACAATCGCTTCGTTGGCCGGCGTTTTTTTGATATGCCGTATAAAAGACTGATCGATCTTGATTCGATCCAATGGGAATTTACGAAGATAACTCAGGCTTGAATAGCCTGTACCGAAATCATCGATCGCCAATTTAACGCCCAAGGTCCGCAAATCCATTAGAGTTTGGACTGCGTGTTCCGCTTGAGTCATCACCACGCTTTCCGTTAATTCCAATTCGAGATATTGCGGGTCTATGCCACTCTCCTCAAGCAAACGCTTAATTAAGCCGCAAAACTCTCGTTGTTTGAATTGGACCCCTGAGATGTTAACCGCCATGCGCAATGCCGGCAGACCCTGTTCAATCCAGACTAAATGCTGGCGGCAAGCTTCATTAATTACCCACTCGCCGATGGATACGATCAAACCCGTTTCTTCGGCAATCGGAATAAAAGTCGTTGGCGGCACAGCACCGAGTTGTGGATGTTGCCAGCGCAATAACGCTTCCACGCCCACGACTCGATGCTCCGGCAGCTGAATCTGCGGTTGATACGATAGCGAGAGCTCACCATTATTCAGCGCCATACGTAGCTGAGTTTCCAGACTCATGCGCTCGACTTTGCCATGATCCATTGTCGGCGTATAAACCAAAAACGCGTTACGCCCACGCTCTTTGACTTCGTACATCGCCGCATCGGCTTTACGAATCAAGCCATCCGTGGTTTGATCGTGTTTAGGAAAAAAAGCCATTCCCAAACTGGCGGTTATCTGTATTTCACGCTCGAATATCGGCATGGGTTCCAGGAGTTTGTCGACAATACCGGCAAGCACGGTGGTAGCGTCTTCTTCGCTTTCGATATTCTGCAAAATAAGCACAAACTCGTCGCCACCCAGCCTGGCCACCGTATCGCTTTGCCGAACGGTGACCAATAAGCGTTCGGCAACGTTCACCAATAAACGGTCGCCAAAACTGTGGCCCATCGTATCGTTGATATATTTGAAGCGATCGAGATCAACGAAAACCAAGCCCAGCATTTTATGATTCCGCTGCGCATTGCGGCAGCCTTGTTCCAATCGATCGTTAAATAACAGGCGATTCGGCAAACCGGTTAACTGATCGTAATGGGCAAGCACGTAGAGATCGCGTTGTCGGCGATGAGTGATTTCCTCTAACAGGGCATGGCCGGTTGCCATCCCGACATAGACTCCTTTTTCCAGGATGATGAATCCATTGACCATGTGCCGCATGCCGGCATCGATAATGATCTGGGCCACGTCATCGATGCTTGAGTTAATGTCGACGATAATCGGACTGGCATCCATAATCTCAATGACGCGTTTGTTATGTAACAAATCGCGGGAAAACGGCCTGAGAAAAATGTCGCTGATCTGCCCCCTATCCACGATGCCAACCGGCGTCTGCTGCTGATCGACAACCGCCACGGCGAGCAATTCCTTTTCATGGATAAAACGATCCAGCACGTCGACACAGCGCTCTTGCGTGATGACGGGCGCCACATACTGCAGTAGCCGTCTGACTGAAGGCGTCTCGGCATCGGACAATCCTTTCATCGGCTGAATCCGGGAACCGGCAATTTGCACATTTGCTTCGAACATCTTGCCTGGCAAAATCATCGTTATAAGGAATCAATGCGATTAATGGGATACGGCAAAATCTAAGGAAAGCAGTTGCGCAGCCTGTTTAAGATATATGCTTTACGTTACAGCAATATGAATTGTTGTAACGGATTCACGCGCTGAAAAGCCGGCAAGTGCTTGCAATACCGGCCCCGCCGATGATTTTTAGAAAATCGCTGCTGGGTGCGCTGATTCCGCTTATTGATGTCGCGCCACGCACTCACACTAAAAACGGCAAACCCGGGCATAAGCGCTTATTTCAGAACGTCCAAAGCGGGTTCGCCAAGCCCAGTTAGCCATGATTCCGGCATATCGTCCTTGAGCGCCACGCCTGATAAACCGCGCAGCAAAGCCTGATCGGTCAAATAGGCCGCCTTAGCTGCGGCCGCGCTATAAGATATGCCTGCCGGCGGGCGAATGTTGGAGATGCAGTTGCGTTCGGCGTCGGTATTGCCCGGCTTGGGCGCATAGGTTAAATACATCCCCAAACTGTCGGCGGCACTGAGACCCGGCCGCTCGCCGACGATGATCACCGCCAACCGCGCCCACAGCAATACTCCAACTTCATCCGTCAAGGCCACTCGAGCATTTGGCACCAGACAAATAGGCCCTATCCGCAACCCGCGCTCGGCATATGTGGCCACCACGGCTTGCAGCAAGTCCAAACCGTGCTCGTCCACGGCCGTCGAGGATAAGCCATTACTGACAATCAAGGCCACGTCTATGGTCTGGCTTGCCCACGCTGCAAGTAATTCGCGGCTGGATTGCGACAAACAGCGGCCAAGGTCGGGACGTTGCAGATACTGTTCGCGACTGATAACCGGCGTTGCCAACATCAGTGGTTCCAGGCCTAGTTTTTCCACGCCATCCGCAAAGCCTGCTACATCCCACGCTTGGTGCACCGCATCGCGAGCGCTGGCATGCGCCAGTTGGAAATCCAGTAGCGCGGCAGTCGGCAGGCTACAACCAGCCCTGCCCTGCGCAATTCTGGCTTGGGTAAATTGGCGTAATGCAAACCAAGGATCGTTCATCGTTAAGCCCTCGGCAAACCATAAAAGTTACTCAGCAGCGGCGTAGTATTACGAGCAGCCGCCAAGCGGTTTTGACCGTCGAATATGCCCATCAGCTCCAGCCAAGCCTCGAACTCCGGCGCCGGCCGCAAGCCCAAAACTTGCCTTAGATACAACGCATCGTGAAACGAGGTACTTTGATAAGCCAGCATCACATCGTCGGCACCGGGTATGCCCATGATAAAGTTGCAGCCTGCCACACCCAGCAGCGTCAACAGCGTATCCATATCGTTCTGATCGGCTTCGGCATGATTGGTATAGCAAATGTCGCAGCCCATCGGCACACCTAGCAGTTTGCCGCAAAAGTGGTCTTCCAAACCGGCGCGGATGATTTGCTTGCCGTCGTACAAATATTCCGGGCCGATAAAACCTACGACGGTATTGACCAGCAGTGGGTCGAATTCTCTAGCTACCGCATACGCCCGCGCCTCGCAGGTTTGCGCATCGATGCCGTGATGGGCGTTGGCGGACAAAGCACTGCCCTGCCCGGTTTCGAAATACATTAACTGTTTGCCGACAGTGCCGCGCTCCAAGCTTTCCGCCATGGCCTTGGCTTCGTGCAGCATGGTCAAATCGATACCGAAACTGCGATTAGCCACTTCGGTGCCGGCGATGGATTGAAACACCAAATCCACCGGCGCACCGCGCCGCATTAGTTCCATGCTAGTAGTGACATGGGCCAACACGCACGACTGGGTAGGAATTTGGTGATGGGCGATGATGTCATCCAACAGACTTAACAAGGTGTGGACATTGTGCAGATTATCGGTAGCCGGGTTGATGCCGATCACCGCATCGCCGCTGCCGTAGAGCAAACCGTCCAAAATGCTGGCGGCGATCCCGCGCGGATCATCGGTGGGATGATTGGGTTGCAAGCGGGTGGACAAGCGGCCCGGCAAACCAATGGTATTACGAAAGCGCGTAATAACTCGGCAACGCCGCGCCACTGCTATCAAATCCTGGTTGCGCATGATCTTGCTGACCGCCGCCACCATTTCCGGTATCAGACCCGCCGAAACTGCCGCCAAATCGCTATCCTCAGTTAACAGCCAGTCGCGAAATTCGCCCACGCTCAAACTCGCAATCGGCGCAAATGCTTGTTCATCATGCCGCTCCAGAATCAGGCGCGAGACCTCGTCCTGTTCCGGCGCGATCAAAGGCTCTTCTATAAACTGCCGCAAGGGTATGTCGGCCAACACTTGCTGAGCGACTGCGCGTTCGACTTCGGAATCAGCTGCCAAACCGGCTAGCTCATCGGCTGCCCGGCGCGGTGTAGCCTTCGCCAGCAAGGTACGCAAATCGCGAAAATTAAAGCTTTTACCTTGTACGGTTACGGCGTAATTCATAAGCCCGGCGGGTTGTGATGAGATAAAGCCCGAGAATACGATAGGTTTGTGACCATTATGTGACGTGACACGCTTCCGCCTCCATTCGGTCATTTGCCTGCAATATTTAAGCAATACTCTGGCAATGATTTAGCCCAGTCAGGCCGAACGAATTCAGTCCGGCCACTACCGCTAATTCGACAATTCGACACAGAGCCGGCGTTTTTTAACTCCATAGCGCAAGGGCTTGCAACTCGCAAATATCCTTAAGGCGACGCAGATGACCAATTTCTACCGCGAACTTTCCTATCGTTTCTTAATTTTCATTATCCTGACATTGTCGCTGAGCCTGCGTTCCGCTGGTCTACGAGCGGAACCGCTTAGCGCCGATGTACTGATAGTCGGCGCCGGCCTGTCGGGTTTAAGCGCTGCCTATCATTTGAAGAAAGCAGGTAAAACCGCCGTGATTTTGGAAATGAGTCCGCATATCGGCGGCCGAATCCGCACCGCTTCTTATCCGGACAACACCCACGCCGAAGTAGGCCTGGAAGAATTCTGGGAAAACAACCCAGCTGTCGAGATTTTTCGGGAGCTAAATATCCCGATGGAAACCGCTTACAGCAGTTTTTCCAGTTTTTATTACCAAGGCAAACTCTATCCTTTTACCCAAGACAGCAATCAAGCGTTTCTGGCGTCGGTTTTAGACGCCGACGAACTTAAAGCCTTTAGAAAATGGGACACCAAAATGGCCGAACTCTATCGGCAACTGGATAAGCGTCCGTTGCCGGATGACTTACTGGCTCTAACGGACATTTCCTTCGCCGACTGGATCAATAGCACCAGCGGCCTGCCGCCAAAAGCCCAGGAATTAATGCGCATCGAGACCGAATCGGAATATGCCACATCCTGGCAGAAAATCAGCGCATTGGACGGCATAGCCGAGTGGCATTATTTTTCCGGCAACGGCTTGGCGCCGCGCCATGTGATCGGCGGCAATCAGCGCGCCGTAAAGGCTTTAGCCGATTTTATCGGCAACGACCGCATCCTGTTGAACCAACTGGTCACCCATATCAAAGCCGGCGACAGCGGCGTCGAAGTCATTGCCACCGACCAAGGCAGCTTTCAGCAACAGGTTTTCCGCGCCAAATATGTGATTACCGCGATCCCATTGTTCCGGCTCAGAGACATTCAATTTACACCGCCATTGAGCCCGGAGAGAAAACAAGCGATTCAAACTCAGTCCGCCGGTGCTTATTTTACCGCCCATGTCAGGGTCGATAAGGCTGCCAGCCGCTTTTGGAGCCTAGACGGCGCGAGTGTACTACCGATTATGACCGATAGTGTGCTGGGGGTTATTTATGAAGGAGCGTCGGTACCGAATTCCGACCGCGGCAATGACGCATTGTTAAATTTACTGGTCAGCGGTGCCGATGCGGAGCGCTTTAATTCGCGGATGAGCGATCCTGATCAGATCCAAGAAACCCTATTGACCACGTTTGACAAACTATGGCCGGGCTTTCGGCAATCGGTTAAGCAAATGAGTTTCTACCGCTATCACCCGCGCGCCATCGCTTCCTGGCCGGTCGGCCGGTCGCGTTTCGATAGCCTGTCCGAGTCCTTAAGAAAGCCGCAAGGCCGGATCTATTTCGCCGGGGATTTTACCGAGGATACGCATTCCAATGGCGCCAGCCTGTCGGCGCTTAGGGTAGTGAAAGACATTTTGGCACAACAATAATCACTCAGCGCAATAGCCAAAACCTTTGCGCTGAGTATGTCTCGAGATGCTTAGTTTGTTTGACGCTTAGACCATCGGCCTAAAGCAAACAAGCCGGATATAAACAACCAAACAGATGCGGGCACCGGCACAGAACTAATACGTACAGCAAAGTTATAAGCATTACCGTGCGCGGACAAATAACCGTCATTGCTTATCGGATCATTCCATGCGGTAGGCAACGGATTGGAAACGTAAACCGGCAGCAATCCCTGCAAGGTATCGGCCGCACGCACTTCAAAGGCCAGCCAGTAACTGCCGGCGTTCAACGCCAGATTCAGATCATGCAGCCCGTTCCAACCATCGGCGCCCAAGCTTGCCTGCCGAGAAAACAGCGGCGCGTCGGTATCGGGCAGCCCTGCCGCACTATCGCCGTAAAGTGCAATGGTATAGGTTGCATTCTCCGGGTTGCCGCTATCGGCATTGATAAAACCCTCCAAACCGGCAATCCGCCAATCTTGACTGGTGCTGAATTTGGCTGCCAACCATTGTCCGCTGGACAGCGTCAAGGGAAAACCTGCGGAATTTGGCGCACCGGTATCGACGATCACACCGGCTTGCACCTGATAACTCATTGCCAGTAAGGCGAGCCAGCGCAATGTCATGACTAACTTTTTCATATGCATCTCCTGGTTAATCTAAATTTACGGCAACGTAGGCAGTTGAATGGTTTCCAACTTAACGACGGGATTCGCCATCGTGTCGTCGAAACCGTAGGTATCCATCACCACCTTACCGCTTTGGTAAATTTTGACGGTAGCCCAAGAGTACATCCGATCGCTTGGTTTTAAGCCCAAGGTATTGGGTGCCGCTTCGAACGGCGAACCGCCGGCACCTACCAATACTTGATAAGCCGACTTACCGGAAGTCAGATCAAGATAACTCTTTACGTTGTAGATATGCTCATGACCGCAAAAATAAGTAGCATTGTGTTTGGCGATCACGTGCCAGAACGCATCGGCATCGGCGGCATTTTTGTTTTTGAGCGACGATGTGGAGCTGGGCGCGGACGTGGGGAAATCGTAAAACGTGTAACTTTTATGCCCGAAGACAAAAATACGTTTGGCGCCGTGGTTTTCAGCAGCGGTCAAATCCGCTTCCAGCCAATTGTAAGGAGCGCGGCCGTCTCTGCCGACGGCATCGGTATTGATCACCACAAAATGCGAGGTACCGATATCGAATGAGTAGCTGAGTTGCTTCTGGTCGGTGGTAATACTGTCGGCAACGCCGGGAACGTTATTCACATCCCAATTTTGCGGAGCCACACCCAGCAAATTAGTCAATCGGCTGGCATCGAGAATAAGATCGCCCATGTTGTCGCGCCAGGCATTTTCGTTTTCGATTTGCGCCGCTTTGCTACAACGTTTGCACTGAGTTTCGTGATTACCGGGAACAGGCACGACATAGGTGCCGGTTTCCATCATATTCGCTACCATACCGCGCCAAAAGCTGTACTGTTGATAAAACTGCATCAAATCCGAAGTAACGATGTCGCTAACGCTCGGATTGGCGATTGCCGCTTCTCCAACGCCGTTTGAGGTTCTGGCTACCGGCACGCCGGCTTTGCCGTAGCCCATGGTCATATCGCCATTAAAAAACAGTAAATTGGCTTTTTGCGATTGGATCGTGCGCATGATGCGCGACCAGGCTTTGGTATTTTGCAGCCATTTGCAATCCTGACCGGATAAGCCCGGATTGGGTGTCAAACCGTTTCCGGAAGGAATCGGGCAATTGCCGTTGCCCACTTGATCAGGCTGGGCAACACTCGGATCGATGTTTTGCGGATCTTGTCTTGAGTCGCCGACGGTCGAAAAGGTCAACACGACCGGATCGGCGGCCGTGACCGCATAGGAAGGTGCCGCCTGGATAGCCGCAACCATGGAAAAAGAAACGGCAAGAATATTTTGTCGTTTTAACGCATTTGTTATTGAATCGAACATTTACTTAGCCTTAAAAAATACTTTAGAGCCGGCAAGCATAATTTGACTATGTTTCAACTTCATTAAGGCTTAAGTGCGGCGGCAGGATTCGCCTTCGAATTGAAAAATGTGGCTGCGCCGAATGGCTTGATTGACGTTCGTTCAGCTACCGGCTGAGTTTTCGGACTGGTGCGGGATCGTTGGATGAAGCCGCGAAGGCTAGCGCGGCGTCATCGCTAGCGACCGGCTTTAAACCTCAAAGCATGCGCCATTACCTGATAAATGTAGCTTTGCTCTTGTACCCCATGAAATAAGTGAGATTGGGGGCCGAAAGCAAAGATCGGAACATCTTCCGCGCCATGGGTTTCGGTGCCGAGCGGCACCGCGGCTTCTTGCAGAAAATCGGGATGCGCGGTATCGACGGGGCTCAGATCGGGACGGCCGTTCCCGCCGCGATAACCGGGACCATTGGCGTATCCCAAAGTCGCGTAAGGCAAGCCGTTGCTGTCCTTGGCAAAACCGGCTTCGCCGGGCTGTTTCACCAGACCCATGATCGGATTGCCGCGTTGCGGGTAACCGGCGATGGTGAAGGTATGACTGTGATCGGCGGTGACTACGATCAAGGTGTCTTTAGGATTGGTTTTCTCAAGCGCTTTGCGCACCGCATCGGATAACGCCACCGTTTCGGTTAAAGCCCGGTAAGCGTTACCGGCGTGATGGGCGTGGTCGATCCGGCCGGCTTCCACCATCAACACATAGCCTTTTTTGTTTTTCGACAGCAAGTCGATGGCTTTTTCGGTCATCTCGGTTAGAGAAGGCTCGCCCGCCTTGTCGCCAAGTCGGTCGTGTTCGTATTCCATATGCGAACGCTCGAACAATCCCAATAAATGTTCGGTTTGCTGGGGATCTACGGCATCGAAACCGGCTTTGTTAAATACATACGCCGATTTCGGATACTGCGTCAGCCAACGCTGGGTCAAATCCAAACCGTCCTTGCGGCCGCCGAATTTATCGCTATCTTCCGGATCGGGAGTGCTATTGGGCAAGAACATGCTGCGGCCACCACCCAAAGCCACTTCCAGGCCGTTACCGTAACCGAAGTCCAGCAATTGTCTGGCAATATCTTTAACACCGGCGCCAGCCGGAATTTGCGCATCGGACTCCCAATCGCGTTCAGAGGTATGCGCGTAACAAGCAGCCGGCGTCGCGTGGGTGAGCCGCGCCGTGGATACCACACCGGTTGAAAGACCATGTTCTTCGGCTTGTTCCAGTAAGGTTTTCACCTTGTAGGTATTTACCACTTCCGCATTTTTTTCCTGGCGAGCCACCTGCATGCCGACCGACAATTCACCGTCGTTGGTTTTTACGCCGGTAATGATGGCCGACATGGTCGGCGCGGAATCCGGAGTTTGTTGATTGGCGCTGTAGGTTTTCGCAAGCGCGACATAAGGCGCTGTTTCGAAACTCAGCGAATTTTCCTCGCCGCCGCGGTTATTTGGTCTGCTTTGTCCTTCCAGAATGCGCGCAGCGGTAATGGTCGAAACCCCCATCCCGTCACCGACAAACAGAATCACATTTTTAGCAAACCCATTATTCGCCTTAAGCCGCGCCGCGGCTTTGATGCTGTTTTGCCCGGACTCCAACCAGAACGCTGGCGTTTCGATAACTTGTTCTGCTGCCGATAACGTGGATGCGACGCTTAACACCGCGGCCAGTAGGATTTTTTTTGATGGTTTACCGCGCATAAGATATTCCGTTAAATTGATACCCTCAAGCACCGCCGTTTCCGTCGGATAACACGGCCTGGTTAGCCGGATTTACGGCTGACCAATAACTGCAGCCATAAGTAAAAAGCAGTAACATCGCCAATAATGCAAACAAGCCTTTATCGCCCAACCAGACATAAGGCGTCACACCGCTCATCGGCACGATCCTGTCCGTTAACGTCGTCGTCGTAAACAAGGGCGCTTGCTTAAGCAGTGTACCGTCAGGTCCAACAAAACCGGTCACGCCGGTATTGGTGGCGCGAACCAGATAACGGCCGGTCTCCAACGCGCGCATTTGCGCCATCTGCATGTGCTGGTGTGGCTGGGAAGAATCACCGAACCAGGCATCATTGGTCAGATTCACGATGTAGCCGGCATCCGCGATCTGCCTGGCAACCAACTCACCGAAAACATCTTCATAGCAAATAGTGGTGACGAAGGCATGGCCGCCGGCTGTCAATAAGGCTTGCCTGTCGCCACCGACGGCGAAATCGCCCAGCGGAATTTGCAGCCTATCCAAAATCCATCCGGATAAAGGTTGCAGCGGCAAATATTCGCCAAACGGCAGCAAATGGTTTTTGTGGTACAGCGCCGGCTTTTCGCCCAAGGTCATTACGCTATTGTAGTAATCCTTGCCCTGGCCTTCACTGGGCAAACCGACCACCAGTTCCGCGCCATGTTCATGCGCAGCCTGTTGAAGCGGGTCGATATAAGCCGCCTGAACCTGCGATAAAAATGCCGGAATCGCTGTCTCCGGCCAGATGATCACGTCGGAATCCCAATGTTGCTCGGTGAGCGTTCGATAAAGCCTAAGCGTGTTGAGTTGCTGACTATTCTGCCATTTATTATCCTGCCCGATATTGCCTTGCACGAGCGTGATCGTAATCGGCGCGCCGGCGGCGCGAGTCCATGATACCGATTGCAGATACCAGCCGCCGCTCCAAATCGCCAACAAAACCGGCAAACAAGCCATGACATGGACTTTATCTCGCAATATCTCCACGACGGCAAAGGCCGATAACGCCAACAAAAATCCCACGCCGTAGACGCCGATCAACGGCGCGAAGCCGGCCAATGGCGTTGAGATTTGGCTATAGGCGATTTGCAACCAGGGAAAACCGTTCAACAACCAATAACCGCGAAAATACTCCACCGCAACCCAAGCGACGGCGGCCGCGATAATTCTTAACCAAAGCCCGGACCAAACCGATGTTTTCGCAATCAGCCAGCCGGTTAAAGCCGGGAACAAAGCCCAAACCCCTACCAATAAGGCCGTCAGTGCGACAGCACTATAGGGGTCGCCGCCGCCGAAATCGTGAATACTGATATATGTCCACCAAATACCGCTACCGAACAAGCCCAGACCAAACAAATAACCGGTCAATGCCGCTCTTTTCGGCGTTTGCTGACACCAAACCCAGTAAACGAATATCAGCGCGGCAATTGCGGCATAGGCATAATCGTAAGGCGCAAAAGCCGAAGTCAGCAACGCGCCGAATAACGGCGCCGCGATTTCCCATTTAAAGCTTAATATTCGGTTCATTAATTTGGTGTATTGGATCGATTACCCCGGCATTTTATGCAGCCGCCGGACTTTCGTAAAATTGGCGACTGCCTTTAACCGCCAATCTGAACTAAACTGAGGGCATGTTTTCCACACAACTTAATTCGCAAGTACATGACCGATAACGCATCGCTGCCTTTTGAGATGTCACCAGAATCCCTCGGCGGATGGATTAAATCCTTAAGCGCCCTACCGGTAGCCAATGCCGCCAATCAGTTGAATCACACCCTTAAACAACTGAACCGCTGCGATGCCGCGGAGGCAAACCTCTTACCGCTATTAATCAACTTGACGCCGCTGACCTTGCATTTAGCCAATGGTTTAAGCAATGCCGCGCGTTCCGAAAGCGATAAGGCCAACAGCAAAGCATTGAAAGTAGCCAAACTGGGCATCCAGTTACTCAGACATTTGGGCTTGGCTTTTTGCCATCTGGTCGAGGCCAAGCAGCTCGACGCCGGGAAAAACCAGCAAGCGATATTTTATTCCTTGCAGCTGATCGGATATTGTCTGCGCAGCAGCGCGCTGTTTTACGAAATGCCCTCGACCACCTTATGGAAAAAGAGCGGCATGCTTTATTCGATAGCCGGCGAGCAACAACTGCTGAAAAAGCCTATGTCGTCGAAACATCAGGAATTTAAGCAACACCCGACGATTGAAGCTGTTGTCAAACGCAATTTATTGTTTGCAATCGGCTCGCCCAATCGCTATCCGACAACGGAAATAGACCAGATATTTCAACTCGCCAATCGGTATCGGGACAGACTGGAAATCAGCAGCAAAGCCAAGCAAGGCTTTGGTTTTATTTGGAATCTCGGCAGCGAACCCGGCCCGCTACCGCGTCCCAACTGCACCCTGCCGCTCGGCTCGGTGTATATCGGCTGTCAGAGTCTCGGTCACGCCTTGCAACTCGGTGAAATCGAGACCGAGCTGAACCCAAATATGCAAACCAAACTGGCATCGCATTTGACCGGATACGGCAATATTTTTGCATCGGTGGCCATCGGACCGCCGATGCCGGCACACTTACTGGAAGGCTTCGTTGCCGTCAGCGCGCATCTGCAAGGCGAAGAAAAATTATCGAAAATCATGAACCTTAGTTCACAGTTATCGCGCAACCGCTCCCTCGCCCGCGATATGTCGCTGGTACCGCTGGAACATGAAAAAAATTTTTATAAACCGCTGAATTCTTCGATCATCAGTTTCCCAGAACACGGTACCAGTCTGAGCCTACTACGCAATGTCAGTAAGCAATTCTTGGTGGCGGAAAGCCCGTCGCCCAATTGTTCAACCGGCGACATCGGCTTGCTTTGCCGGGAGCAGCAACCCGCTAGACTCGTAATAGTCCGTCAACAAACCTTGTACGAGGATGTCACGCTAATTTTGCTGGAACCGATTATCGGCAGCGTGGCTATCCACGATATTGAAAATGCCGGCGACAACAGCCAAAAAGCGATAGTCATCGGGATGGAAACCGTTAAACCCGAGATCCTGTTAGCCAACGGCAGGTACACTGTAGGTACTAAAATCAACCTGCTTTACGGTAAGACTGTTTACTTAACGGCCTGCGTGGAAAGCAACCCCTGGTTCGCCCGCTTTAGGATCGGCTTTGATTCGTAACACCATGCGGCACGTGTGCGGCGGCAACTTGGTGTAATTCGGCCGAATCGCAATGCCCTTTCTGGTCGTCAAAGAAAATATCGGCTCCGAACGCTTTTAAAAACGCCCCCTTGGGCATACCGCCCAAAAACAAGGCCTCGTCTATCCTGATTCCCCAGGCTCGCAAGGTGCGCACGACCCGCTCGTGAGCCGGTGCGGCGCGCGCGGTAACTAGCGCGGTGCGGATAGGTGACAGCTCTTGATCGAAATGAGTCTGAATGCGGTGCAACGCACTTAAAAACTCTTTTAATGGGCCGTCCGACAAGGGTTTGTGGGCTTCGTTGCGCTCGTTGGCCGCAAAAGCCGCCAGCCCGTGTTGTTGGTAAATCCGTTCGGATTCGTCGGAAAACAGCACCGCATCGCCATCGAAAGCAATCCGCAATTGTGGGGACGGGTTAGCTACCGCGCCGGATACAATGGTAGCGGCGGCATAGCCGGCAGCCAAGGCTTTTCTGACGTCTTCGCCGTTGGCCGATAAAAACAAATGGGCGCCGAATGCCGGAATGTATTCGTAAGGAGAGACACCACTGGTAAACGCCGCCCGACTAATCGCCAGTTCGTAATGGTTGATAGAGTTAAAGATACGTAAACCGGTATCCGCACTATTTTGCGAAAGTAAAATAATTTCCACCAGCGGCGCGGCGGGAAAGGCTTTGTTGATATCCAAAAACTTCTTGACCAAGGAAAACCCGAAGCCCGGCGGCAGAATTTCGTTTTCATGCTCAATCTGATAGCGGCAAAAAGCTTCCTTGCCCTGCGTTTCGAAAATCGCATGCGACTCGTCCAAGTCGAACAAGGCCCTGGAAGATACCGCAACCACTAGTTTCTGATTATCCATGGTTAATCTTTATTGCGGGTAACCCAAACCGAATCGAGATTAAGGGTCTTTTTGATTTTGGCCGCATAAGCCGCCGCTTCGTACTGGGTTTTAAAACCGTCCACAAACAGACGATACCAATTTTCACCCTTGGACTCGGTCTTGACCACCTTGGCCGGTACACCCTTGCCCGCGAACTCTTGGGCTTTACTCTTGGCATACCAATCTTGTTTAAACGCAATTAAATTGACCGCCCAATTTTCCTCGACCGGTTCCGGCTTTTTCTTCTCCGGCTTCGGCGCCGGCGCGGCAGCAAGCGCCCGACCTTTTTCCAGCGCGCTTACCTTGTTTTGCAAAGTTTCGATTGCCGCGCCGATTTGCATGATTTGGCTAGCGTTTTCGGCTGATGGCTTGGCCTGATCGCCACCTGTTTTCGCGGTGCCAGCATTGGCTTGACCTGCCTTGCTCAATTCCGCTATCTGCGTGGCCATTACACCATTACTCACCGTCAATTCGTCCAACTGTTTGCGCAACATTTCCTTGTCCGCGGCATCGCTGGCCGGCGCCACATTCACTTGTTCCTGCAGTTTACCGATGATCGCGACCAATTCACCAACTTGCGATTTGGCAATCATGCCTTGTATTCCTAATCCGGTACCAATCAACAAAGCGACTACCGCAATACCGTTGGCAACATAAGCGGCTACCGGCTTTTTAGCGGCCACGGCATCAACTGCCCGCTTGGTCTTTTTCTGTTCGGTCTGCACACTTTCCAGATTATCCAAGCAAGCGAGCAATTCCCCCTTGCCGGCCATTTCGGTCAAATCGTGCCTGATCTGTTGTTGATGTTTTTTAATATCAACGATATTTCGGTTTAATGCGGCAATTTCGGCACTATGGTCGATGACTTGCACCGGAGGCACGGGAGCTTGCACCGACTGCACTGCTTCGACGGCGGGAGGCGGTTCCGGCGCGCTCTGCTGAACCACAATTAATTCTTCGTCGCCACCTTGATCGTCTATCATCGCCGCCAAATCGGCTTCAGCGGCCAAACTCGGCTCCGTTTCCCGTTCCCTTTGAAACACTTCGGCGGCAACCGGTTGTTGCGCCGCCTCGGTAATTTCGGCGCTTTGACCTACATCCGGTTTTACAAACTCATCATCGGCGGAAATATCGAAATCGGCGATCAAAAAATCGGCTTTGTCGGCAACCAGTTCCGCATCGTCGGAGAATTCGTCGATTTCGGTCATGTTTTCCAACTCGTCATCCACCGCAACGGCAACCGGCTCGTCCTCGGCGAAATCCTCGATCTTGCCGACCCGTTCCAGCTCGGCAACTTCATCGAATACCTCGGCCGCCAATTCCACCGCATCTTGCTGACTATTCGCATCGACGATATCGGCGAATTCATCATCGATAAGTTGTTGGTCGCGTCCGGGATTTATGCCGATGTCAGCATCAAAATCGTCGCCAAATTCATCCAGGTCATGCGCCAGGTTGGACTTAGCGTCAGGCTCATCGTCGCCCAACAAACTATCGATATCGGCAAATTCGTCAACATCATCATTGACGTCGCGTTCGAAGGTTTCATCGCCAACCAATAAACGGTCGATGGCCTCGTCATCGTCTATGCTGCCGACCTGCTGACTGTCGGTGTCGCCAATATTAAGCATGGCATCCAAGTCGTCGGCGAACGCATCCAAGGTTTTTTTGTTTTTACTACCAGTCGATTCAGCCATGTTTTTTCTCGTTTAAGCCAGATATTGACCGGCAATGTCTTCAGCAGCAAACACCGCCAAGCTTCATTTGACGGCGGTGACCAACGCATTAACCTCCATGCGTTGCTGTAATTTGATTTCCCGGAAACCTGCGTCGGTCATCTGCGCCAACGCAACTGATTCGCGCATAACGTGATTTTCCGACTCGTCGTTAAACAAATGCACTATCCAATGCTCAAGCAAATCCAGCCGGTTAACTTCTTTCAACGCCTTAAAGTATCCACCGACCTCGCGCTGGATACTGCGGGTATGCGCGGAAATATCGTCCAATGCGTATCGGTCACCGTTGACGAATTTGCCGCCAGGCTTTAACACCCGATATATTTCGGCCAGTACCTGGCGACGGTAATCGATATGGAAATTATGCAAAGTATATGCCGACGCCAAAATATCGACGCTCTCGCTCGCCAGCGCTTGCAACGCACTCAACGCATCCTCGCCGGAAAAACTCAATCTGCCGGCGGCAACCCACGCCTGCAAACTCTGTTTTGCCTGACTTTGCATAGTAGGCTCGTTATCGACGCTTAATATATTTAAGTCGTGTGCGGCGGATAGGATCGCCAACGTGGTAATACCGGTACCACCGCCAAGTTCAACCGCGGTCTGCGGACCGTTTTGCGTAAGACAGTAAGCGCCGACGTTCTCGCCGACCAATCGACTCATTTCCGTCGCAAACGGGCATATCAGTTTCAGCATTTGATATTCCTGGCCGATCACGCCGGAAAACATCGCATCGAAGGGGGTATCGGCCGTCATGACTGCGCTTTCAGTTTTTGTTTAGCGTCGTATGCGGCCAACTGTTCGGGAGTGGCTTCGCGTTGATATTTATCTTTCCATTCGCCGTACGGCATGCCGTAGACTATTTCCCGGGCTTGCTCGTAGCTGATGTCGAGACCGCGTTCGGTTGCCGCAGACGTATACCATTTTGCCAAACAATTCCGGCAAAAATCGGCAAGCACCATCAGTTCGATATTTTGCACTTCGGTATGCTGTTGCAAATGCGCTAGCAATTGTCTGAAAGCAGCGGCTTCCAGCTCGATGTTATTGATCTGAACCATGAAATCCTCCTTTAAAAGCGGCATTTTAGCAGTAAAGCCGCTAGGCTCATGTACAATTGCAAACAAAGATTCTACAATGATGGGATTGATACTTGGGCTTGTAATCGCGCTTTGTGAACACTATACACAGTTCATCCCTGGCTTTTTATCCAGTTGGCTATAGCCAGCCGAAAGCTGCACGGCTGGACAATAATGCGGAACAGCAGAAAAAACCCAATAGCGACGATACGGGGATACCCCGGCAGAATCCTGATTTACCTAAAACTTCGTCAACCGCTCAAATCAGGGCAGCTTTGGCAGACAACGGATTGACAGTGAGCAATAACAACCAACCAAGCAATTCGCGTACTTTGAAAGCATTGAACGCCTACACCGAAAACCGCAACCAACCCGCGCAACTCCGGGTTACGGAAATCATTTCCGGTATCGATCTTTACGCTTAACCATCCCGCCCAACTTTGTAACCACCCACAATGAAGCCGCTTTTAGAGTTTTTTCCTATCGTTTTATTTTTTGTCGCCTATAAGCTATACGACATTTATATTGCTACCGCGGTAGTGATCGCCGCCACTATTGTGCAAGTCGCCACCTACTGGCTAATGTATCGCAAAGTGGAAACCATGCAGTGGATTACGCTGGGCTTAATTCTGGTGATGGGAGGGGCAACGCTGTATTTGCAGGATGAGCAATTTATTAAATGGAAGCTGACAATCATCGAGTGGCTATTCGGCGGCGCATTTTTGGTCAGTCAATTTGTCGGCAACAAAACTTTTATAGAACGCATGATGGGCGCAAACCTGGAACTGCCCAATCGCATCTGGAAACGACTGAACTTGAGTTGGTCTATGTTTTTTATCGGGGTTGGCTGCTTAAATTTATATATCATGGCGAACTACAGCACCGACGATTGGGTCAGCTTTAAAACTTTCGGCGTTCCAGGCTTGATGCTAATTTTTATTGCCGTACAAATGGTGTTTTTGTATAAGTTTGTCCCGGCCCCAGAGGCTAAAGAATAATGTTGTATGCGATCATTGCCGAAGACGTAGCGGATAGCCTGAGCAAACGTCTGGCCGCCCGTCCGCAACATTTACAACGATTGAACATATTGCAGGAACAAGGCCGTCTAATATTAGCTGGCCCACATCCAGCGATTGATAGCGCCAACCCAGGCGACGCCGGATTTAGCGGCAGCCTTATCGTTGCCGAATTTGCCACCTTGCAAGACGCCCAAGACTGGGCCAATGCCGATCCCTATATCTCCGCGGGCGTATACGCCCGCGTTACCGTTAAACCATTCAAACAAGTATTTCCCCAATGACAGCCGACCATATCAG
>CAZGUM010000021.1:0-36364 GCA_964529085.1 uncultured Methylomonas sp. | reverse complement strand
AATAATAAGGAGAAATAGGATGTCGAAAGCACAAAACTTGCAGGACAACTTTTTGAATGCCCTCAGAAAAGAACACACGCCTGTGTCGATTTTTTTGGTTAACGGTATCAAACTGCAAGGCCGCGTCGATTCTTTCGACCAATACGTGGTGATGCTGAAAAACACCGTGAATCAAATGGTTTACAAGCACGCCATATCCACCATCGTTCCCGGGAAAAATGTCACGATGCACCGTGAGCCCGACGTTAGCGATGAAAGCTAAGAGGTTTATTTTTGTTTGAACGTCCCGATGCGGGTGAACGAGCTATTCTCGTTCACCTCAATTTGCAAGTTGGTCAAGAAGACCTCGACGAGCTGAAAGAATTAACCAAATCCGCAGGCGCCCAACCCACGCACGTAGTAACTGGTAGCCGTCATCGGCCCGATCCGAAATATTTCGTTGGTACCGGCAAGGTTGAAGAAATCCGGTCGGCGATCATCGAGCACGAAGCCAATATCGTTATTGTCAATCATCCGCTAACCCCCAGCCAAGAGCGCAACCTGGAAAAAGCGTTGGAAGTCAGGGTGGTGGATCGCAACGGCCTGATCCTGGATATTTTTGCGCAGCGGGCGCAAACCTTCGAAGGTAAATTGCAGGTGGAACTGGCGCAGCTCAGACATCTGTCTACCCGCTTGATTCGCGGCTGGACGCACTTGGAACGGCAAAAGGGCGGTATCGGTTTGCGCGGACCTGGCGAAACGCAGCTGGAGACTGACAGACGTCTGTTAGCGGTACGTATCAAACAGATTCAACAGCGCTTGGGGAAGGTTGAAAAGCAGCGTCATCAAGGCAGAAGTAAACGTAAAAAGGCCGAAATTCCCACCGTGTCCTTAGTTGGCTATACCAATGCCGGTAAGTCGACGTTGTTTAATACTTTAACCGGTGCCGGTATTTATGCGGCCGATCAATTGTTTGCCACTTTAGATCCTACCTTGCGGCAATTGTCGCTCAGTAATGGCGGGGAGATCATTCTGGCGGATACCGTCGGTTTTATCCGGCATTTGCCGCATGAATTAGTGGCGGCTTTTCGTTCGACTTTGCAGGAAGCCAGCGAAGCGGATCTGCTGTTGCACGTAATCGATGCCGCCGCCGAGGATCGTGAAGATACGATTTATCAAGTTAATCAGGTCTTAAACGATATCGATGCCGCTAAAATTCCGCAGCTGATGGTTTTCAACAAAATCGATTTGCTCGAGGATGTTGCTCCGCATATTGACTACGATGCCGACGGCAAACCCGCCAGTGTCTGGATTTCCGCGCAAAACGGGGTAGGCTGTGATTTGTTGCAGCAAGCCTTGTCTGAATTATTTGCTAGCAGCAAGGTAATTCGGAAATGCTTTTTACCTGCCGGACAGGTTGGTTTAAAGGCTAAATTATTTAATTTTGTGAAAATAATCAATGAAGTAAATAACGACAGCGGCGATTGCGAATTGACGATAGAAATCGACAGAAAGCATTTGGGGTTGTTGAAGGATATCGAGCTAGACGAACCGGTTTAATCGGGTAGTAGCCGTGCCAATCACCCAGTTATTTGCTCGGAAATGGCTAATTTACGATAGAATGGCCGCCTTTGCGGATAGACAAGTCTATGGCTCGAATCTTCGAGCGGGTAGTTTTCTGCAAGATGCAGTTTTTAGAGTTTTCAAATCCAATTATTGGAGTGTTTGGTATGTCTTGGAATGAGCCCGGTGGTGATAAAAAAGACCCCTGGAGTGGTCGTAATGAGAAGAATGATCCACCCGATTTGGACGAGGTAATTCGTTCTTTACAGGACAAGCTGGGCGGTATCTTCGGTGGCGGCTCCAAAGGCGGTTCCAGTAATGGGCCTTCGATGAAAGGCGTCGGTTTATTGGCTGCCGGTGCGGTAATTCTTTGGGGGTTGAGCGGATTTTATACGGTCGACGAAGGTACTCGCGGCGTAGTGACTCGTTTCGGCGCATACGTGAATACCACGCAACCCGGTTTGAACTGGCATATGCCGGCGCCGGTAGAGCAAGTGTTGGTCATTAACGTCGAGCAACAACGGTTTATCGAAGTCGGGTATCGTTCCGGCGGCGGGCAGGGTATGGGGTCCGTGCCTAAGGAAGCCATGATGCTGACTAAGGACGAAAACATTGTCGACGTGCGTTTGGCTGTCCAATACCAAGTCAAGGATGCCAAGGACTATGCTTTTAACGTACTCGATCCCGCCTCAACGTTGAAACAAGTCACTGAAAGCGTACAGCGCGGAGTAATCGGCCGCAGCGACATGGATTTTGTGCTAACCGAAGGCCGTAGTGACATCGTGTTGGCTGTCAAATCCGAAATTCAGTCGGTAATGGATGCATACAAAACCGGTATCTTAATCACCAGCGTCAACTTGCAAGACGCTCAACCGCCGGAACAAGTGCAAGGTTCATTCGAGGATGCGATCAAAGCCAGAGAAGACAAACAACGCTTGATTAACGAAGCGGAAGCCTATTCCAACGATGTGGTACCCAAGGCACGCGGTGCTGCGTCGCGTATCGTACAAGAATCAGAAGGTTACAAAGAAAAAGTCATTGCCCGTGCTAACGGCGATGTCAGCCGATTCTCGCAATTGTTGACCGAATACAGAAAAGCCCCAGCGGTAACCAAGCAGCGCATGTACATCGAAGCGATGGAATTGGTGTTGGGCCGTTCCAACAATGTATTGGTTGATGTGAAAGGCGGTAATAACATTATGTATCTGCCACTGGAGAAACTTACGAACAAAGTGGCCGAAGAATCGTCGCCTGCGCCGGTAGTCAGTCATGAACCGGTTTCTTTGCCGTCGCCGCCCGTGAAAGAAATTAAAACCGATACGCGCGCGTCAAGCCGCGAACGCGATGTGAGAGGACGCTAAGATGGGAAATAAGATTCTAGTTGCCGTTGGCGCAGTAGTGGTCTTGCTGTCGATGTCGGTATTTACCGTCGCCGAGACCGAGCGGGTCATAAAATTTCAATTAGGTGAGATTGTCGGTGCGGATTTTCAGCCCGGCATGCATTTTAAGTTGCCGTTTATCAATAACGTCAAAAAGTTCGATGCGCGTATTCTAACCATGGATTCGACACCCGAGCGCTTTTTAACCGCCGAAAAGAAAAACGTTATCGTCGATTCTTTTGTGAAATGGCGCATTGGCGATGTTAAAACCTTTTACACCACCGTCGCCGGTGATGTGAATCAGGCCAATATTCGTCTCGATCAAATCATCAAGGATTCCGCGCGTAGCGAATTCAGTAAGCGTGAAATTAAACAACTGGTTTCCACGGATCGCAGTGCGATTCGCGATGCGCTGATTACCAATGTGTCGCCGCATGCCGCAAAACTGGGTATTACTATTGTCGACGTGCAAGTAAAACGTATTGATTTGCCTAGCGAAGTCAGTACCTCGGTATATCAACGGATGGAAGCGGAACGGGCCAGGGTTGCTCGGGAGTTTCGTTCTCAAGGTTCGGAAGCCGCCGAGCGGATTCGCGCCGATGCCGATAAGCAACGCGAAATTATTTTGGCCAATGCTTACCGCGATTCCGAAGTAATGCGCGGCGAAGGCGATGCGAAGGCTGCCGATATTTTTGCTAAAGCGTACAGCGAGGACAGCGATTTCTTTGCTTTCTACCGTAGCCTGATTGCTTATAAGGAAAGTCTGGGCAAGTCCGGCAACATCATGGTGCTGGAACCGAATTCCGATTTCTTCAAATATTTCAAGAATCAGAAATAACCAACCCACTTAGATTATGTATAGGCAAACGCCCCGCTATGCGGGGCGTTTGCTGTGTTTGAGATAGACAAAAATGCAAAGAAAAGACACCTGGCTATTGCCGGAAGGTATTAGTGAAGTATTGCCGGAACAGGCTGCGCACCTGGAGAAGTTGCGGAGAATGCTGCTGGATACTTTTGCCTGTTGGGGTTATCAATTGGTCATTCCGCCGTTTGTAGATTTCCTGCACTCTTTATTGATCGGTTCCGGTCATGATTTGGAGCTGCAGACTTTCAAACTTACTGATCAGTTAAGTGGCGAAATGTTAGGTGTACGGGCGGATATGACACCGCAAGTGGCCAGAATCGATGCACATCATCTGCAACATGAATGGCCGACTCGGCTGTGCTATGCCGGTACTGTGCTGCACACCCTGGGCGACCCCCTGGAAAAAAGCCGCAGCCCGATGCAGATTGGCGCGGAATTATACGGTCACGCCGGTTTGGAGAGTGATTATGAAGTGATTCAGCTGATGCTGGAAATGCTGGCAATCACCGGTCTGGAAAATGTACATCTGGATTTGGGGCATGTCGGTATCTATCGAACTTTGGCCGAACGAGCCGGCCTTAATTCACAGCAGGAAGGCGAGTTGTTTGACGTTTTGCAGCGTAAGGCCAGAACCGAACTGGCGGAATTGTTGGCCGAGTTTGCTATAGATCAGCATTACAAAGACATTTTTAATGCTCTGCCGAAACTGAACGGTGGTATCGACGTACTTGATAAGGCCAAAACCTTGTTAAGCGGTTTTGATGGTGCGGAAGGGATCTCCACGGCCCTAGCCGATTTGCAAGGCATTGCGGATAAATTGCGCCGCGATTTTCCGACATTGACGATCAGTTTTGATTTGGCCGAGTTACGCGGTTATCACTATCACACCGGCATGGTGTTTGCCGCGTTTGTGTCGGCGCTGGGTAAAGAAATTGCCCGTGGCGGCCGTTACGATAACGTTGGCAAGGTATTCGGTCGCGCGCGTGCCGCCACGGGTTTCAGTGCCGACTTAAAAACTTTGGCCGCGATGTTCAATGTCAATGGTGACGAGCCGGCACAAGTCGTGTTTGCGCCGATTGCCGAGGACGCCGATTTGCGGGAGAGAATCAGGGATTTGCGCGCGCAAGGCTTGACCGTCATTCAGCGGCTGCCGGAGCAACAGGGCGGCGCCGAACAACTGGGCTGCAATGCTGTTTTAGAAAAACTCAATCAACGCTGGGTCGTTAAACCACTAGTTTAAGGTTAGTAAATATGGGTAAGAATGTTGTTGTTATCGGCACGCAATGGGGCGATGAAGGTAAAGGTAAACTGGTCGATCTTTTAACCGAACAAGCTGCTGCCGTGGTGCGTTTTCAAGGCGGTCATAACGCCGGCCATACCTTGGTGATTAACGGTGAAAAAACCGTGCTGCATTTGATCCCTTCAGGCGTCTTGCGGGAAGGTGTTCAGTGCATGATCGGCAATGGTGTAGTGCTTTGTCCGGAAGCGCTATTGAAGGAAATCGAGATTCTGGAAAAATCCGGCGTGCCGGTCCGGCATAGATTGCAAATCAGCGAAGCTTGCGCATTGATTCTGCCAATACATGTTGCTATTGATCAGGCCCGCGAAAAAGCCCGTGGCAGTAAAGCTATCGGTACTACTGGTCGCGGCATTGGGCCGGCTTATGAAGATAAGGTCGCTAGACGCGGTTTGCGAGCCGGCGATTTGCGTAACAGTGAGGAATTTGCGGCCCGCTTAAAAGAGCTGATCGACTATCACAACTTCATGTTGGTCAATTATTATCACGCCGAGCCCGTCGATTATGACGAGGTGCTGGCGAATACCTTGCGCTTGGGCGAGATCATCAAACCTATGCTGACCGATGTTGGCGAGGCGATATACTCTCACCAAAATCAAGGACATAACGTATTGTTCGAGGGCGCGCAAGGCGCGTTGTTGGATATTGACCACGGTACTTATCCGTATGTAACCTCATCCAATACTACTGCGGGCGGCGCAGCTACCGGTACTGGCGTCGGGCCTTTGGCGCTGGATTATGTATTGGGTATTACCAAAGCCTATTCGACCCGAGTGGGTAACGGCCCGTTCCCGACTGAATTGCTGGATAACTACGGTGAGCACCTCGGGGTCATTGGTCACGAGTTTGGCGCCACTACCGGTCGTAAGCGCCGTTGCGGTTGGTTCGATGCAGTGTCTATGCGTAAATCCGCGCAACTGAATAGCTTAAGCGGTATTTGCCTAACAAAGCTTGATGTGCTGGACGGGCTGGATAAAATCGGTATATGTACCGCGTATAAAATTAATGGTCAAATCACTGAAACAGCGCCGCTGGGAGCGGATCAATACGCTGCTTGCGAGGCTGTGATCGAGGAAATGCCCGGTTGGAGAGGGACGACGGCCGGCGTTACCGATTTTGCGCAACTGCCGGAAAATGCTAAAGCTTATATTGCTCGGATCGAGCAATTGGTTGGCGTAAAAGTAACCATTTTGTCTACCGGCCCGGACCGGAACGAAACCATAGTCTTGGAAAATCCGTTCCAGGCTTAACGCTTAAGTAATACACGCTAATTTTAAACGCTGAATATATTCGATGAATGTATTCAGCGGCTTTTTCAATTTCTGTCCAGTGAATACTGGGTTTAAGCAATCTTCTCAAGCCTCGGGTTTTGTTGGTTAGGTATTTAATCTGTTGCGACGGGTCTATTCCGGTTAGTGATCCATTCGCTCCATGAGCCGGCATAAAGTTTCGAACCACTTAATCCGGCAATTTCCATCGCTAATAGGTTATGACAGGCTGTTACGCCGGAGCCACACATGTGAACCACTTGTGTGGCAGGATGGGGAGCTAGTAGCTTGCCAAATTGCTGACGTAGCTTGTCGGCGGGTAAAAACAGTCCGGATTTATCCAGATTCGATTGTAATGGTCTGTTTAGCGCTTTGGGCACGTGGCCTGCTATGGGGTCTATTGGTTCTTGTCGGCCATGGAAGCGCTCCGGCGTTCTGGCGTCTATCAGCGTGATTTTTCGTGCCGCCAGACCGTCTGCAACTTGAGTGGCGTCCAGCCATTGTTGATTGTCCAGGTAGACGCGGAATTGACAGGTTACAATTTTCGGAAGTGCGGTGGTGACTGGCGAACCTCGTTTTCGCCAATGTCCAAATCCGCCATCCAACACCGCGACTTGGGTATGGCCCATGCTACGCAGCAGCCACCACATGCGGCCGGCAAATGTGCCACCGGCATCGTCATACACCACGATTTGACTACGGCCGCTAACGCCCCAATCGCCTAGCTTTTTGCCTAATAAGGTAAAGTCCGGCAATGGGTGGCGGCCGGTATAGGATTGCACTTGCGAGGACAAATCCCGGTTCAAATCGGCGTAACTCGCCCCGGGAATATGCCCTTGTCGGTAGGCTTTATGGCCAGCTGTCACGTCAGCGAGAGAGAATCGACAGTCGAATATTCGCCAATCCGGGTTGTTTAGGTTAGCAGTTAGAGTGTCTGCGGAAACCAATGTGGTGTAGGACATGCTTATACCTCCAGAATAATTTTACCGATATGTTGACCATTTTCCATTCGTTCGTGGGCTTGTGCGGCTTTGGCGAGCGGAAAAATTGAATCGATGATGGGTTTGATTCTGCCCGCTTCCAGTAGCGGCCAGATTTTGTCGTAAAGTTGCCGGGCTATATTTGCCTTGAAGTCGTCGCTACGGGGGCGTAGGGTTGAGCCGGTAATGCTGAGGCGTTTCATCAGTACGGCAGCCAGATTGATTTCGCTCTTACCGCCGTGTTGGATGGCGATCTGTTGTAGTCGTCCATCCACGGACAGGCATTTTATATTGCGGGACAGATAGTCACCACCAATCATGTCCAGGATTACATCGACGCCTTGGCCGTGGCGATACTGCAATGCTGCTTCGACGAAGTCTTGTTGCCGGTAATTTATCGCCAGATCTGCGCCCAGTTCTCGACAATAACTGCATTTGTCGTCGCTGCCGGCAGTGACGATGACTTGGGCTCCGAAAGCTTTAGCGAGTTGAATGGCGGCGGTACCTATGCCGCTGCTGCCGCCGTGCAGTAACAAACATTCGCCGGGTTTCAACTTTGCGCTATCAAAGACGTTACTCCAAACCGTAAAAAAAGTTTCCGGTAATGCGGCTGCTTCGTTAGGATTAAAGCCCTTTGGTATTGGTAGGCAGCAACAGGCGCTGGCGAGGCAATATTCGGCATAGCCGCCGCCGGTCAGTAGTGCGCAGACCGAGTCGCCAACTTTAAAATTATGTACCTCTCTACCGAGTGCGGCGATGGTGCCGGCTACTTCCAATCCGAGTACGCTGGATGCGCCTGGCGGCGGCGGATACAAACCTTGACGTTGTAGCAGGTCTGGCCGATTTACTCCGGCTGCCGCGACTTTTATCAACACTTGATGTGAAGTAGGGGTGGGTAGCGGCTGATCAGTCAGGATTAAATCGGTCGATTCGGCAGTGCGATAAATATCGATAGCGCGCATGGTTTTAAGTTTTGCAGAGAGAGTGTCGTATTATATGCGCCGCATTAGTTCAACAGTATATTTTCAGCGAGAGCATTCATGATACGTGCAGGTATTGTCGGTGGTACCGGTTACACCGGAGTCGAATTGTTAAGAATTTTAGCATTGCACCCGCAAGTCGAAGTTGCTGTAGTCACTTCGCGCGCCGATGTAGGATTGCGAGTGGATCAGTTGTATCCGAGCCTTCGCGGATATTGCGAGGTAACATTTAGTTTGCCGGAGCTGGAAAATTTAAAAGACTGCGATGTGGTGTTCTTCGCGACGCCGAATGGCACCGCAATGCTGATGGCGGAGGCGTTGTTGGCGCTAGGGATCAAAGTCATCGATTTGTCTGCCGATTTCAGAATTAAAGACCCGCAAGAATGGGAAAAATGGTATGGCATGCAGCACGCCAGCCCGGATTTGATCATGGAAGCTGTCTATGGTTTGCCGGAAATCAATCGCGAGCAGATCAAAGATGCGCGCTTGATTGCATGTCCTGGATGCTATCCGACTGCCGTGCAATTGGGTTTTTTACCTTTACTTGAAGCATGTGCGATTGATGAGCAGCATTTGATAGCCGATGTGAAATCCGGCGTCAGTGGAGCAGGGCGTAAGGCGGAAATTTCTTCGTTGATGAGCGAGTCGGGAGAAAGTTTTAAGGCCTATGCGGTTGCAGGGCATAGACATTTGCCGGAAATCAGGCAGGGTTTGCAAAATGTCGCTAAGCAGGCGGTTGGCCTAACTTTCGTGCCGCATTTGACGCCGATGATACGCGGTATTCACGCGACGCTGTATGCGCGTTTAAACCGGAAGCTGGATTTACAATGTGTGTTTGAAGAGAAGTATCGCGAAGAGAGATTTGTCGATGTATTGCCGTTTGGTAGTCACGTCGACACTCGCAACGTGCGCGGTAGCAATAGGTGTCAGATTGCGGTACATCAACCTCAAGGCGGCAATACTGTGGTGATTTTGTCCGTGATTGACAATCTGGTGAAAGGTGCGTCAGGACAGGCTGTACAGAATATGAATTTGGTCTTTGGGTTGGATGAATGCCAGGGTTTACAGACAGTGGCCCTTTATCCCTAGTGACCACAAGGCTTGGAGTATAAAAAAAACCGCCTTCCGGTCTGGTCCAGAAGGCGGTTTTTCTTTTGATGGCTTCTGTGGGTTTATGCGGTAAGTGCTTGGTTTTTGCGATTCATTTTCCAGCCCAGGACGCCGCTAGCCAATAACAACATGCTGGTTGGTTCTGGAACGCTGCCGGCGCCACCGCCACTGCCAGAGGAACCGGCAGTGCCGGTTAGTCCTGACAACTTAAAATAATCGTTTCCATTATTTACGCTCGAGTCGCCTTTTCCGCTACCGTATGCACTACTGTAGGCGCTTATCAGCCAGTAGCTGGATGATACATTGGTGCTATTGATAGTTTTTGCGGTGTTCAGTGCCATATCGTAACTACCGATAAACGACCAGCCGTTGGCTAATAACGTGGCGATACTATCTCCGGTAACGTTGGCGCTAGCGGGCAGTGAGCCATTGGTCAATGTACCGGTATATGCCAGGACAGACAGGTCGGCATCGCCTCCGTTATTCCAGCCGATAGTCAAGCTATTTAAAATAGTGCTAGAGTTGAAATTAAAAAGTAAGGCTTCAATTGCACCAACGTTATCCATGGCGTGCTCGGGCGAGGTAGTTACCTCATTAATAGCAGTGGCCGTTACGCCCAAGTTTCCGCCATAATTTGCCCAGGTTGCAGACGCAAATGCCGATGTTGTGGTTGTTGCGGAAAATGCATTAATGCTGGTGATGCCCTGCGGCGGTACCACCGAGCCTGAACTTGGGAAAGACCAAGCCGTGGCGTGAGCGGAAAGCGGCGCCAGTAACAGCACGGTTATAGCCAAATAATTCCTATTCATGATCATATCCTCACTTTTTCGAAGTCTTTTTCGCATTGTCGGTGTTGGGCCAGTAATAACTATTGTACTTCGGGGTAGGCCCTACAAGTCTCAATTTAAAACTTATAAGCAAGCAATGAGCCTATGGTGTTTTTTATAATTAAAATCATGGTGTTATGGTTTGTGAGTCGGGGAGGCTGATCAAAAAAGACCATGGATGTAAAATAAACCGACAATTTTTCAAAATTAGACTATTGCCGGAGTTTTTCCAGTAGCGCTTTGGCTTGTTCCTGACCATTGAAAGATGTCTTGGATTTTAGCGCTTCTACCAATTCCTGCTTGGCTTCTTCCTTGCGCTGTAACTTACTTAGTGCAACTGCAATATGGTAACGAATCTCCGGATCTTGTGACAAGCGCGAATGGGCGTTACGTAGATAATGCAGACCCTGTTCGGCTTGGCCTTGGTTGACCATTATCCAGCCCAGGGTGTCGTTGCTTGCGGCCTGATCCGGCGCCAATTTTTGGGCTTGCTCAGCATAAGATAAAGCTTTGTCGTTGCCGGTATTCAAGTAAATATAGGCGAGGTTGTTAAGAAACTGCGGTTCGTTGGGGAATTGTTTTAATAACGCGTCGTAGTGCTTTTCCGCCTCTTTAAACTTGCCGTTTTTAAGCAATTCGTTCGCGAAGGCTACCGTCGGCAGTTGGTCTTGCGGGTGCTTTTTAATCCACTGATCCAGTAAATTAAAGGCTTTGTCCAGTTGGCTGATTTTTTTAAGACTTTCATAAAGTTGCATCAACGACGTTGTGTCCGGCTCCAGTTCGAAAGCGGATTGGTAATGGCTGTTGGCTAAACTGAAGTTTTTGTCGTGATCGGCAATATCGCCTAATAGCTGGTGAGGAAAAGCGCGATTTGGATATTGCTTTAGTAGGCTTTCCGCGCGGTTTAACGCAAATACCGGTTTTCCATGATTCAGTTCCATTTCCGTTAAGGCAATTTGCGAAGGAATATGGTTTTCGTCGACCAAAACTGCTTTTTTTAAGGTCTTTATGGCTTCAAAATAGTCGCCGGCATCTATTTGATAACGAGCAGCTTTGTAAAGCTGTTTGACATTAAATCGAGCTTGGTCCGCCATGCGGATAAATACGCCCAAGGCTTTCTCTCGGTTATTGTTCGCCAAGTAGCTACGAGCTAGAGCGTCGATAACCTGAGGGTTATTCTTGTCGATCATTTCAGCGGCTTGCGCCGCGGTACTAGCTTCAGCGGCTTTACCCATTTTCAGATCCAAGTCGACCAGCGCCAAAAGTGTCGGTAATGATTTTTGGTCTATAATTTTCGCTTTTGTTAACCAGTCATTGGCTGCCTCAAATCGCCCGGCACTTTGTTCCACTCTGGCCAATTCAATCAGAATATCTATATTGCCCGGTTGATTCTGTTGCAGGGCTTGCAGGCGTTGTCTGGCTTGATCGAAGTTTTTCTCGCTGACGTCCAGTTTACTTAAGTTAATTTTAGCGTCGAGAAAATTGGGGTCCAATTCAATCGCTTCCTCGAAACTTTGTCGCGCCTGTTTGTACTGTCCGGTATTGAATTGGGCAATACCTAATAAATTAAGTAGTGTAAAGTTTTTCGACGCTTTTTCGTGTAGCGCTTGTGCTGTTTTTAACGCTTTTTCCGGTTCGCCGCGGCTCATGTAAAGTGCGACGAGAGGAATACCTGCTTGAATCGCATCCGGGTTTCTTTTGAATGCTGCTTCAAAGTCTTGAACTGCCGCTTGTTCCTGGCCCATGGCCAATCTGTTCATACCGATTTCAGTTTGAAGGTTGCCACTATCGTTGCCAAGCGAGGCGGCTTTGCCGAACATTGTATTGGCCATGTCGTGCTTGCCGGCTTGCATGAACGCGCTGCCCAATAAAAAAGCGAGTCGCTGATCCTGAGGATTACGGATTTGCAGCGGACGAAGCAAATCGATTGCTTGTTCCGGTTCGTTTTTTTGTAAAAGAATGCTGGCCAGCAATTTGTACGGGCCGGATTGTTCCGGGTATTGCTTGACATATAGACGCAGATATTCGGCGGCCAGATCGAACCGTTGCAGGCTGTAGTTAACCAAGCTGGAGAGCATTAGAGTCGGACCGTGCGCCGTCAGATATTCCGGTTTGATACCCGTGATGATGTCGGCCGCTACTTCCAATTCCTTGGTTGCCGCTTCCTTTTGACTATTGCGCTCCAGTAAAACCGCATGCAGATAGGCGGCTTTGGGTTCGAGCGGATCGGTCCGGCGCAAATATTCTAAGTCTTGCATTGCCTTTTCATCCTGCTTTAAATCCATTAGCAAGCCTGCTCTGGCAAGTCGGGTGTCTACATGTTCGGGATTCAACTCAATCGCCTTGTCATAAAACTTCAGCGCGTCATCCAATTCCATACTGGCGTGCTTGATTGAGCCTTTCGCGAACCAGGTGCCAGGGTCGTTGGGTTGAATTTGTAAAGCCTTTTCGGCGGCCTGATCTGCACCTTTGATATCGCCGCGCTTTAACAAGGCATTTGCGCGCCCAATTACGGCATTAATTTGGTCTGGAGCAATTTGCAACGCAATGTCGAATTCGTTCAGCGCTTCGCTAATTAGATTAAGTTGCAGGTAAGCGTTTCCGCGGTACACGTGTAAAACCGGGCGAACCTCAGTGTTAAAGTGCACCGGATCGATTTCTCTGAGTAAGTCGTTGTAGCGGATTTGGTAGGTGTAAAGTTTGGCGAGGTTTTCAACGATTAAAGATGGGTCCGCGCCTAATTGTTTGGCCAGACTAAGTTCAACTTCCGCTGCAGATAACGATTTCTGTTGCAAGTAAATGTCGCCAAGCAACACGTGCGCTGCAACATACTTTTCGTTTTGTTGTAGTGCATTCTTTAATTGGATGATGGCTTCGGCGTTATTTTGATTTCTGTAGGACTGTAACGCCTCTTCGTAAAATTTTCCGGCCTGGACGTCATCGGCATAGCTCATCTGTATTGGGTTGAGCGCCAGAATCAGTAACAGTTTTTTTAGCGGGAAATTGGATGTCATCGGATGTTTGCGCATAACGAAAGTGGGGGTTGCTCAAGTGTGTGCATAGCATAGCCGTAAAGCCAATCCGTCACCAGTCCGGAGCCGATAGCGGTTTTTCGGTTGTCAAAAACTTGACTGGTATTTAATAAGTGTTTGTTTTTATGTGAATATTTAAGTGGTCTAAATTTTGCTTGCAGTGCTTTGACTATCAAATAGGCGACTAAATATGGGCACTTTAGAGCTTCATCAACAACAAAAGACCGAACGCTTAACCGATGCGTTCCGGATTTTTAACGAACTTTCGGAAAATCTGGCGCATTCTTATCAGGGCTTGGAAGAACAGGTGGCCAAGCTCAATCGGGAGTTGCAGGCGGCGCGTAGCGAGCGCTTGACCTCGCTGATCGAGAAAGAAAAGCTTGCCAGTCGCCTGCAGCAGATTTTGGCGGCGTTACCGGCGGCAGTAATCGTGTTGAATGCGCAGGGTGTCATTATCGATTGCAATGCCCATTCCTTGGATTTTTTGGGTGAACCGCTACTGGGGCAATTATGGGCGAATGTGGCCGCACGCAGTTTGCAACCGGTTTTCGAATCGCCGCATGAACGCCAACTTAGAGACGGTCGCAAAGTCAATATCACCCATAGTGCGTTGGGTAACGATGCTGAACAAATTATTTTATTGTCCGATGTCAGCGAAATACGCTCCTTGCAAGATACTTTGGCTCAGCATAAACAGTTGAGTGCAATGGGGGAAATGGTGGCCGGTCTGGCGCATCAGGTTCGGACGCCGCTGGCAACGGCGATTCTCTATGCTTCGCAAATGAGCAAGCCGGCGGTAGCCGAGGAGAAGCGGCAACAGTTCTCCGAGAAAATTTTAGAACGCCTGCATTACTTGGAGCGGCAAGTCAACGATATGCTGATTTTCGCCAAACAGGGGCGTATGGCAATGCAGAGTTTTTCGTTACGACAGCTTCTGGCACATCTTGCGGAAGCAGCAGATCATTTTGCCGGCGAATTCAGCATCAAAAATCGAATCGCCACCGATCAGTTGCTGGGAAATGAAGATGCTCTGCGCGGGGCGTTGTTGAATTTAGTAAATAACGCGGTCGAAGCCGGCGCCCGCAACATTACAGTCATTATTCTGCCTGGCGATTTGGGTGGCATCGGTATCGTGGTTATGGATGACGGTCCCGGCATAAGCCCTGAACAACAAAGTAAATTATTCGAACCGTTCTACACCACTAAGTCCAATGGCACCGGCTTGGGGCTGGCAGTAGTCGATAGTGTGGCGCGCGCACACGGTGGCAGCGTGACGTGTCGTTCAACGCCAGGGCAGGGCACGCGCTTTACCCTGAATCTGCCTTGTATCAGCCAATACACTTTGGGATTGTCCACCGGTATAGTCAAAATGGAGCAAGATTATGAAACAGTATGACGTACTTGTCGTAGAAGACGACGTGGCTTTATGCGAAGCGCTATGCGATACCCTGGAAATAGAAGGCTATCGGATAATCGCCGCCAAAAACGGTATCGAAGCGCTGAGCCAGTTGGCCAAGTATCCGGTTAGGCTGGTGGTCAGCGATGTACAAATGCCTGTAATGGACGGGTTTCAGCTATTACAAAACATTCAGCAAAAATTCGAGCAGTTGCCTGTGCTATTGATGACGGCTTACGGCACCATACCCAAGGCCGTGGAAGCCATGCAATCAGGGGCGGCCGACTATCTGATAAAACCGTTCGAAGCAGCTATGCTGGTGGATAAGGTGGCGTCGTTAATCACACAGCAAGCGCCGATAGCCAGTGAGCGGGTAGTAGCTGACGAACGTATGAAAAAGTTGTACGGATTGGCCAGTAAAGTTGCAAAAACCGATGTGACCATGTTGCTGGAAGGCGAGAGCGGTACCGGTAAGGAAGTATTGGCCCGCTATATTCATAGAAACTCACATTATCATGCCGGTCCGTTTGAGGCCATCAATTGCGCGGCGATTCCGGAAAACATGCTGGAAGCGATGTTGTTTGGTTACGAGAAAGGTGCATTTACCGGAGCCATTCAATCGGCGCCCGGCAAATTCGAACTGGCGCAAGGCGGTACCTTATTGCTGGACGAGATTTCCGAGATGGATATCTCGTTACAAGCCAAGTTGTTGAGGGTATTGCAGGAGAAAGAAGTCGAGCGCTTGGGTAGTCACCGCAAGATAGCGTTGAGCGTCAGAATTTTGGCGACCACCAATCGTAAGCTAAAAGACTATGTAAACGAAGGCCGGTTTCGGGAGGACTTATATTTCCGCTTAAGCGTGTTTCCGCTCAGGATTCCGCCGCTTCGGGAGCGGGTCGGCGATATTTTGCCGTTGGCGCACGAGTTGTTGACCAAGCATAGTCCGGCTGGCAAAGCGGTTTGCAGTTTCGACGACGATGCAAAGGCTAAGCTATCTCAATACAGTTGGCCGGGTAACGTCAGAGAGCTGGAAAATGTCGTGCAGCGCGCTTTAATCTTGCATAGCCGAGGCCAAATCGGCGCCGACGATCTAATTTTTGAAGAAGACGTGCTGGTTTTGCCGAGTTTACCCGCCGCTGTGCAAAATATTGCCGTAGAATCCGGGCAAGCCAATGCTGACACGGGTTATGCCGAGCCGGGTAGCTTAGGCGACGGTGTGCGTTCAGCCGAGGAAAAAATTATTTTGCAGATGTTGCGCGATGTCAGCGGTAGTCGGAAAACCACGGCCGCCAAGCTCGGCATCAGTCCGCGCACCTTGCGCTACAAGATCGCCAGGATGAAGGAAGCGGGAGTGATGGTGCCTGGTTAATGTTTTTGGCTTAAAAAATGCTAAATATAGGTAAGGCAACCTAATAGAGTCATTATCATGTCAGATATGAATGTTAACCAAGTGCTCGCCCAGATGCGGGCCATGTCCATTGAGGCCGGCTCCAAGCCGCAAGCTGGCGACACCTCCGGCGATTTTGCGGCCATGTTGAAACAATCGATCGATGCCGTGAACAATACCCAGCAAACCGCCAGTGGATTGGCGAAATCGTTTGAAATGGGGCAGAGCGACGTCAGTTTGGCGGAGGTAATGATCGCTTCGCAAAAAGCCAGCGTTTCCTTTCAGGCCATGCTCCAGGTAAGAAATAAACTGGTGGATGCCTATAAGGATGTGATGGGTATGTCCATGTAGGATATTGGAAGATAAGCCATGAGCGAGTTAGACAGAAATCTACCGATGGAGGCCCACAGCCAACTAAGCGTCACGAACGCCGACAAAATGCATCCTGCCTTAAAAAGCTTAAGTAAAATGTCGGTGACACGCCAGCTTGGCTTGATGTTGGGTTTGGCGCTCAGCGTTGCACTGGGTGTGGCCGTGGTGTTGTGGTCGCAGGCGCCGTCCTACGATTTGCTGTTTTCCGGTGTGGCTGAAAAGGATTCCGCAGAAATTCTCGATGCGTTAACCAAGCTGGATGTCGATTACAAAGTCGAAACCGGCTCCGGCGCAATTATGGTTCCCGCCGATAATGTCCGAGAATTGAAGTTGAAATTGGCCGCGCAAGGTTTACCACGCAGCACCAGCCTGGGGTACGAACTGTTGGACAAAGACAACGGCTTCGGCGCCAGCAAAAATGTTGAGCAAATGCGTTTTCAGCGCGCCCTGGAGGGTGAAATCGCGCTGACGATTCAAACCATCCAAAACGTCAAATCCGCGAAAGTGCTGCTGGCGATTCCGGTGCAGTCGGTATTTGTCCGCGAACGTAAAAAACCCAGCGCCTCGGTGGTAGTGGAGCTATATCAAGGCAGAACGCTCGAGAAAGAACAAATAGAATCCATCGTACATTTAGTCGCATCCAGCGTGCCGCTGATGGAAGCCAGTCAGGTTACCGTCGTCGATCAGAAAGGCCGCTTGCTAAACAGCAAGGAAGGCGGCGAAGATATGTCCTTGTCCAGCAAGCAGTTCGAATACAAGAAAAATATAGAAGAACATCTGCGTGAGCGCATCGAAAATATTCTGACGCCACTGGTCGGCGGCGACGGTATGCGGGCGCAAATTTCCGCGGACGTCGATTTTACCGTTACCGAAAAAACGCAGGAAATGTTTAACCCGGATTTGCCCGCTTTGCGCAGCGAGCAAACCCAGGAAGAAAATAACTCGCTGTCCAAAGTGCAAGGGGTGCCCGGTGCCCTTTCCAACCAGCCGCCGCCCACCGGAACCGCGCCGGAAGTGGCCAGTGGTCAGGAAAAGCAAGCTGCCGCGGAATCCGGTTCGTCCAATAAAACCGCAACCCGCAATTACGAACTCGATAAAACCATTACCCACACTCGGCTGGCCACTGGTGCGCTAAGACGCTTGTCGGTGGCGGTAGTGGTTGATGACAAGAAAGTAGTGCAAGCCGACGGTAAGGCTACTCTGGCGGCGTATTCGCAAGAAGACCTCAATCAACTTCGCGATTTGGTCAAGCAGGCGGTGGGGTACGATAATAGCCGAGGCGACCAAGTCACTGTTACCAATGTTGCCTTTAGATTGCCGGATGCGCTGGAAGAAGTGCCGGCCGAGCCTTTTTGGCAACAAGCCTGGTTTGCCGGCGCAATGAAACAGCTGGCGGCCGTCGCGGTGGTGTTGTTGTTGATCATGGGGGTATTGCGCCCAGGCCTGCGCACCTTGATTGACAAAGAAGAACAATTAGAGGCGCTTGAGCAAGCCAAAGCAATCGCGGAGGCGAGCGGCGGGGTGGTACGTTTTGACGAAACCGGCAAGCCGGTGGCAGTAGCCGTATCGGTTGACGAGGAAACCGGCGAGGTGCGCACCATTACCACCGGCGTCGAAGACCTGTTATTACTCGAAGCGCCGCAAAGCTACGAAAAACGCCTGGAATATGTACAAAAACTGATCGACGAAGATCCTAAATTAGTCGCGCAAGTGATTAAAACCTGGTTAAAAGACGATGGCTGAGCAAGAGAAATTAACACACGCGCAACGGGCTTCGCTGCTGCTATTGGCGGTGGGACAGGATAGGGCGGCCTCGGTATTGAAGCATATGGGTCCGAAAGAAGTGCAATTGATCGGTTCGAACATGGCTCAGCTCGGACCCATTAGCTCGGGCATGGTTGACGAGGTGCTGGAAGAATTCATCATCGAAATCAAAAATGAAACAGGCTTGGGTCTGGATTCCGACGAATACATCCGCAACATGCTCACCAACGCGCTGGGCGCCGACAAAGCCGGCAGTATCATCGACCGGATCCTGCTGGGCGCCAATAGCAAGGGTATCGAGCAATTGAAGTGGATGGATACCCGCTCGATTGCGGACTTGATCCGCCTGGAACATCCGCAAATTATCTCCATTATTTTATCTTTATTGGATGCCGATCAGGCTGCCGATGTGCTGACCTTGTTGCCGCAAAACATGCGCTCCGATATTTTGATGCGCATCGCCACCCTGGAAGGCGTGCAGCCCGCCGCCTTGCGCGAGCTGGACGACATCATGGAAAAACAGTTGACCGGCAGCGATGGCGTCAAATCCTCGCAAATCGGCGGTATCGACGCCGCGGCCAACATCCTCAACTTTATAGAAAGCGGTGTCAGCGATCCGATGATGCAAGATATCAACGAAGCTAACGCCGATCTGGGGCAACGCATCCAGGATAAAATGTTCGTGTTTGGCGATTTGATTAACGTCGATGATCGCGGTATTCAAACCTTGTTGCGTGAAGTCTCCACCGACCAATTGCTGCTGGCCTTGCGCGGCGTGGAAGCCGGCTTGCGTGATAAAGTCTTTGCCAATATGTCCAGACGTGCGGCGGAAATGTTGCGGGACGATCTGGAAGCGGCGCCTCCCGCGCGTTTGAGCGAAGTGGAAGCGGCACAAAAAGATATTCTGGCGATAGCCAAACGCCTGTCCGATGCGGGTGAAATAGCCTTGGGCGGCGGTGGCGGTGGTGATGAGTTCGTCTAAGGGCAATAAATTTTCCGAGTCCGAGCTACAGGCTTTGGATCGTTGGACCAATCTGCAGGATTTTAGTAATCCGCGTTCCGAGTCCGTCGAGTTGGAGGACGTGACCGAAGTTCTAACTGCCGAGCAAATTGAAGAAATTCAGAAGCAGGCTTATGCCGAAGCCTTTGAACAAGGCAAGCAGCAAGGTTACGCGGACGGACAAAAGGCAGGTTTTGAAGCTGGACTTAAACAAGGTTACGAGGAAAATCTGCACTTATTGCAAAAGCAGGCCGCCGAGCTCACCAGTTTGCTGGAAGCTCTGAGCGAACCCTTCAAGCAACTCGACGAATCGGTCGAACAAGAACTAGTGAAATTGACCATCGCCATGGCCAGTCAATTAATCCGCCGGGAATTGAAGTTGGAGCCCGGCGAGATTGTCGGTGTGGTCAGAGAGGCCATTAATGCCTTGCCGTTGGCCTCGCAGAAGGTCACCGTTAATCTACATCCCGAAGATGCCGCTCTGGTGCGCACCGCGTTAAAACTCGATGAAAACATGCCGCCCTGGCGTTTACATGAAAATCCTTTGTTGAGTCGTGGCGGCTGCACCGTGGAAACCGAAGTTTCCAGAGTCGATGCCAGTGTAGAAAGCCGGGTGGCTGCGGTTATTGCCACGGTATTGGGCGGCGAGCGCCGCGAGGATTTTGGGCGATGATCCCCAGTGCCGACCGTTCAGATTCGTGGCTGGCGCGCTTGCAGCCATACCGGGAAAGACTGGCTGCGGACCCGCTGGAGTTGGTAGTCGAAGGCAAATTGTCGCGCATGGTGGGTTTGACCCTTGAAGCGGAAGGTTGTCGGGCGGCGATAGGTTCGCTGTGTCGGGTGATTACCAAGTCCGGCAAGATTATGACGGCTGAAGTGGTTGGTTTCGGCGGGTCGCGTTTATTTTTGATGCCAACCGGCGATACCCATGGTCTGGAGCCGGGTTGTCGGGTGGTGCCCATGGGTAAGAACAGTCTGGCAAATGTCGGTTTCGGTTTGTTGGGACGAGTATTGGACGGTGCCTGCAATCCCTTGGATAGCAAAGGTCCGCTCGATACCGATGCCAAGGTGTCCTTGGCTGGTGTCAATATCAATCCACTTAGCCGCAAACCGATCCGCGAAGCGCTGGATGTCGGGGTGCGGGCGATCAATGCCATACTCAGCGTCGGCCGTGGTCAACGCATGGGTTTGTTCGCCGGTACCGGGGTTGGTAAAAGCGTGCTGCTCGGGATGATGACCAAGTTTACCAATGCCGATGTGGTGGTGGTTGGTCTGGTCGGCGAGCGGGGCCGGGAGGTCAACGAATTTGTGTTGAAAATTCTTGGTGAAGAAGGTTTGCGCAGAGCCGTAGTGGTGGCTTCGCCGGCCGACGATTCGCCGTTGATGCGGGTGCACGGGGCTTTGCTGGCGACCAGCATCGCCGAGTATTTCCGCGATCAGGGCTTGGATGTATTGCTCTTGATGGATTCCTTGACCCGCTACGCTCAGGCGTATCGGGAAATCGCGTTGGCGATAGACGAGCCGCCGGCTACCAAGGGCTATCCGCCCTCGGTGTTTGCGAAATTGCCGCAACTGGTGGAGCGGGCCGGAAACGGCGACGAAGGCGGCGGTTCGATTACCGCGTTTTACACGGTGTTGGCGGAAGGCGACGATACCAACGATCCGATTGCCGATGCGGCGCGCGGGGTTTTAGATGGTCACGTGGTGCTGTCGCGCGCCTTGGCGGAGTCGGGCCATTACCCGGCAATCGATATCGAAGCATCGATCAGTCGGGTGATGCCGGATATCGTCGAGCCTGAACACCTGCAAATGGCTCGCGATTTGCGGCGACTGTATTCCACCTATCAACAGAATAAGGATTTGATCAGTGTTGGTGCCTATCGGCAGGGCGCCGATCCGCGCATTGATAAGGCGATAGAAAAAAATCCGGCGATTATGGATTTTCTGCAACAAGGCATGGACGAGTCGGTCGATTTAAGCCGCAGTCTTGGCGATTTGGCGCAGTTGCTGGCTAGCTGATGAAAAAGTCGCAACGGCTTAAAGTCATTATCGATCTGCATGCGCGTCAGGAACGTGACGCATTGGAAGCTTTGGGGCTTAGCCAAAAAAAGTTGCAGGATCAGCAAAGTCAGTTGGAAAGCTTGGAAAGTTACCGTCTGGATTATTTGGCTAAATTTGCTGCCAGACAACAGGCCGGTATCAATGTTAGTCAATTGATGGAATTTAGGGCCTTCGCGGATAAGCTCGATAATGCTATCGATGGCCAAAAGCAAGCGGTAAAGAGTCACGAGCGGGACGTGCAGCGCGCCCGCAAGCACTGGGAAGAGGCGCACCAACGGACTAAAAGTCTGCAAAAAGTCAGCGATTTGGCGCTGGCTGAAGAAATGAAAGTCGAACATAAACGCGAGCAGGCCGAGCAAGACGACCGGGCCGCGCGATCAGGGCGTAAGGATGGCACGGGAAGTGCTTGATTAACTAAAAGTGTTAGGAGAATTGCCATGAACATCCAAGGTTTAAATCCACTGTCTTTATTATCCTCGGTAGATGGAGCCGCTACTACGGCTGCCGGTTTGGCGGGCGAAGGCGGCGTGTTTTCGGCGACGCTGCTGGAGCAGTTAGCGCAATTGCAGAACAGTTTGTTAAGTAAGGGCGTCGCGGGCAGTGCCGGACTGGCGGAATTGCAGCAGCAGTTCGGCGCTTTGGGCGGCGATACCTTAAATAGCCAAAACATGCAGGACTTTGCCGCATTATTCGGAAATAGTTTGCCGACGGCAACCAAGTTGAAACCGGACATAAATCTGGATGATACGCTGCATACGCTAGCGGATGTTTTGCAATATTTGCAAAGTTTGGAAGCAGTGCCAGCGGCGCAACAAAGCCCGGTTTTACCAACCGCGCCGGAAAATAAAGAAGATTTATCCGGCATCGTAGCGGAAAATGCGGAATTGGCAGGGCAACAAGTGGCCGCGCCAGCAATGACGGCAGGCGTGCAAGTGCAGCCAGCATCGGATAGCGGCAATAATGTCAACGATGCGTTAAAGACAGCGTTAGTCACCAGTCAGGCGTTGTCTGCAATGAAGAAAAACCCGCAATCACCCAGCACGGAGACAAGGCAAGACGTTTTGGCGGCGCTGAGTGGCGATGGCGACGGACAGAAAGGCCAGATTCCGGATGGCGGGTTCGCCAAGACGTTAGCGGCTCACGATGGAGGGGCTCAGCAATTTGCTCAGGATACCTCAACCGGTAACGCTTTTCAGAGCGAGCAGGCCGCCGCGACGAAAACTCAAACCGGCGGTGGGGAAGCGGAGAGTAGTATATCCAGAATGACTGCCGATATTGCCCAGCTTAATAAATCGGTCAATAACACCGATCAAACGCCGGCTCCGGCGATACAGAAACATTTAACGCATCCGGAATGGAATACCGAATTAGGTGACAAATTGTTATGGATGCACAAGCAAGCAGTGCCTTCGGCGGAAATTCGATTGAATCCCGAGCATCTCGGTCCGATTTCCATCAAAATCGATGTGAATCAGGATCAGGCCACTGTGGCGTTCACCGCCCAACACGCAGCGGTTAGAGATGCAATAGAAGCGGCTATCCCTAAGTTGCGGGAGATGCTGGGTGGACAGAATTTGAATCTGGCCGATGTTAATGTGTCCCAGCAGCAATCCGAACAAAAACAAGGCCGGGAGTTTTTTCAAATGGCCGGCGAGCAAAACCGTGGCGGCAACGGTCAGTCGCGGAATCAGCCAGAAACGCCGACAAACGAATCAGCCGCCACTATTCTCGATGAAATTGCCGCCGGTAGAGCCATTGCCAGCAACGGTTTGTTAAGCCTGTTTGCCTAGTCTCCATAGGCGCTGTTGAAAAATTGCTTTGCAAAAACAGCGCCTATTTCTATAATGCCCAGCTTTTTGGGGAATTTATCCCCATCCCTTGCTTCACTGTCCCCGCGGACGGGAAGCTTTTAAACCCGTAAGGAGAAATCATGCGACATTATGAAATTGTCTTCTTAGTCCACCCTGATCAAAGCGCTCAGGTTCCGGCTATGATAGAACGTTATAAATCCACCGTTGAAGAAGCCGCCGGCAAAATTCACCGTTTGGAAGATTGGGGCCGTAGACATTTGGCTTACCCTATCAAAAAAATTCATAAAGCACATTATGTGTTGATGAATATCGAATGCGACCAAGCCACTCTTGAAGAACTGGAAAGCGGTTTTCGATTCAATGACGCTATTTTGCGCAGCCTGACCTTGGCGCAAAAAGCCGCTGTCACACAACCTTCCGCGATTGCCACCAGCGGTAACGACGGACAAAAAGCCGGCAGCCGCGTTAAGGAAGAAGTCGAAGAAGAGACAGAAGAAGTCGAAGTGGGAGTCGTCGAAGAGACTCAAGCTGAAGCCGATTCCGAATAATCCATATTGAACCAAGAGAATAGCCATGGCACGTAATAACATTAGACGCAAAAAAGGTTGCCGTTTTAGCGGCGAAGACGCGATCGTAATCGATTATAAAGATTTAGATTTGTTGAGCGAATATGTCACCGAAACCGGCAAGATCATTCCCAGCCGTATTACCGGTACCAGCGCGAAATATCAAAGACAGTTGACATCTGCTATTAAGCAGGCGCGTTTCCTGGCTTTGTTGCCGTTTTGCGACGCACACAAGTAATTTAGCGCGGAGGAGGGCGGTAGCGTGCAATTTCTGGCCACTTTCATTATGAAAGGACGGATGCAGGCCATGACGGTCGCATCCAGTTTGGCCTTGCTATCCTTGCTTTTTCCTCCTGTAAGTATCGTAAGTTCGGCCGCGGTAGCGTTAGTGACGTTGCGGCGCGGCGCGGGTGAAGGCTTATATGTGTTGGTCTGCTCCTGTTTGGCGGCGGCAGCTTTAAGTACCCTGATAATCGGCAATTACCAATACGCTTTGCTTTACAGCTCGGCGTTTTGGCTGCCGGTTTGGCTGATTTCGATCGTGTTGCGCGAGGGACGATATCTGGCGCTCGCAATAGAGATAGCCGTCATGTTGGGGGTTGCTGTAGTCCTGGGCGTTTATGTGCTTCAGGATCAACCTGTGCAGTTGTGGCGCGAAGTACTGAACTTCATGATGCAACCAATGCTTGAAGGCAAAACCGATGTGCCGCTTGAGCAGATTAAGCAATCAGCGGAACTTTTGGCGCATTTTATGACCGGGGTCGCCGCTGCCGGCAGCGTTTACGGTCTGCTGTTCGGTTTGTTTCTGGCTAGATGGTGGCAGGCGGTACTTTATAATCCCGGTGGTTTTAAAGCCGAGTTTTTGGGCTTGAAAGGGCATTTTCAGCTGACATTAATCACCTTGCTTGTAGCGGTGGCGGCGTACTTGACATCCGGTAAGACTGCCGAGTTGTGCTGGAACGTCTTGTTGGTGCTATTGGTGACTTACACGATGATAGGCACCGCAGTGTTGCATTCGGCGTTTTCGGTCATGAAAGGCAGCCGTTTTATGGTGCCTTTTTTGTATGTCACTTTAATGTTAATTCCGCATGTGATGATAGTGATTGTGTTATGCGGACTGACCGATACTTGGCTGGACTTACGTAATAAACTAAAACCAAATGGAGCGTAAGCTCCCGATTTTTCGACAATAAAGTCGATTTAAGAGGTAAAAAACGATGGAAGTCATTCTTCTGGAAAAAACCGCGAACCTGGGTAATCTGGGCGACAAAGTAACCATCAAAGCTGGTTACGGCAGAAACTATCTGATTCCGCAAGGTAAAGCAGTTCCTGCTACACCTAAGAAAATCAGAGAATTTGAAGAACGCCGCGCCGAGCTGGAAAAACAAGCAGCTGAAAAATTGGCTGCAGCCAATGCCCGCGGCGAAGCAATCAGCAAACTGAACGTGTCTATCGCGCACAAAACCGGCGACGAAGGCCGCTTGTTCGGTTCTGTCGGTACGCAAAACATTGCCGATGCGATTACTGCTGCCGGCGTAAAGGTCGAGAAGCACGAAGTGCGTTTGCCAAACGGCGTAATCCGCAATATCGGCGAATACGATATCGCTATCAATCTGCATACCGACATCGTCGTCACGCTGCCGGTTAAAGTGGTAGCCGAGTAAAATCCGTGATTATCGTAACCGGTGGCGCCGGCTTCATTGGCAGTAATCTGGTATTGGGGCTAAATGCCCGCGGTTATGATGAAATTTTAGTAGTTGACCATTTAACCAACGGTATCAAGTATCGGAATTTGGTCGATTGCAAAATCGCGGATTATCTGGATAGAAGCACCTTTTTGGAACGACTGCAACAAGGTGCCTTCCATGCCGAAGCGATAGAAGCTATATTCCATCAGGGCGCCTGTTCCAGCACGACTGAATGGGACGGCCGCTACATGATGGACAACAATTATGAATACAGTAAAACGCTATTTCATTATTGCCAAAGCCATAAAATCCCGTTCATTTACGCTTCCAGCGCCGCTACCTACGGTGCGGATTTAACCTTCAAGGAAGAATTGGCCTACGAAGGTCCGTTGAATGTCTACGGTTATTCCAAGTTTCAATTCGATCAATATTTGCGCAGACACACCAAACTGACGGCGCAGGTGATTGGTCTACGTTATTTCAACGTCTACGGTCCGCGCGAAGCCCATAAAGGCAGCATGGCCAGCGTTGTCTTCCATTTGAATAATCAAATCCAGCAATCCGATGAACTTAAGTTGTTTGAAGGTTGCGACGGTTACGGCAACGGCGAGCAGCGTCGAGATTTTATCTATGTCGGCGATGTGGTCGATGTCAATCTCTGGTTCCTGGACAATCCGCAAGCCTCCGGTATCTTTAATTGCGGCACCGGCCGCAGCCAGACCTTTAACGATGTGGCCAATGCGGTAATTCGTTATCACCAACGTGGATGTATCAAATACATACCGTTCCCCGAACATCTGAAGGGTTGCTATCAAAGCTTTACCGAAGCTAACCTGGAAAATCTGCGTGGCATAGGATGTCAGCATCAATTTAAAAGCGTTGAACAAGGCGTTCAGCTTTATATGGAGTGGTTAAACCACTAGCAAACGCAGTCTGCTCATCAGTGAGCTGACGGAGTTAACGTACTCCTAGCGTTTTCTGTTCATTCTCAGGCCGTGCAGCAGCCAAACTGCAATATTTCCCCTTCGTATAAATTGTAACTGACTGAAATATCAGGTATTTGCATCCCCTTCCAGTTTGTCCAGTTCGAATCCCGTTCTTGTATTAGTTTGCCCTGCCTAGTCTGCGGCCGCGATGGGGTGCAGTCTCTCAAACATAATCGGTTTCGGTGCCTATTCTTGTATCCCAGGACAAGTTGAATCAGCCTGTTCTATCACAGTACGCACTTGCCGATTGTCCGCAACGGCGTATGCTTATAGCTATAAGCATAACAATAGCCAAGGAGCGCATCATGTCCGAGCAAAATCAATATATTCGCTGGTTTGAAGAACTCACCATTAATGATATCCCATTGGTCGGTGGCAAAAATGCCTCGCTTGGCGAGATGTATCGCGAGTTGGCCGGGCAGGGGGTGATTGTGCCCAACGGTTTTGCGATTACCGCCGAAGCTTATCGGTATATGTTGGATCAGGCTGATGCCTGGCCTCGGTTGCACAACTTACTGGATAACGTGGATGCCGACGATGTCGAGGAACTGGCGCGCCGGGCGCAACAAGCCCGGGATTTGGTTTATGCCGCGCCGTTACCTGCCGATTTACAGCGCGAAGTTCACGATGCTTTCGCCAAATTGCAGCAGGAATACGGCGAGGACTTGACAGTCGCCGTGCGCAGCTCAGCGACAGCCGAGGATTTACCCACTGCCAGTTTTGCCGGTCAGCAGGATACTTACCTCAATATTCGCGGCGGTCAGGCCTTGCTGGATGCCTGCAAACGTTGCTTCGCCAGTCTTTTTACCGACCGCGCCATTCATTACCGGCTCGACCAAGGTTTCGATCATTTCAAGATCGGTTTGTCGATAGGGGTAATGAAAATGGTGCGTTCCGATTTGGCGGCAAGCGGCGTGATGTTTTCCTTGGATACCGAATCTGGATTCAACGACGCGGTTTTCATCACAGGTGCCTATGGTCTGGGCGAAAACGTGGTGCAGGGTGCGGTCGATCCCGATGAGTTTTATGTGCATAAACCCACTTTTGCTAAAGGCTATCGCGCCGTATTGCGGCGAACGTTGGGCGCAAAAAAAATCAAAATGATTTATAGCGATGGCCGCACCCGCGAACCGATTCGCAACGTGGCTACTTCAAATCACGAACGCCGGCAATTTTGTGTTGATGATGCCGAAGTTTTGCAACTGGCGGATTACGCGCTGAAAATCGAACAGCATTACGGTCGGCCGATGGATATGGAATGGGCCAAGGACGGATTGGACGGTAAGCTTTATATTGTTCAGGCGCGTCCGGAGACTGTCGCCTCGCAAAAGGTTGGTAATGTGTTGGAACAGTATCAACTTAAACAAACGGGTGGGGCAATCGTTAAGGGGCATGCGGTCGGCAGTAAGATTGCAGTCGGCGAGGCGCGGGTGATCGACAATGTGGCCAAGCTGGGAACATTCAAACCGGGAGAAGTGTTAGTGGCGGACATGACTACCCCGGATTGGGAGCCGGTGATGAAAACCGCTGCGGCCATCGTTACCAATCGCGGCGGGCGCACCTGCCATGCGGCAATAATTGCCCGCGAATTAGGTGTGCCTGCCGTGATCGGCTGCGAGAATGCGACGTCGGCGATAAAAAGCGGCGGTTTGGTAACCGTATCTTGCGCGGAAGGCGATGTCGGCAAAGTTTATGAAGGGCGCTTGGATTTCGAGGTGAAACATACCGATCTTTCGCAACTGCAACGGCCGAAGACCAAGATCATGCTCAATCTCGGCAATCCGGAATTGGCTTTTAAACACAGTTTTTTGCCCAACGACGGTGTTGGTCTTGCCCGGATGGAGTTCATTATCACCGAGTACATCAAGGCTCACCCCTTAGCATTGATTCATCCGGAAAGCGTTCAGGATGCAGGTGAAATGGAAAAACTGAAGCATTTGACTGCTGGCTACGCCAAACCGGAAGAATTCTTTATTCAGCGTTTGGCGGAAGGTGTCGGCACCATAGCAGCGGCGTTTTATCCCAAGCCGGTAGTGGTTAGGATGTCCGATTTCAAGACCAACGAGTATGCTACTTTGCTGGGCGGCCGTTGGTTTGAACGCGACGAGGCAAATCCGATGATCGGATTTCGCGGCGCCTCGCGGTACGTGCATCCGGCCTATGCCGAAGGTTTCGCACTGGAATGCGCGGCGATGAAAAGGGTGCGCGAGCAGATGGGCTTGAAGAACGTGGTGTTGATGATCCCTTTCTGCCGGAGGATAGACGAAGCCGAGCGGGTGTTGGATTACATGGCGAAACTGGGATTGACGCGGGGTGAAGAGGGTCTGGAGATCTACGTGATGTGCGAGATACCCAATAATGTGATTTTGATCGACGAGTTCGCTAAGCTGTTTGACGGTTTTTCTATCGGTTCCAACGATTTGACGCAATTGACGTTGGGTGTGGACCGCGATTCGGAGATTGTCGCCAATGACTTTGACGAGCGTGATGCCGGGGTCAAGACCATGATCCGCATGGCGGTAGAGGGCGCTCGCCGCAATGGTAGGCATTCAGGTTTATGTGGGCAGGCGCCGTCGGATTACCCGGAAATGGCCGAATATCTGGTAGAAATCGGTATCGATTCGATGAGCCTGAATCCGGATACGGTACTGCAAACCACCCAGCAGGTGCTCGATTTGGAACGGAAATTAGGGTGCTAGAGGGGTTTCGCCGTAAGCTAGTAGGGGAGTCCTTCAGCATGGCGGTCTAAATCCGATGCCAGATTGCGGGCTTGGCTTAAATTCTTTTAGATAGATCTGCCAAAGAACGATGCCGATAATGTTAGCTGGGTCGTTGCCAAGCGCCGATGTATACTTTGCCAGATGGAAAACGGATGTGGGCCGAGATGGATCTAACTTAAACTAGCTCAAGTGTACTAGCTCAGACTTGATCTGACAGAGAGCGCACAATCGGTAACTGCCAGGTCGAATCCTGGCTATTGCAAACAACGGCGTCATTGCTTCTTCGTTTAATTTGTTCTATCCCATGATTTTCCTGCCGTTTAAAATTTCCAGCGAATATATTTCGTTGCCGAGCAAAAAAGTTAGCTTATTCATCGGCGGGCGTAGCCAGGGATGCACCGCGACCTAGAAACGTTCGAAATGGTTTATGTCGAACCCTTCAGGGTTCTCCGCATGATTAATGTGAAGTGGCGGCGCTACAGGTCTCGGCGTTTTAGGCGTGGTTCTCGTGGAAGTGCGGGAAAAAACCGTTTGCGCATTTTCGATTTTGAAAAAGCTCATCAGGCTTTGTAATTGTGCGGCTTGACTGGTCATTTCTTCGGCGGTCGCCGCCAGTTCTTCGCTTGCGGAAGCATTTTGCTGGGTAATTTGATTCATCTGACTCATCGCGATATTAACCTGCTTAACGCCAGCCGATTGTTCCTGGGAGGCTGCGGCAATTTCTTGGACCAAGTCGGAGGTTTTGGCAATGCTGGGTAAGATGGCGTCCAGCAATTGCCCGGCACTTTCCGCGGTTTTCACACTACTTTCCGCCAGTTGACCGATTTCTTGCGCCGCCACTTGGCTGCGTTCCGCCAGTTTTCTGACCTCCGCGGCCACCACCGCGAAGCCTTTACCGTGATCGCCCGCTCGAGCCGCTTCGATAGCCGCGTTGAGGGCCAGCATATTGGTCTGATAGGCAATGTCGTCGATGATGCCGATCCGATTGGCGATATCCTTCATCGCTGCTACGGTCTGTTTAACGGCCGAGCCGCCCGCGGTCGCTTCTTGGTTGGCTTTACCGGCCATGCCGTCGGTCACTTTGGCATTTTCCGCATTCTGGTTAATGCTGGCGGCCATTTGTTCGATACTGGCGGTGGTTTCCTCGACGCCGGCCGCCTGTTCGCTGGATGCTTGCGATAAGGATTGCGAGGTCGCGCTGATTTGTCCGGAGGCGTTTCTTAATTGATCGGCGGCACTGATAACTTCCGAGATGGTTTGCGAAAGTTTGACGATGGTATTGTTAACCGTGTCTTTAAAGTCATTGAGTTGACCTTTGTAGTCTCCCTTGATTTTACGGGTCAAGTCGCCTTGTTCGACCAGGGTCAGTACTTCGACAGCCTCATTCAGAGGCAGAATGACCCCGTCCAGGGTGTTGTTGAAACCTTCCACTATCTTACGAAAGTCGCCCTGATGTTTGCTGGCGTCGGCGCGGGTCTGTAAGCGGCCTTCCACTGCCGCTATCGAGAGTTTGTCGGCGTCGGATACCAAAGCCTGAACATTGCTTTTTAGCAGCATTAGCCATTCATGAATCTGGTCGTCGTTTGAAGCTTTGCCCATCGCCGCCGTCATGTCGCCGTTGGCGAGTTTGGTGACGTAAGCGATCAAATCCGATAGCCAGGTATGTACGCCGTTAACGGCTTGCTTCATCTTGTCATGGTCGCCTTTACAGGCGATTTCGACGCGTTGGCGTAAATCGCCGCCGCGAATCATGCTGAGAATTCGGTTGCCTTCGCCGATCGGCACCAGAATCGCGTCCAGCATTTCGTTGACGCCAGCAATGATCTCGGCGTATGCGCCTTTAAACTGTTCGGGTTTTCCTCTATCGGAGAGCTGGCCATCCCTCGAGGCTGTGGTTAGGCGGTGCAATTCTTTCTGCAGACCTTGCAAGGTGACGGCCATGTTGTTGACGGCCAGTTTCATTTTTTCGTGATCGCCTTGGTAGGTTTGTTCGATCAATTCGTCGATCTTGCCGCCGGAAATTTGCGCCAGGATGCGATTGCCCTCGCCAATGGGCAATAGAATGGCGTCCAGCATATCATTGACGCCGGCGATGACTTCGGCGTAGGCACCTTTAAATTGCACGGTATTGCCGCGTTTGGATAATTGCCCTTCTCTGGAGGCTGCTTGGAGTCTTTGCAGCTCTTTTTGCAGACCTTGTATCGAGATGGCGACGTTATTGACCGCTAGTTTCATTTTTTCGTGATCGCCCTGGTAGGTTTGTTCGATCAATTCGTCGATTTTGCCGCCGGAAATTTGCGCCAGAATACGATTGCCCTCGCCAATCGGTAACAGAATGGCATCCAGCATTTCATTTACTCCGCCGATGACTTCCGCATAGGCGCCTTTAAAATGTTCGGCTTTACCCCGCTCGGTAAGCTGTCCCTGTCTGGAAGCGATGGTGAGACGTTGCAATTCATGTTGCAAGCCTTGCAGGGTGGAGGCCACATTGTTAACGGCCTGTTTCATTTTCTCGTGATCGCCCCGATATGTTTCGCCGATCAATTCATCAATTTTGCCGCCGGAAATCTGCGCCAGAATGCGATTGCCTTCCCCGATTGGCAGCAGAATGGCGTCCAACATTTGATTGACCCCGTGAATCACTTCGGCGTAAGTACCTTTAAATGCTGTCGCGTTGCCTCGCTCTGTTAATTGACCATCCTTGGACGCGCCGGTCAAACGCTGTAGTTCGTTTTTCAAGGCCTGCTGCACATCGATAATTTTGACCAAGCTCTGCGCCAAGGTATCGTGTTCGGAACGCACGTTAATACGGGTAGTGAAATTGCCATCGGCAATTGCCTGCGCGGCGGCCGTTTGCTGGGTGATGGCGTCTATAAGCTGATTGAGATTGTTCTTTAGCGTGTTGAAGTCGCCACGATAATGAGTGCCGATTTTAGCCGGAACCGCGCCGGCGGCTATTTGTTCGACGCAGTCGGCAACCGTATTGTACGGCTGAGTGATAGCGTCGAGGATCTGATTAATCGCATGACCAAATTGTATGTTGTTCTCGGTAAATCCGGCGGTATTGACTCTTACATCCAATTGTCCGGCGATGACGGCTTGAGCGACGCGTTCGATTTCGGCGCTGGTAAGTTTTTCCACTTCTTGCTTGTGGTTTGAAAAAATGTGAGTCAACTTCATAAATATATCTCCTCGGTTGGGTTTATTCAGAATTTAAACTGTCGTTGCAAGTTGCCGAATGATCTATCGCGCTATCCTCCAGTCTCAGGAGAAAACGGGAAGAGCAAAGGCAGGGCGGAAAAGTTCTGGTGTGGTATCGATTCAATGCCAAGCCTACATCCGAAATTGAGCATGCCCGTAAAAGCAAGATGCTTGGAATCAGCGGTATCGAAAGCCGGTATTTAGGCAATTCGATCTATCATTCCAAATGGGTTGACTGGTGCGTGATCTGCTGAAATGAAACATAAATTTACCTCTATTTATCTAGCGTGACGATCAGTATAGACGGTAATTGAGTATTGGCGACGACTAATGAATAGTGTTAGTTATGAGGTTGCGCGAAGTGGTTTTCATCCTGAGTTTGGGCGAAAAATGTTTGCCGCTAAGTAGCGTCTGCAGTGGCTGTCATGCATGGTTAATGCCTTCGGCGGGAAAATATGCCGCATCGCTGGGGTGGATAATTAAACCTTACGCTTTCCCACCTTAGGACTGGATGCCGGATTGTCGTTCAATATATGAACTTAAACGGTTTCGATGCGGCAGGTATTGAGGTGGGATGATGGGCGAGATTTGTCGGGTAATCGTTTAAGATTGCATGGGATTAATCCAATAATTTATGAGAACGGATGTAATGCGTTATCTATACACGCTAATTTATGGTTTGTTGTTGCCCGCTATTTTGTTGCGACTGTATTGGCGTGGCTACAAGGCGCCGCAATATCGGCAACGCTGGTTAGAGCGCTTAGGCTGTTACAAAGGGTCTCCCAGTCAGGGAGTGATTTGGGTGCATGCCGTTTCGGTGGGGGAGGCGGAAGCGGCTTTCCCATTAATCGGACAATTGCGCAGTCGGTATCCGCAGTTGCCGGTACTAGTGACCACTACTACGCCAACCGGTTCGGCCCGGGTGCTGTCGGTATTGGCTAGTCAAGTGGAGCACGTCTATCTGCCCTATGATCTGCCGTTTGTGGTCGCGCGCTTTTTCAAACATTTTCGGCCCCGGCTGGCAGTCATGATGGAAAAGGAAATCTGGCCCAATTTGTTCGCCGCTTGCGCGGCGCGAAACATCCCGCTTTTCGTGATCAATGCGCGATTGTCGGCACGTTCCGCGCGGTCGTATCGAAAAATTCCCGGATTGGTAAAGCCGGCCTTGGCTTGCGTCACCACAGTCGCCGTGCAAACCGAGGAAGACTGCTTACGATTTATTGAGATCGGCGCGGCTCCTCAGCAAGTTCAGGTGCTGGGTAACATTAAATTCGACGTGATGATAGAAGCTGCCTTGATCGCGGAAGGGCGTGTACTGAAGCAGCAGTTATTTGCAAACCGCTGGACTTGGATTATTGCCAGTACTCACCAGGGCGAAGAAGAGACGTTTTTAGCGCTTTACCCTGTTCTTAAAGCGGCGATACCGGAGTTGCTGCTTATGATTGTGCCGCGTCACCCGGAGCGCTTTCAAACGGTGAAAAAGCTTTGCGAACAGCAGGGCTTGATGGTGGTGATGCGCAGCGAACGGCGGGCTTGTCAGCCGCAGACAGATGTGTTTATCGCCGACAGTATGGGCGAGTTAAAAATGTTATATGCGGTGGCCGATCTGGCTTTCGTCGGCGGTAGTTTGGTGCCGGTGGGCGGGCACAATGTTCTGGAGCCCGCCGCCGTCGGTGTGCCGGTGTTGTTTGGGCCGAAAATGTTCAATTTTCAGGAAATTGCTGAACGGATTTTAGCTGTGGAAGGCGCGATACAGTGTTCCGATCGTCAAGCTCTGATTGATGCCGTGCTGCGAATATATGGAGATGACGCGTTTCGGAACAGGGTGGTCGATAACGGCAGACTGTTTGTGCAAAATAATCAAGGAGCTACCGTTCGCGTGGCAACATTGCTGGGTAAATACTTGTAAGTTTTACGCTAGTTTGAGCGCGGTTTGCGGGCAATTTATTGAGGTTTTCCGTTATAATTCGCCGATTTTTAATTTGTAAAAGGTGTGAAGCGCATTATGTCGGATATTAAAAAAGTGGTGTTGGCCTATTCCGGTGGTTTGGATACCTCGGTTATTCTGAAATGGTTGCAAGATGTGTACGACTGCGAAGTCGTGACATTTACCGCCGACATCGGTCAGGGTGAAGAACTGGAACCGGCCCGCGCTAAAGCAACTGCTGCCGGCATCAAGGAAATTTATATCGACGATTTGCGTGAAGAGTTTGCTCGCGATTTCGTGTTTCCGATGTTTCGCGCTAACACTATATATGAAGGCGAGTATCTGCTCGGTACCTCGATTGCCAGGCCGTTGATCGCCAAACGGCTGATAGAAATTGCCAACGAAACCGGCGCCGACGCGGTTTCTCACGGGGCTACCGGCAAAGGTAACGACCAGGTCCGCTTCGAGTTGGGGGCTTATGCCTTGCGCCCGGATATTAAAATTATCGCGCCGTGGCGCGAATGGGATTTGAATTCCCGGCAGAAATTGCTCGACTATGCCGAGCAACACGGTATTTCGGTGGAAATGAAAAAAGGCAAAACCTCGCCGTATTCCATGGATGCCAACTCGCTGCACATTTCTTACGAAGGCCGTATCTTGGAAAATCCGTGGGCCGAGCCGGAAGAAGATATGTGGCGCTGGACCGTATCGCCGGAAAATGCGCCGGATCAAGCCACCTACGTCGAGCTCAGTTATCAGAATGGCGATATCGTGGCTATTGACGATGTGCCCCACACCCCACATCAGGTGATGGAAAAATTGAACAAAATCGCCGGTGCTAACGGTGTCGGTCGTCTGGACATCGTTGAGAACCGCTATGTTGGTATGAAGTCCCGAGGTTGTTACGAAACCCCGGCAGGCACCGTGATGCTGAAAGCGCATAGAGCCATCGAATCATTGACGCTGGACCGCGAAGTCGCGCATTTGAAAGACGAACTGATGCCACGCTATGCGTCCTTGATTTACAACGGTTACTGGTGGAGCCCGGAGCGGGCCATGTTGCAGACCATGATCGACGCTTCGCAGGTTAATGTTAACGGCAAGGTGCGGGTGAAATTGTATAAAGGTAACGTGATCGTGGTCGGTCGGGCATCGGAAACCAATAGTCTGTTCGATGAAAATATCGCGACTTTTGAAGAAGATGGCGGCGCTTACAACCAAAAAGATGCCGAAGGCTTTATCAAACTGAATGCGCTAAGAATGCGGATTGCCGCAAAAAAAGGCCGTTGATTGCGGTTTGGATAAAGCAGGACATTTTCGATTTAGCTTGTATAATGCCGCGATGTATTTCCATTGTGCATGTGGTGCCGTTTAGGTGCTACATGATCTAGGTAGTACCAATAGGGCTTCCCGATTAGCAACACTAAAAGAATAATGAGCGATATGCCTGAGATTAATCTGGATGATGTCAATACCGATAAGTATGAGATAGTCTATCTGCGCGCCCATCAGCATCAGGCGCTGATCAAGGCTAATCGCTTTTTGTTATTGTTGGTTTTAGGATTGATGGCAGCGGTTTTTTTGCTGGGTTTTGTATTGTTGCCTAAACAGAATTTGTTGACCGAAATCCAAAAGCATCAAGCTGTTTCTATGGCTTACGCTACGCAGAATCCGGCGCTATCCGCTGAAATCAGCGCATTGAAAGGCCAATTATTCGGTTTGCTGAGTGGTTCTATCGACAGCAAGTTAAAAGCGCTGGAAGAGAGCATCAAAAAGGGTAGCGTCGCCGATTCTTTGGATACCATTCAGGACTTGAAAGGCGACGTGAAAATACTCACTACCTATTCCGTCGATTCTCCGGCTAAGGTTGACGGTGTAGCTGCCAATCAAGCTCTGATCGAGGAATTGAACGACATTAAGGATTTGGTATATTTGACCTTTGTGTCTTGTGGGCTGATGATCGCGGCGATTGCCGGGGTCTGGCTACGCAACCGTTATCGTTTGAGTCATCAGCGCGGTAATCAGGTCTATCTCGGGCGACAAGACTAAGTATTGTTTTATGCCGGCTATAAAAAAAGCCGCTATCCGAAAGGATAGCGGCTTTTTGTTTGCCCGGGGGCGACGATTATTTTTTCAGATATTCGTAAACGGCATCGATAGCTTGGTCTTCGGTGTAACCTGCTTTTTTCACAGGACCGACTTCCA
>CAZGUM010000020.1:25233-36511 GCA_964529085.1 uncultured Methylomonas sp. | reverse complement strand
TAATCAGTTTTTTTAATGACGCGCGATTAAATAATGTCATTTAACGGCCATTCCGCAGTCCGGTATGCTGATCAACACCTCAACCCAGTTAAGGAGATGGCCATGAGTCGTCTTACTAAATCTTGTGCCGTGCTGCTACTGGCAGCATCCGCAGCCTTTGCCGACGGTAATTCTCACGTTGACGTGGTAGCCGAATTCGATACCGGGCCAGGCAACGTCACGGCGACGGCGAGTGGGCGAATCATCATGAGCCAACATCAGTTTTATCAACCGCAGTACTCCGTGCTTGAGTACAAGGGGCAAACCTTGGTGCCGTTTCCGAATCGCGAATGGTCGGCCACGGATTCTAAGGCCGCGGTAAAACTCGATTCGGTGTTGGGCATCCGCTCGGACGCCAACGGCATAGTCTGGATGCTGGACAACGGCATGCGCAGCGGGGTTACACCCAAATTAGTGGGCTGGAATACCAAGACCGATAAACTGCAGCGCCTGATTTATTTAGCAACGCCTGTGGCGCCTAAAGATGCTTTTGTGAATGATTTTGCGCTGGATACCGCGCACAATCACGCCTTTATCAGCGATCCGGCCGGCGGCAGTAATGCCGGCTTGATCGTAGTCAATCTGTATACCGGAGCGGCAAGGCGAGTGCTGGAAGGGCATGTCAGTGTGCTGCCGGAAAACGTCGATCTGATCATCGACGGTCAGGCTATCCAGGTGAAAGGAGCTTCCGGCGAATTGCTTAAGCCGCACATTGGCGTCAACCCCATCACGGAGGACTTAAACAACGAATGGGTTTATTACGGTCCGATGCACGGTTTAAGTCTGTACCGGATCAAAGCCGCCGATTTAATCGACGAAACCTTGACGACCGAAGAACTTGCCAGCCGAGTACAACGCTATAGCGACAAACCGATCTCGGACGGTATCAGCATCGATAAAAATAACAATATTTACCTGGGTGACCTGGCAAATAATGCCATAGGCGTGATCGGCGCCGATCGCCATTACTGGCAGCTGGCGCAATGTCCGAAGTTGTCTTGGGTGGATTCCTTCAGTTTCGGTCCGGAAGGGCGCTTGTATGCGGTGGTGAATCGCTTGCATCGCTCGGCGACTCTCAACGGCGGCGACGCCAAATCCCGGCCGCCTTACTATCTACTGCAAGTACAGGCTTTAGCGGCCGGCTTGCCGGGGCGTTAAAGCAGAGTTTGGTTCGCATCGATTTTTCGGCCTATTGCGCTGATTTGTGCGCGTAGCCAACAATGGGCCGGGTCTTTTTCCCATAAGGGATGCCAAATCATCACCAGTTCGTAATCGGGTAAATCGATGGGGACGGGCAGGATATTCAAGGTGACCAATTTCTGAAATTCGGCGGCCAGCCGGTAGGGCAGGGACAATATCAAATCGGTCTGTGCCACCATCAACGGTGCCGACAGAAAATGAGGCACAATCAATTTAATCCGCCGTTCCAGGCCTAGCTCGGCCAGCTTGGCGTCGATAAAACCCACCTGACTCCCGGTGCGGGAAATCAGCATGTGCGGCACAGCCAGATACTCGTCCACGGAAGGCGCATTGCGGATCTTAGGGTGATTTTCCCGTACCACGCAGGCCATCCGGTCCACAAACAGATGCTCGCAGCGCAAATGCGCCGGCGGCTCCAGCATCGAGGCAAAGCCCAACACCACATCCAGGCTGCCATTTTCCAATTGGGCCAAGGGAAAGGCGGAATCCGTCCGTTTAATGTGAATATCCACGCCGGGTGCGGCTTGTTCGATCGAGCCGGATAGCTCGGGCAACAATAGAAACTCCATATAGTCGGTGGCGGCGGTGGATTCCTTCAGTTTCGGTCCGGAAGGGCGCTTGTATGCGGTGGTGAATCGCTTGCATCGCTCGGCGACTCTCAACGGCGGCGACGCCAAATCCCGGCCGCCTTACTATCTACTGCAAGTACAGGCTTTAGCGGCCGGCTTGCCGGGGCGTTAAAGCAGAGTTTGGTTCGCATCGATTTTTCGGCCTATTGCGCTGATTTGTGCGCGTAGCCAACAATGGGCCGGGTCTTTTTCCCATAAGGGATGCCAAATCATCACCAGTTCGTAATCGGGTAAATCGATGGGGACGGGCAGGATATTCAAGGTGACCAATTTCTGAAATTCGGCGGCCAGCCGGTAGGGCAGGGACAATATCAAATCGGTCTGTGCCACCATCAACGGTGCCGACAGAAAATGAGGCACAATCAATTTAATCCGCCGTTCCAGGCCTAGCTCGGCCAGCTTGGCGTCGATAAAACCCACCTGACTCCCGGTGCGGGAAATCAGCATGTGCGGCACAGCCAGATACTCGTCCACGGAAGGCGCATTGCGGATCTTAGGGTGATTTTCCCGTACCACGCAGGCCATCCGGTCCACAAACAGATGCTCGCAGCGCAAATGCGCCGGCGGCTCCAGCATCGAGGCAAAGCCCAACACCACATCCAGGCTGCCATTTTCCAATTGGGCCAAGGGAAAGGCGGAATCCGTCCGTTTAATGTGAATATCCACGCCGGGTGCGGCTTGTTCGATCGAGCCGGATAGCTCGGGCAACAATAGAAACTCCATATAGTCGGTGGCGGCGATGGTGAAACGGCGCTGACTACTGCCGGGGTCAAAGGCTTGCGGCGACTCCAGCAGCCGTTCCATTTCCCGCAAGAGATCGCGCACCGGCTCGACCAATGCCAGTGCCAACGCTGTGGGCTGCATCCCGGCCGGCGACTTGACCAAAACCGGATCGTCCAGCTGCTGGCGCAAGCGGTGCAAGGTATGGCTCATCGCCGATTGGGTGACGAACATGCACTCCGCCGCGCGAGTGACATTGCGTTCCCTCATCAGCACATCGAAAGCCAATAACAGATTTAGATCGAAGGTGCGTAAATTGGACATGAGAAATACCCGGCAAAAACGGGTTGCATGGTAACTAAAAACCGCGAGCTTGCGGCATGAACAGTTTCGATGGCCGCGAATGAAATATAGCCATTTAACAGCGAGTTAATTTCTCCCTACCTTATACACCGAGCGTGTCGCCCAGCCTACAAAGTTTGACCCCCCAAGGGTAGCTTGCAGTTGGCGGTACGCCCAACATTCGATGGCTATCGCCGTCATTCACTATAAGACTTTACGGGGGAAGCACACATGTCCGCACAAATTCCAATTTCCACGTTCAAACCGTACCGGGGCGAAAAAGCCCGGTTGGCAAGAGCCTATGACTATCTGATTTTGGTTCTGGCTTTATTTCTGTTCATCGGCTCGTTTCATCTGCATTTTGCATTGACGGTCGGCGATTGGGATTTCTGGGTCGATTGGAAAGACCGGCAGTGGTGGCCATTGGTCACACCCTTAATCGGCATTACCTTTCCAGCCGCCGTGCAAGCGGTGCTGTGGGATAAGTTTCGTTTGCCGCTAGGCGCCACGCTGTGCGTCGCGGCCTTGTTGATTGGTACCTGGGTGACCCGGGTGTTTGCCTACCACTATTGGAACTATTTCCCCATCAATATGGTGCTGCCGGCGACGATGATTCCGGGCGCTCTGGTATTGGACACCTTGCTGATGTTAACCAATAGCTTGACTATCACTTCGATTTTCGGCGGCGGCGCGTTTGCGTTGCTGTTTTACCCGACCAACTGGCCGATATTTGGCATGTTCCACCAGCCGGTCGAGGTTGCCAACAGTCAATTGACGATTGCCGATTTGTTCGGTTTTCAATACATCCGTACCGGTATGCCGGAGTATCTGCGTATCATCGAGCGGGGCACCTTGCGCACGTATGGTCAGTATGCGACGCCGTTGTCAGCGTTCTGCTCGGCATTGCTGTGTTCGTTGATGTATCCGTTGTGGTGGCATATCGGCAAGTGGTTTGCCACTACCCGTTACTTGAGCAAAATTTAAGGAGCAGCCAACATGAAAACACGTTTTAAATCTTGGCTGTTAGCCTTAATCGCTCTCACGGTATTGTCCGGTTTGCCGCTCTCATCCGCCCAGGCGCATGGCGAAAAAGCCCTGGAGCCGTTCATCCGCATGCGCACCATTCAGTGGTACGACGTGCAGTGGTCCACGCAAAAATTCAACGTCAACGAAGAAGTCAGTGTCAGCGGCAAGTTTCATGTCGCCGAGGATTGGCCGGTCAGCGTGCCTAAGCCGGAAGCCAGCTTTTTGAATATTTCCACCCCAGGGCCGGTACTGATCCGCACCGAGCGCTATCTGAACGGCAAGCCTTGGACCAACTCGGTCGCCTTGCAACCGGGTGGCGATTATGATTTCAAGGTGGTGATGAAGGGCCGCTTGCCGGGGCGTTATCACATTCACCCGTTTTTCAATTTAAAGGATGCCGGGCAAGTGATGGGTCCCGGCGTTTGGCTGGAAATCGGCGGGAATCCCAGCGACTTTAGCAACACCATCAAAACCATCAACGGCGAAATGATCGATATGGAAAGTTTCGGCTTTGCCAATGGCGTGTTCTGGCATCTGTTTTGGGGGGCACTGGCGACTGCCTGGCTGTTATGGTGGGTACGTCGGCCTTTGTTTATCAGCCGTTATCGCATGCTGGATGCCGGCTTGGAACACGAACTGATTACGCCACAGGATAAGTGGATTGCCAAGGTGGTGTTGGTCAGCGTGCCGGTTTTGGTGTTAGTGCTGAATAGCGTAACGGCTAACCGTTATCCAGATGTCATTCCGTTGCAAGCCGGCTTGGATCAAATTCTGCCACTACCGGCGCAAGTCAATGCCGGCACCGTCAATGTGGACACGCTAAAAGCGGAATACAACATCGCTCAGCGCGCCATGGTGTTGCAGGTCAAGGTCGATAACCGTAGCGAAGGCGCGGTGCGGATAGGCGAATTCGCCAGTTCCAACGTGCATTTTCTAAATGCTGATGTGGCCAATAGTGGTTACAACCCAGGCAAGGACGACGTCAGCAACAACGGCCTGAGTCTGGATAATGCCTCACCCATAGAGCCCGGCGAACAACGCACCGTCATCATCGAAGTGCGCGATGCCGCCTGGGAATCCGAGAAATTGGATGGTCTGATTCGCGATGCGGATTCCCGTTTGGGCGGCTTGCTATTTCTTTACGACGACATGCTGGGCAAACGTTATATCTCCAGCATTTCCGCTGCCGTCATTCCCAAATTCATTTAACTCAGGAGCAGAACATGGCTACCACGACAGAACACGTGAGCTTAAGCACCGAAAACCCCAAATCATTGCCTTGGTATTTGGTTGACTTACCCAAATATTTAAAGGGATTTGGCTTTTTAACCATTATGTACATCAGTTTACGACTGTATCAGGGCGCCTTTGCCATAGAACACGGTTTGGATTCCTCGGAACCTGCATTCGAACAGTACTGGATGCGACTGTTTTATATCGAACTGATCATTATCGCCGCCGTTGCCAGCGGCTTTTGGGGCTATTTATGGCTATCGCGCGACCGGCAATTGGATCAACTGGCACCCAAGGAAGAGATACGCCGCTATTTCACGTTGACGATGTGGATCAGTATTTACACCTTTGCCGTGTATTGGGCCGGTAGTTATTTTGCCGAGCAGGACAATTCCTGGCATCAGGTGGCGATCCGCGACACGCCGTTTACCGCTAACCATATCATCGAGTTTTACTTTAACTTCCCGCTATATGTGATCCTGGGTGGCTGTGCCTGGCTTTACGCCAGAACCCGCTTGCCCTTGTATGCCAAAGGCATCTCGCTACCGTTGACCTTGGCGGTGTTCGGACCGTTCATGATTTTGGTCAGTGTCGGCTTCAACGAGTGGGGACATACCTTCTGGTTTAGGGAGGAATTCTTCGCCGCGCCTATTCATTGGGGCTTTGTAATTGGGGTGTGGTTTGCCCTGGGCGTCGGCGGCATCCTGCTGCAAGGGGTTACCCGGCTGATTGAATTGCTGGATAAAATCGAGGATGCCGAGTAAAGCCGTTATCGATAAAGCCGTGAAGCCTGTTTTGCCGCGCGGCTGGCATTACGCTTGGGTGGTGTTGGCGGTGACATTTCTGTGCCTGTTTGTCGCCGCCGCAATGCGGGCCTTGCCCGGTATCTTGATGCTTGGGCTGGAACGGGAATTCGGCTGGAGCCGCCCGGAAATCAGCGGTGCGGTATCGGTCAATTTGCTGGTGTTCGGGTTTTCCGGACCGTGGTTGGGACGATGCATGGATCTTTACGGTCCAAAGCGCATTTGCGTGGCCAGCGTCGTGCTATTAACCCTGGCCGCCGCTGCCTGTGCGCTGATAGATCAACTCTGGCAATTTTACTGCATATGGGGCCTGATTGCCGGCATTGGTTCCGGCGGTGCTTCCATCGTGCTGGGTTCGGCATTGATTAACCGCTGGTTTCAGGAAAGACGCGGCTTGGCGCTAGGCATTCTGGGTGCCGCATTTTCCTCCGGGCAGTTGATCTTTACGCCGTTGGCGATGCAGATCAATACCGATTTCGGCTGGCGGCCGGCTCTACTGGTTTTGGCCGGACTGTTGGGAATTGTGGTGTTGCCGCTCGCGGCATTGTTGTTGGCGGACGAACCCGGCGAAAAAGGCTTATCGGCTTATGGTGCCAAAGCCACGGAACTTAGCAGACGCGCGGATGGCGAGAGTCCGATGCGCGACGTCGCCGTGCAGGGCCAGTTTTGGTTGCTGGCGATTAGCTTTGGCATCTGCGGCTTTACGACGTCGGGTCTGTTTCAGACGCATTTGATACCGCATGGTATCGAGCACGGGTTTAGCGAAATGACGATGGCCCTGTCGCTAGGGGTAATGGGGGCGACCGATATTGTCGGCACTTTGCTTTCCGGTTGGCTGTGCGACCGCTTCAATCATCGCAAGCTGCTCGGGTTTTATTATGCGCTACGCGGGGTATCCTTGCTTGGTTTGCCTTATGTCGAGTCCTCTGGGCAACTGTTGCTGTTTTCGGTGATATACGGTTTGAACTGGCTGTCCACAGTACCGGTCACCTCAAGCTTAACCGCCGATTTGTTCGGCAGGCGCAACGTTGGGGTGGTGTTCGGCTGGATTTGTTGCGCGCATCAAGTCGGCGCCGCCGCGGCCGCCTATTTTGCCGCTTATCTGCACAGCGTATTCAGCAATTATGACTTGGCTTTTTTTTGCTCGGGGGCGTTTGCCTTAATGGCAGTACTGATAGTCGGCAGAATTCGCGAATAATTCCGTACTAGCAGCGCTTGCGTTTTTTGCAGTTACTCATCCTTATCGCATTGGCATTTAGTCGCCAACCAGGCGAACAGTTGGCGCCAATTTCTCAAAGCCCGGTAGCACCTCCCATCGGGAGGTATTCCAATCTATTTTGCGGTTTTTAGCGGGCGGGTTTGCTGATGCTGATTAATCATCGGACAAACATTTACTGTCCCTGGATCAGCAATTTTGGATGGCGTTTTAAAGAATACTCATAGTTATCAATTTGTTAGCTTGTGGCATTGATTCTGCGTAATAAAAGCCAACCTCCGGCAGCAACTTGCGCAGGGGGTAAATGTTGAAACTATTGTTTAATATTTAAAGGCCATCACATGAATATCAGACCAGCAAAAAACCGCTTTTCACTTACCCGGATTGCCTGCGCTATTGCAGCCAGCTTGGCCGCATCCACTGCGTTTGCCGACGCGGTCACCGACTGGAATTTGTATACCGCGCTGGCGACGAAAGGAGCAACATCGCCTACCACCGGAACAGCCAGCATAGCGCTCAATTCCAACCTTGCCAGCCGTATTGACGCCATCGCGGCCAGAGCGGTATTCGACGCCGTCAATTCCATCAACCAATTCAGCACCAAGAGCTATTACTACGCCGGGACGCCGTCGGTAGCGCCCACCGCCAATTCGGCGTCTGCCGCGGCGGCGCAAGCTGCCCACGATGTGCTTGTTGGCACTTTGCCAAACAATGCCAACTGGACAGCCACTCGCACTTGGCTGGATAGCCAATTGAGTAGCGATCTGGCTGCCTTGGGCGTCAATGCCGCCACCGATGCCGGCGTGATTGCGGGGCAAGCCGCCGCAGCCGCCGCGCTGGCTGCCAGAGTGGGCGACAATTCCGCCATCGTCACCACCTATACGCCTTCCACCAACATTACCGGTACCGGCGGCGTCAACGCCACGGGCAATCCCGGCATCGGATTGTGGAGACCCAGCAATGGCGGTGCTGGCGTGGTTGATCCTAACACCGGAGCTCCCACCGGTTTTGACGCTGCCGGCGCGATCGTGCCCGCCGCAGGGATTACTTTCAATTGGAAAAACATTACACCGTTTAGCCTGAGTAACCTGGAGAAGCAGAAATTGGTGGCGCTGGTGCCGCCGTCCTTGAAAGTGGGTAGCGATGAATACAATGCGGAACTGGCTTTCGTGCAAAGCCACGGCCAAGAGTTCTCATCGCCTGGCAGCCGTAAGCCCGATCAACTGCTACAAGCCTTATATTACAAAGCGGACGCCGAACTGTTTACCAACGAAGCTGCCCGTATAGCGTCTGCTGCCCGCGGTTTATCTTTAAACCAAAATGCCAAATTGTTTGCCGCGCTGGATAGCGCTCTGGCCGACGCCCGAATTGCCGCTTTCCAATCGAAATACGACCTGACTTTCTGGCGTCCGATTACCGCGATTAACGCCGACGCGTCCGGCGCAGCGACGACCTATAACTGGAAGCCGCTCGGCACCACGCCTTCCCATCCTTCGAGTACTGCGGGACATAGCACCACGGTTGCCGCCGGCGCGGAAATTCTTAGAGCATTTTTTCAATCGGATAGCATCGTTCCCGGCAACGCGCCGGTGACCTTGACTATCCCGGCATGGTTGATCGGTACCAATAACGGTACGGGCAAACTGGCGGTGTCGATTAACGGCAAAGACGGAACCAGCCGCGATGTCAGCACCTTTACTCAGGCGCAATTGGAAAACGGACGCAGCCGTCTGTATTTGGGCGTGCATTACGGTCAAGACGATTTCCAAGGTCAAACCCTGGGCTTATCCGTTGCCGATCAAATTATCAATGCCCAAACCGATCCGGCGATTAAGGGCTTGAGCGTTTACAAAGGCAACTCAAGCGTTGCTACCGGCGCAAATCTACGAAATATTTTCGTCAATAACGCCAGCGTGTCCGGCTTTTTTGGCCTGTCCACCACCGGCACCACCTTACCTTAAGGTCTTAAATACTCGGGCTGGAACGGTGCGTATGGGCTTCTTCGTAGCGCCGTTCCCCCAAATGCAATATTGAGAAAATAGATGTTTCGTCAATTTGCATGGCGCCTGACTAAGGACATTCACAAATTTTTACCGAGAAACTGTTATGAAGACTTTCAAACCTAATCGCCTAATCCTATTGTTGGTTATGTCGTTTGCTTTATTCGCAAACGCTCGCGCCGACTCCGTCGTGCTCAGCGCAGGTTACGACGCCAGCGCGCCAAACTCCTATTTTAAGATCGACAACAACACCGCCTTTAATCTGACCGACATTCAGTTCAGCGCAACGACTGCTGTCTCCGATCCGCTGGCAATCGGCTACGGCTGGCACAATCAATGGTCGGTAGCCGATGTGCTTGCCGGCACGTTCGGGGTATTTGATTTCAATCAAGCGCAAGGTGCGTTCAAAGCCAATTTCGCGAGCTATGCCAATAGCATCGTGCCAACCGACATCAGCTATGCGTTGGACGCGGTGTTAAACAATCAAGCCATTCACCTGGCTTTCAACGGTGCGTTCGACGGTCCGTTTTTCTTGGGCCTGGATGGCTTTGGTAATGCCACCGGGCAGAACGATTTCGGCCAGCTTGCTTCGATAAACGTCGCGGCGGTACCCGTGCCTGCGTCCATTTACCTTTTCGTCAGCAGTTTGATGGGCTTGATGATGAGTCGTAAAAGAAAGTACCAAAACTAAACCGGTTTTTGCGGGATAAACAAACGTTAACAATAGACACGGATGTCGACCTTAATTTTGTACTATTGATTTGATGACACTCGGCCTGCCGTCTGCTTAAGGCTTGGTTTCTCAGGGACGCCCGGAGTCTTGGGAAAAAACGTCAAGGGCTAAAAGTGTTTGCAGCCATGCGTTAGCCTTTCGGCCGGAAGGCATTCGCAGTCCCATGCTCCTGTCAGATTAGTGCCGCGATACGTCAACCGGCAATTCTCCAAGCCTGCCTAATATGGTTTCCTCGATTGCGGCGCCTTGAAACAGCCCCTGAAAAATTATTCGGTCCCGGCCGGGGAATTTGACGGCGCGGAAAGACCAATGCCGCCTAAAGTCAAAACCCGCCCGCTAACCGAGTTTGGCGAATTCAGTCTGCAAGGTCGCGAGAAAACTCTCCCTAGCCACTTGCGCAATACCGAGTTGCTGCTGCAAACGTTGGATTTCGGCATCTACGATTTGCAAATTGGTGATTTGCGCTTTGGCGATATCACTCAGGCTGTCGATAGGATGGGTTTTGTCGCCTATGGTTAATGTCGGAACGGCGGCGGTTTCGTTGGTCATGGTAATTTCTCCTGGTAAATGGCCTCTTCATCGGCAAGAGACAACAAAATTGGGCAAAGGCGAGATTCTATCGTTAATTTGTTACCGTTTATTTGCAAAATTGAGCGCAAGGAAAAATAAAGGTTTCGAATGAGATTCCAACACAAGGCATTAGGCATGATCAAATCCGAGAAATAGTTTCGGTTGATGAACAGGGTTATTTATGATGTTTTAAATGCTTTTCCGCTTCACCCAGTGAACTGCCGGCTTCGGCCGGATTGCCCCGCGACGCCGCTGATTTGGCCTGATTGATATTCTGAAATATTTTGTCGGCGTGCTCGCGCCTGACTTGCTCGGCTTTATCCGCGGGATTGGTGTGCAATGGATGTTCCGCCTCATGCATGATTTCATATTGTTTGGCTTTTTGAATATGCTCGGAAGCGCCGCTTAGATCGCCGGACGACACTTTGTCGGACGCGTCTTTCAAGTGTTGTTCCGTTTGTTTGATATTGGGATTTTCGGCAAACGTCGGTTGCAATCCGATCGTTGCCAACAGGGCAAAAAGGTAGGCTTTGCTTGCGTTTTTCATCGTCATTTTTCTCGCAGTAAATAGTTAACTTCTGAATTCAGGAATGATGCAGTGCTTCGGTGTCGGTTTTTTTAAGCGGACTTAACAGCTGATCTTTTTGGTGGGCCAACCAATACAACACCGGCAACACCAGTAAAGTCAGCATGGTCGACGACAAAATGCCGCCAATCACCACGGTCGCCAATGGACGCTGCACCTCGGCGCCGGTGCCGGTCGCCAG
>CAZGUM010000020.1:22808-25133 GCA_964529085.1 uncultured Methylomonas sp. | reverse complement strand
CAATCACCACGGTCGCCAATGGACGCTGCACCTCGGCGCCGGTGCCGGTCGCCAGCGCCATCGGGACGAAGCCGAAGGATGCTACGAGCGCGGTCATCAGTACCGGGCGCAATCTTGTCAGCGCGCCTTCATAGATGGCGCTTTCCAAAGAAAGGCCCTCTTCGCGCAGGTTGCGGATGAAGGCTATCATCACCAAGCCATTCAGGACCGCCACACCGGACAAGGCGATAAAGCCGACCGCCGCCGAAATGGACAGCGGAATGTCCCGCAGCCACAAAGAGACCAGGCCGCCGGTCAGCGCGAACGGAATGCCGCTGAACACCAGCAAGCCGTCCTTGAAATTGCCGAACATCATGAACAGCAAGGTAAACACCAGCAATAGCGCTACCGGCACCACGATTTCCAACCGCCGGGTGGCGGACTGCAATTGCTCGAACTGGCCGCCCCAACTGGTCCAATAACCGACCGGAATTTTCACTTGCTGCAGTTTTTGCTGCGCTTCGCCGACAAACGAACCCAGATCGCGGCCGCGCACGTTGGCGCTAACCACGATGCGCCGCTTACCGTTCTCGCGACTGACTTGATTCGGACCGGGCGCCAGTTCTAAGCTAGCCACTTCCGCCAACGGAATGTAAGAGGCTTTGTCGTTGCCGCCCAGCGTGCGCGGCAAGGAAATCGGCAAACGCTTGATGGCTTCCAGATCGCTGCGCAAGGTTTCCGGCAGACGCACGATAATGTCGAAACGACGATCGCCCTGGAATAGCGCGCCGGCTTCCTTGCCGCCAATCGCGGTGGCAACGGCGTCTTGCACGTCGCCGATGTTCAGACCGTAGCGCGAGGTCTTATCTCTATCGATATTGACCGTCAACATCGGCAATCCGGTGGTTTGTTCCACTTTGACTTCCGAAGCGCCGGGGATTTTCTCCACCACTTCGGCGATTTCGGTACCGGTGGTATTGAGAATATCCATCTCATCGCCGAACACCTTGATTGCCACATCGCTGCGCACCCCGGAAATCAATTCGTTAAAGCGCAATTGAATCGGTTGCGAGAATTCGTAGATATTGCCGGGTAACTGATTGGCGGCGTGTTGCACTGCTGCCAATAGCTGTTCTCGGTTTTTTTTCGGCTCGGGCCATTGCTCTTGGGGTTTAAGCATGATGTAACCATCCGAGATATTCGGTGGCATCGGGTCAGAGGCTATCTCGGCGGTACCGGTGCGGGCAAACACCCGTTCGATCTCCGGAAACTGTTGTTTCAGAGCCGATTCGATCTGCTGTTGCATCGCCACCGACTGCGTCAAACTAGCGCCGGGTACGCGCATGGCCTGAATCGCAAAGTCGCCTTCGTTCAGACTGGGGACGAACTCGCTGCCCATGCGGGTCAATAACAGGCCGGACAGGACTATCGCGATCAACGCAAACGTCACCACCACCGGTTTGTTAGCCATCATCTGCCTGAGTACCGGCGCATAAGCGCGCTTGGCCGCTTGCATCAACACGTTTTCCTTTTCATCGACTTTTTGCCCGATAAACAAGGCTACCGCCGCCGGGATGAAAGTGACCGACAACAGCATGGCGCCGGCCAAGGCAATCACAACGGTAAAGGCCATCGGATGGAACATCTTGCCTTCCACCCCGGTTAAGGCAAAAATCGGCAGATACACCACCATGATGATTAACTGGCCAAACAACAGGGCGCGACGGGCTTCCTGAGAGGCGGCAAAGACTTCAGCGAAACGCTCTTTGCGAGTCAGCGATCGGCCGTGATGGATTTGCGCATGCGCCAAACGCCGCACGCAGTTTTCGACGATCACCACCGCACCGTCGATAATCACCCCAAAATCCAGCGCACCAAGACTCATCAGATTGGCGCTAACTTGATAGGTGACCATGCCGGTAAAGGTAAACAGCATCGCCAGCGGTATTACCATCGCCGTGATCACCGCCGCGCGAATATTGCCCAGGAACAGGAACAAGATGATGATCACCAGGATGGCGCCTTCGGTGAGATTTTTCTTCACGGTATTGATCGCCTTGTCCACCAGCACCGTCCGGTCGTAAACCGTTACCGCTTTGACCCCTTCGGGGAGCGTGCGGTTAATCTCGCGCATTTTCTGATCGACCGCCTGCGATACGCTGCGGCTGTTTTCGCCGATCAGCATGAATACCGTACCCAACACCACTTCACGGCCGTTTTCGGTGGCGGCGCCGGTGCGCAGTTCGCGGCCGATATCCACCTCACCGATGTCGCGGATTCGAATCGGCACACCTTGCACGTTGCCGAGAATAATATTGCGGATATCCTCTTCCGAATGCACCTGAC
>CAZGUM010000020.1:3057-22708 GCA_964529085.1 uncultured Methylomonas sp. | reverse complement strand
CCTTGCACGTTGCCGAGAATAATATTGCGGATATCCTCTTCCGAATGCACCTGACCGGGCGCGCGAATCAAATATTGTTCGCCATGCTTTTCGATGTAGCCGGCACCGACATTGCTGTTGTTTTTCTCCAAGGCGGTGACCACATCGTCCAACGTCAAACCGTAAGACGCCAGTTTTTCCGGATTCGGAGCCACCTGATATTGCTTGGCATAGCCGCCGATGGAATTGATTTCGGTGACGCCGGTGACATTGCGCAATTGCGGTTTGATGATCCAGTCCTGAATCTCCCGCAGATCGGTTGGCGTATAGCTGTTGCCGTCCGGCTTTTTCGCGCCATCTTCGGCTTCCACGGTCCATAAGTAAATCTCGCCCAGGCCGGTGGAGATCGGCCCCATCGCCGGCGTGACGCCAACCGGCAGTTTGTCCTTGGCTTCCTGGATGCGCTGGTTGACTAATTGACGGGCAAAATAAACATCGGTGCCATCTTTAAAGATCACCGTGACTTGCGACAGTCCGTAGCGCGACAATGATCGGGTCTGCTCCAGATTCGGCAATCCGGACATCACGGTTTCTATCGGGTAGGTAATGCGTTGCTCGATTTCCAATGGCGAATAGCCCGCCGCCGAGGTATTGATTTGTACCTGGACATTGGTGATGTCCGGCACCGCATCGATAGGCAGCACTTGATAATTGAACAAACCGGCCGCGGCAATCGCGATCACAGCCAGCATCACCAGCCAGCGTTGTGCTATGGCCATCCGAATAATGCGTTCAAACATGAGGGCGATCTCCCAACTGAGCGACTCGTTGCAGATCAATGCTCATGAGACGCTCCCGCTTTGCCTTGTTCGGATTTCAGCACATAACTGCCTTTGACGGCATATTGCGTTCCAGCCTCCAGGCCTTTGACGATTTCGGTGGCTTGATTGTCGGATAAGCCAATTTCCACTGGCTGCGCCAAAAAGCCGCCGGGAATGCGCACAAATACCACCGGTTCATCTTCGATGGTCTGTATGGCATCCGACGCCACAGCCACAGCCACGTCGGTTTGCTTACTGACCAGTTCGACATTGATGAACAAGCCCGGCCGCCAGGCCAGTTGCGGGTTAGCCAATGTGACGCGGGCTTTGGCGGTGCGAGTCTGCTCGCCGATCAAGGCGCCGACATAGGACACCGTGCCGGTGGCCACCGAATCCAACGCGGTGGCTCTAATGGTGACCGGTTCGCCGACGCGCACCACACTCAAGTCCTTGGCCGACACTACGATTTCCGCCCATACAGAGGATAAATCGGTAATCGTGAAAATGCTGCTGTCTTCCTTGACCGCTTCGCCCAATGCGATGTGTTTTTCAACCACCATACCGTCGAACGGCGCATGAATTTCGTAGCGGCTCAGCGCATTGGCTGCTTTGGATTGGCCGGACTGAGCACCCAATGCCAACAGTTTTTGCTGGGCATTGCGCAGCGCAATTTCCGCCTCGCTTAATACCTGGCGAGCTTGCAGATAATCTTGTTCGGCGGATATTTTGGATTCCCAAAGATGCTTTTCTCGCTCGTAGGTGGATCTGGCCAACTCCAGGCGTTTTTGCGCCGACAATAACTCGCTGCGTTGTTCCGACAGACTGGCGCTGGCTAACACGGCTAATAGCCGGCCTTTTCTGACTTGCTGCCCCAAATTAGCCTGAATTTCCTCGACGATGCCCGGCACGCGCGGCACCACATGCGAGGTTCTGTCTTCGTTAAAACGCACTTCCCCAGGCAAAGTTACAAGGGTCTTGATTTTTGCGGGCTGGGCGGCACGCAGTTCGATGCCGGTATCGGCGATTTGTTGCTCACTGAGTTCGATTTTGCCTTCGGCTTTACTCAGCTCGAACTGCTTATCGCCTTCAGCGGTTTTCAGATTGATCCGTGCCTCGAACACATGCGGCTCTGCGATGGTTTGCCGGCTGACCAGAAAATCGCCGTTTACCTCGAAATCTATAGCCTCTGGCTCACCTGTCGGTCTAGTTAGGGTGACGGTGATTTGGCCGGCTTGCGGTTTGACCGGTTTGTCATGTTGGTATTGATAAATCCGGAAGTGCGGTTCGCCACCCTCTTCGGATAGGCGCACTTCGATGCCGTCGTTCCCACCGGCAAACATCTGGCCGTGATGCGGGCCGTTATTGGCGTCGGCCTCTTCGTGATGAGCTTCGCTGCCTTCTTCCTCGCCAACGGAGGGCGGCTCCATGCGTAAGATTAACGCCGCCAATATCAATGCCGCGGCAAGCATAGCTAAAATGATTTTGAGTTGTTTTGTGGTCATTGGGCTGCCTCGGTTTGGCTATGCAAGTTGCCGCCGATCAAACGTTCAACGTCGGCCAGCGCTTTGTGGTATTCGGCTTCCGCGGAAAGATGTTGGCTTTGGGTGCTGAACAAAGTGCGTTGGGCATCCAGTACATCCAGAAAACCGAACTTGCCCAGGCGATAGCCTTCGCTGGCAGCCTGATAGGCACTCTCCGCGTTTGGCAGAATGTCCTGATGCAGCGCGTTGACCTCTGCATAGGCGGCGTCAAGCCGTTGGTAGGCAGTATTAAGTGCGGTCCGGATACGTACTTCGGCATTTCGTCTCTCGTCTTCCGCTTTGGCTAGGCGCTGTTGCGCTTCGCCGATCCGGCCTTGGTTACGATCGAACACCGGTAGCGGCATCGAGAAACCGACAGTCAATGCGTAGTCTTGCGGCATCAGGTACTTGCTGGCACCCACTGTCGCGGTGAGATCCGGAATGACTTTGGATTCTTCGACTTCGATCAAAGCTTGGCGTTGGGTGATCTCGGTGGTCCAACGCGCTAAATCGGGGTTGTCCGCCAAACGTTGCAACAGCGTCTCCAAACCGGGTGGCGGTTGCAAGGTTTCCAAACTGCCGGCGACCGTGTCAAAACGTGGAGCAGTGCTGCCCCAAAACGCCGCCAATTGTTTTTTGGCGGCGTTCAATTGTCGTTGCGTGCGCTGTAACTCGATTTGGGCAGAGGCTAGTGCAATCTTGGCTTTGTTTTCTTCGACCGGCGACACTTTACCGGCTTGCACGCGCGCGGAGGTACTGCTGAAGGTTTGCTGGGCTAAGGTCTGCATTTGTTCGATTAACACTAGGCGTTGCTGCGTGGTGAGGACCTCGATAAAGGCTTGCGACACCTGAGTCAATACGTCGGCGCGTTTGGCTTCGTAATCCCAGGCCGCCAACTGTTTGCTTAAGTCGGCGGCACTGATTCTGGCGGCACGCTTGCCACCCAATTCGATCAGTTGACTAAGTTGCAGCGTCACCACATCGCCGTCGTAGCTCTTGATCACCTGATTGCCGAAATTGGCGGCGTTGGCGCCAAATACCGGATTGGGCAACAGACCGGCTTGTAAGGCCGCCGCTTCCTGAGCCCGGATTTCCGTGGAATAGGCCGATAGCTCCGGGCTTTTCAATAAAGCCGAAGCCAGAGCCTGAGTCAAAGACAAGGAGCCGGCGGGTTCCGCGGATTGATTGCCGGCCGGGCTTTCCTGCGGCGTTATTGTCGAGGATGAATAGGTTGTATCGTCCGCCGCTATGACGCGGCTTGCCGACGACATCAGCAAAACGAGTGCGACGCTGCTTATCAGAATTGTTTGATAAGAGAACATGAAGCTTCTCCATAAATGCACGTATTAAGACCAAAAGGCGGCACGAGCGTGCATCCATTTTGGCGGTTGGCGATTTACAAGGAAGTTCTTAAATCAGGAGAACGGTACAGCGTAAGGCGAGTTGGCCGGAATCGATAAAGCGGTTTAGAGGGCGCCCGGAGAGACGGCCGACTTGGGATGGTCGCGGCGGAATCAGGAGAAACAGCCCCGCGATCCAGAGTAGGGCAGGCTGCGGGATTTTAAACAAATCGTTGGAAGGCCCTGTGTTGCAAATGGGATCGTTGTCGGGTACAGCAATATCCGTGCAATCCGAAGTCTTAGATGAAGGCTGTGAAGCTTCATACGCATTGTGATGATGTCCCGACAACTCCATCGCCACATGACCGTCAATCCCAAAACACCAGACATATCTGGCAAGCACGCTCTGACCCAATCCATATTGGCATAACACCGTGAGAATCAAGGCAAGCGACAAGCGGATATGAAGGCGGCGTGGAATAATCATGAGCATGAATAATAGCCTACTATTCCCGTCGGTCAATCAGGCTCGATGGGAAATGTGAAGCCAAGTGGCTGGCCAATTGAACAGGACCAGTTTCAACGACGACAAAGACTAAAGTGCCTGCAAGCGTGACTTTCAGCCACTCATCCAGCGATAAACCGGTCGAACCGAATCAGCTTTGCAGCGGTGCGGCGTGGGTGTAGGCGGCGATGCCGATCAGCACGTAGCGGTTGCCGAATAAACCTTCCGATGAATGCCGCCGTTAGGCGCGTAACCGACGCCGCTGATTTCGAAGCGATGTTCGGCAGTAATCAAACGCTGTATGCCGGCAAATGCCGGATGATGGTATGTTCGGATGTGATGCCATGCCAATCGGAATTTTGCCGGTTTGGATATGAGTTGTCGGATATGGGCTCTCCTGATATTACCGGTATTAACGGACTGAAGTTCTAGGGGCACCGGCCATGCACCGGCTTTGGCGATCGGCCGTCCCGGCTCGGCCTCGTCACCCCGACTTCGATCGGGCTAGGCTGCCTGAGGACAATTTCTGTTTATCGGGTGCGATAATGCCGTCAAGTTAGGCCCTTGAACGATCTCGCCAAACTGATAGCTCAACGTTCGGCTAAAGATCTCAATCCGATTTCGGATGCCGGTGTGCCGCTGGAAGTGCGTTCGCTTACCCACACCATCAACGCGCAGCTTCAGCGGCTTGGTTCGACCCTAAATACGCAACAGCGGTTTATCGAAAACGCGGCACATCAACTGCGTACGCCGTTAGCCGGTTTAAAAGTGCAGTCGGAGCGGGCGCTCGCGGCCGAGAATTTGGAAACAATAAAACCGGCTTTGGCCCACATTAAAAGCTCCGCCGATCGAGTCGCCCATCTTAGTACGCAATTGCTGGTCTTGGCGCCCTCGGAATCGATATCGAGTAGCGCTCAGGTGTTTCCGTCGATAGATTTGGTCGTAGTTGCCCGAGAGTGCTGTATGGCGTGGGTGCCCAAGGCATTGGAACGCGACATGGAACTGGAATTTGAGGCCCCGCTTAATCCCGTGCTTGTCACGGGCGATGAAACCTTGCTCAGGGAATTGCTCTGCAATCTATTGGACAACGCGATTTGTTACGGCGATTCGGCGGGGTATATCGGCGTGAAAGTCGAGCTTGGCCTTGAGCCGAAACTGATCGTCGAAGATGACGGGCCGGGTATTCGGGCAAGTGAAGTGGATAAGATTTTTGAGTGTTTTTACCAGTTTAGGCGACGGTTGCGGATTTGGGTTGGCAATCGTCAGGGAGATCGCTGATTTACACGCCGCTCGGATCACTGTCGGCCAAGGCGAACAGGGGAAGGGTGCGCGGATCGACATTGCTTTTGGTCGTCAGTAAAACCTGGCATGCCGAATCGCTATCAATCCGTCAACGCTGGCGCTACCGCGTAGTTATTGCTCAAAAAATAGTAGCCGTCGCCGTGGCTGACGATGCGTTGATAAGGCAGGGCGTCCAGTTCGGCCAGATAAACGATGGCGTGGGTTTTGATCAGGCAATACACCGCGTCGCCTTCCCGCAAGGCCATGCTCTGACAGGCGCCGGGTGTAATCTCCACCAACAAAGTACCGCCGCAATCGACCTGCACGATCAGGCTTTCGCCGTTGGGTATGATGGCGCAGATTCGGCCCTTGAGTTGGTTCTGAATCGAGATGCCGTCGATATAGGCCCGCGACAGCGCAATATCGTTGGCGCGGATTGAGACCTGGGTTTGACTGCCAGCCGTAAATTGCGGGCGAAGCGGTAGAGCCAGCGGCAGGCCGAAACTGTCGGCCAGACTACAGCCGGCTTGGTAATCGTGATCGCGAATACTGACCGGCAGGATGTTGTCGATCTGGCGGATGCCCAGATAACGCAGAATGCCTAGTTGTTTAGCCACGTCGCGCAGTGAGCCGCTGCGCAGCACTTGTCCCTGTTCCAACACGATCAATTGATCGGTGAGTTCCAAAATCTCGCCCAGTGATTGGCTGGCGTACAGCACCGGCAGGCCGAATTCGTCTTGCAGACGTTTCAAAATCGGTAGCAATTGCGAGCGATAGCTCTGGCCGATAGCGGCGAAGGTTTCATCCAACAGCAAGAGTTTCGGCGATTTCAGTAAGGAGCGCGCCAGCGCCACCCGCTGGCGTTCGCCAACCGAGAGCCGTTCGATGGGTTGATCCAGGTTGGCGCCTAATTCCAACAAATTGATCAGATAATCCGGTTTGAACAGGCGGCGTTGCTTGAGGGTGCGGTAATAGGTGCCGTTCAAATTGTCGCGCACGGTCTCCATCGCACCCGCGCAGTCGCTTTGCAATACCGCGCCGATGGGCCGTTGCTCGCGCGGCATCACGATGCCCTTGCGGCTGTCGAATAGGATTTTACCATCCAGCAGAATATGGCCGCTTTGCGGTTGGAGGGTGCCGGCGATCAAACCCAACAGCGTGCTTTTACCGGCGCCGGACTGGCCGAATACACCCACGCTGAAGTCGCCTACCGATAATTGCGTGGTGAGGTCGAAATGACCGCGCCGCAGTTTGACATTCATTTCCAGTAACATGACCACCTCCAGCACTTGCCGCCGACCCGGCCGCGGCCGGGCCGAATCTCAATGTTATTAGCCTTTTACGCCGAGAATCACCGCGCCGGCCTTGAATACTGCCGTGGCGGTTTGGCCCTTGCGCAATCCCAGGGTTTGCACGCTATCGTTGGTGACGGTAGCCGCTACTTTATCGCCGCCGGGCAGCGCAATATCCACTTCGGTATTGACTGCGCCGGGTTTGATTGCCGTGATAGTGCCTTCCAATTGGTTGCGCGCCGAAATCCGGTAGTCGCCGAAATCGGTGACGACAATGACTTGCGGGGCTTTGACCAGTGCGATGACTTTTTTGCCGGTTTCGATTCCCAAGGTTTCGATGGAGTCCTTGGTAATCGATGCGACTATGGTTTCGCCGCCTTTCAAACCGACATGCACTTCGGCATTGACGGCGCCGAGGATGACTTCGTTGACGGTACCGTCAAATTGGTTACGGGCGCTTGCTTTCATGGCAATTCCTCTTGGAATATTGGGGAGTCCGTTGCATAACGGTTTGAAAATTAATTAGCAGCGGGTAAGGCGTAACCATACTTTTCGATGATCGCCAACGCTGGCGGCGATTTCAGGAATTCCAGCAAAGCTTGCGCCGCCGGATTTTCGGCGCCGGTTTTCAGCAACACCGCATCTTGCAGAATCGGGCTATGCAGATTTTCCGGGACTATCCAGCCGGAACCCGAACCGATTTTGCCGTTGTCTATTACCTGCGATAGCGCTACAAAGCCCAGCTCGGCGTTGCCGGTGCTGATGAATTGATGGGTTTGGGCGATGTTCTCGCCTTGCACGAACAAGGGTTGCAGCTTTTCCAACAGTCCCTGTTTTTGTAAGACTTCTACTGCAGCCGCGCCGTAGGGAGCCAGTTTAGGATCGGCCAAGGCCAAATGCTTGAAGTCGCCCTTTTGCAGAATTTGACCTTGTTGGTCTACATAGCCGGGGCTATTGGACCACAGCACCAATTTGCCGATGGCATAGGTAAAGCGGCTGCCGGCCACGGTTAGGCCGGATTGCTCCAGTTTCAACGGGCTTTTGTCGTCGGCCGACAGAAACACCTCAAACGGTGCACCGTTCTCGAACTGGGCGACGAATTTGCCGGATGAGCCGAACGACAGCTTCGCACTATGGCTGCTGGCTTTTTCGAATGCTTCGGCGATTTCGGTCATCGGTTTGGTAAAGTTGGCGGCGACCGCCACCAGCGTGGTTTCGGCTTGCGCGGCTGCGCCCGAGGCCAGCAAAATCAAGGTCGCCAGGATTCGATTAAAAGTGAAGAAAGACATGGTATATCTCCTTTAAACGGAATGGTTTTTGCGAATTTCCCGAGCTAAGCCCAAAAGCTCAGGATTTAGCGTTTTTTGTAAAGTGCTGAAATTTCTAAAAGCTGCGTTAATTTTCGGGTAGCTTTGGCCCTAGTTTAATTCGTTATATACAAAAGTAAATAACGAAATTGCGACCAAGCTTGTTTCCGCTAAAGAAACCGAGTCCGAACGATAGATACGGTTATTGGCAATATTGTTGACTCTCCCGCCCTATTTTTATTGCCGATATCACCGGAATGAGTCCCAGCCACCGCAAAAGGGACGTGTGTTGTAGCCTAAGGTAATAATCGGCCGTCGAGAAGGACGTCGGTGATCGAACCGCTCGCTATTAATACGATAAAACCTGGTTGCCGGCCCAATACCGAAAAACTTTGATGACGGCTGTAGCGGATGAAGCCGGCCGGCTATTTCGAGATCTACGCCAAACAGTGGCACGATGGTTGGAATAGTCTCCTTGCTGTCGGCCCCCCTTGCAGCGCCACGACCACGTAGACCACGTAGTGCCATAACCGGCAATGCAGCCGATTGTGGTTTGTTGCTAGCCACGCGCCGCTCAATCCGTCAGCCTCTTAGAGAGCCTAATGCCGTGCCGCCGGTGATGGCGGAATAGGGCCTGGCGTGATCGGTAACCGGGTTCAATATAGTTCTTCCATACATAAAAAATCGGTTTAACCTCCGCATCCGGGAACGCCGTTGCGCACGTCGGAGATACTGCATTTGCCGAAACCAACCACCTGGGTGTCGAGAACCGCTATTTTCCCGGCATTTTTAGAGCGTTTATCGGTGGTATCCTCTTCCTCGTTGCCAAATGGTTTGCCGGCTGCGGTTTTCGCCGTTGCGGCAGCGGCGGCATCGCCGGCGATCATGGGATTGCTAACCTGGGCAGCGGCGGTTGGTGTTGGATTGGCGATTTGAATATTGTCTATGCCTCTAACCGGACCAGGCAGAATGACTTTGCCGCCGCCGATGCCAGCCTCGCCGGCATCGACGTAACCGCGTGGGGTTACCAGATAAACATTACCGACCTGTTTACGGTTAAAGCCGGATTGCGCGCGAATGCCGCTGCCCGACACTGTGGCCGGAAATACCACGACCAGATTGCCGTTTGCGTCCAGGCTGACCTTGGGCGGCGGTGTAGCGATCGCCGATTTGGCGCCGCGGCCGGCGTCGATGTTGCCGTCCGACGACCAGGCCGTGATGTCACCACCGTCCAGCGTAAACACCCTGGATTGATTGACCAGTAAATCGCCGCCGATCAAGATGTTGACGTCGCCCTCGCGCTGTACCACTACTCCCAGTTCATCGGGGTCTTTCTGCCCGGTAAACGCCGAGGCCAAGCCTACATTAATCATGCCGTTGGGTGCCAGCAGATTGATATCGCCGTCGTATAGCGTCTGGATACGGCTGAAAAATAGCCGGATATCGCCGGGTGGACTGTTTGGAAACAGGCGGGCTATGGCTTCGTATCCGCGCTGGTAGGCTGCGGCTTTTTCGTTGTCCGGTAAGCTGGCTGCGGTGACGGCCGTAGCCCGAATTTCCGTGAACAAAATATCCAAAGCAACCGCCAGACGACCGGCCGTAGTGGTTTGCCGGTTCAGTTCGGCCAGACGGTCCCGGTAAGCGCCGTTGGCGACATAGACATTCAGAAAATCCTCCAGCGGCCGGCTATCGTGTTGCAAGTTGCTGCCGGCCAGGATAGTCACGTCGGCGCCGGTTTGCGGCAAGGCCGAGTTCAACAGCGGCCCGACCGTGGTAATGCCCTCGGAGCTGCCCAGGTCGACATTGCGTCCGGTCCAGATATTCAACAAGCCCGGACCAGCCAGCTGAATACCGCCGGGAGAGCCTTGCACGGCGCCGGTGGTGGGATCGCGCAAGATCGGAAATATCAAGTCGCGGCCTACGCTGATAGCCGTGACATCGCCGGCATTGATGTTTTGGATCGCCAGACTCAAATTGTACAAATCCTGTCCTACCCAAATCTCGGTAGCCTTGGCGGCCGCCACTAAAGCGTCGCCGATACCGCTGATACTGCCGTTGGCCGAAACGATGCGGTTGCGGCTGGTATCGTTACGGTGGATCGGTTGAGGGGCGTGTACCGTGGAAGCATCGCCGCCGAAAGGCGTGGTGAATAGATATTGAGTCGCGCCGGTGACGGTGGTGGCCGGTTGGGCGGTAGACAATAATCGAGCCGGATCGACATCCAGTTGATTGATGCGGGTGCCGCTGTTGTCATTGCCGATTGTAATGTCGCTGTTGGCTATTAAATCCAGGCTGCTTTGGGCTGCGGGGTATAGCGTCATCGAATTCGCGATGTTTAAACCACCGCTCAGCGCCTGGGCGGTAAGATTGCCTGGATATAAAGTCAGCAGCGGATAGTCCGTGCTTTTTAGGATAGCCCGGCCCCTGGGCGATGCTTGGTCGAAGATTTTGTAGGCTTGGGCGATAGACTGTACATCGTTATTCAGCATCAAGTCGCCGGCCAGGGTTTGCAAGCTAATAGCGCTGTCGGCGCTATAGCTGGTGAAGTATGAGGTTTTGTCCAGGAATTTGGCTGGCGTTAACGAAAACGGGTTCAACACCGTGCCGACGTCGATACCGCTGCCGGCTTGCACCTGGAATTGAGCGTCGCCGAGAGCTAATACCGGGCCGGCCGTGTATTGGCTACCGCCAGTGATGGCTCCGCCCGCACGGATATCGGCAGTGCCCTTGTCGACGTAAAACACCCCGCCGGCGATGTCGCCGCCGGCACTTACTTCCAAATTCCCGCCGCCTTGTAGTTGCCAACGGTTTTCAACGACCAAGCCGTTGTCCGTGGCACCGACCGGTTTTGCCGAAGTGGGCAGCATTACCGACAAATCGCGAATATTCGCGCCGGCCTTGACGTTCACATCGCCGCCGCCCAGCGCACCGATGTTCTCCCTAAAGCCGAATTTCAGGTTCTGAATTCTGGCATTGGCGCTGTTTTGTACAACCAAGCCGTCGAACATGATGCCCCACGCGGTAGCTCTGTCGCTGGCGCTAATGCCGTCGCTGGCATCCCAGTTACCGGTGCGTTGCAGCCAGTCTGACATCAATTGCGGGCTGGCGGCACCGATGATGTTGCCGCCGGCGTTCAGGCTAATGTCGCCGCCGTCGAATGGATATTCTACGAAAAACGCCGCGGCGACCAGGGCGTTGCTGAAGCTGCCCCAGCGCTCGGTGTCGCCGGCGCGGCCGGCGGTGTAAATGGTCGATGTGGCGTCGCTCAGGGTAATATCGCCGGCGGCGGCCACGTTGATGTCGCCGGTGCCGGTACGGACGCTGGCATTCGCCGCTACGGTTAAAGAGCCGGCGGCCAGCGAAGATTGTACGGCGAGGGGATCGGCGCTGTTTAAATCGATGCCGGCCACCAAGTTGTAATTCCAGGATAGACCGGTCTGCAGTACCAGCGTACGCAGCCAATTGCCGTTCACGCCCAACATGTCGGTCAGCTGGCTGGAGTCGTACAAGGCAAAGCCGTCGCTCAGCGTTTGGCCTATATTCAAGTTATTCGCGGCCCGCAGACTGATTGCGCCTACGCTGTTACCGTTGTCGAAATGCCAACTCCTGCCTTGCTGGTCGGGAAAGGCCAGATCCCAGCCGTTGTGGGAAATCAGGCTGCCCGTGATGTGACTGGGGTTGTACTTGACGCTGGCTCCGCCTGCATTCGGAAATATCCTGACAAATAGCGTACGGAAAGTTGCCGATTGCGGGTTGGCGTCGAAATAATAGGTGCCGTCCGCGGTTAGGGAACTGCTGGCGGCTTCGGTGAGATTGCGGATCACACCGTTGCTGCCGATTTGTTGTAAGGCATTTACCACGCCGGCTGCATCTTGGAGTGATGTCGTCCATATAGAGCCGGATTGTTGGGTCCAGCTCATGCCGGTCAGCGATTCGGTCAAATCCAGTGTCAAATCGCCGCTGCTGACGATATCCACACCCGGTTGTAAATTAAAACCGCCCAAGCGCCGTTGCAGATCGGTATTTGCGGCGGCTGCGTTCAAGTATTGCTGGGTTTCTCCGCGCCAGATGCCAATTTGACTGTTGCTAAGCGGAATGTCTCGGTAATGCGCCGTCGCGGTGACTTTCAGCGCATGCGCTCCCAGTACACTGCCGGTGGCTATCGATATAGCCGCATCGTCGTTACCGATCCGGTTGACGACGGCCTCGACGCTGCCGCCCGCGCCATTAGCGCCGCCGGAGACATCGATGCTGGCACCGGCGGCGATAATTACGCCTTGATCGCCGTCGTTATCGGTATCCAAAGAGGTTAAAACCACCGAGCCGCCTTGCTTGCCGGCGGCGGTCGATGCCGCTTTGAGCTTGGCGCCCGATAGGATATTGACGCTGTCGCCAGCCGATAACCGGATGTTGCCGGCCTGCCGGCCGCCCACATCCAAGATGCCGAACACGTTCAACTTACCGGTATCGATGCTTAGATTGAGATTGCCGGCTTTGACGTGATCGCCCGCTGCGATCGTCAGATCGCCGCTACGTTGGCGAATGTTCCAGTCGCCGTTGAAGCCGGCGTTGGCCAGATAGCTGTTCAAGCCGGAAAAGTCAGCCTGGGAGACGGTTAGGGCGTCGAGGTTGATATTGCCGCCGCGCGCACCTTGATAACCCCTGCCGCGTATCTCGCCGGCCAGGTTTAAATGTCCCATTCCTGCTGTCAATGATAAGGTGCCGGCATTGCCTCCTAGCTGATTGCCGGATACGTCGAGCAGCGAACCGGCGTTCAGCGATAGATCGCCGTCCGCGGATTTCAAGAAAATACTGCCGCCGCCGGTATAGACATGGTTGCCGGCTAGGTCGAGATCCCGCCCGCTGGTGTCTATGCTGCCGGACACCGTCAGATTTTGAGCGGCTTCCAGTTTGACGATACCGGAAGCCAGTTCAATGTGGCCTTGGTGATTTATCCGTTCAGCCGCAATGCTTAACCTGGCTCCGAGCGCATTACTGTTCCCCGCGTTTCCGGCGGCCAGGGTAGTCAGATTGTGGCTGCCTAGATTCAACGAGGTATTGGCGCCGGCGGTCGCGGTCCAAATCGGTGTGGCGATGGTGACATCGCTGTCGGTGCGTATATCGGCGGTACCGCTGTTGACGACTGCGTTTAGTGCGCGCAACGAGACTTGCCGGAAACCTGACCAAGCGTATTCGCCGGGGCCGAGTGCGATGGTGTTCGCGGTTAAGTTGAGTTGGCCGTTACCGTTGGCGGCAAATGCCGCCGGTGCGTCGCCACTGTTTTTGAGGGTAATATTATCCGCATTGATGGCGGCAATCTGATTACTGCTACCATAGCCGTATAGCCCTGCTGCGTTCAATACCAAATCCTTTAATTGCAGATTCAATACGCCGGCGATATCTATGGCGCCGAAGCTGTTCAGCGTTAACTTGTCTACGTGCAGACCGTTTAAGGTGGCTGCCGACAATTGCAAGCCATCGGTGCCGCCGGTATCGCCCAGTGAAATCCGGCTGGAATTCAGCGTTAATTCGCCCTGGCTCATCGCGATATTGCCGGCGAAGCGGGTATCCTTGCTGGCATCCAGCAGTATAGAGCCGGCACTGGACAGCGTTGCCCCGTTGGCTATGTCCAGCGTACCGGTTAGTCCGGTTAACGCGTCCGTGGCACGCACCACGTCGGCCTGGCTACCTGCCGACAGCCTGAGGAGCGCACCGTCGCTGCTGCCATCGGTGTTAACGACTTTCAGCCTGGTGTCGGTGCGGCTCAGTGTTCCGGTATTGCTTAAGGTTGTGTCGTTGGCTACCGAGATAGTATCGCTTGCGGCCAGCAGTATTTCCGGGACCCGCAAATGACTGCCAGCCGCTATGGTCACTGTTTGCGCGCCGACTGTTAGCTGGGTTTGAACGTGGCCGCGATTACGGCGGCCGCCGAGCAACAGGCTATCTACGCCCAATCTGTTCAGTTCGGCTGCTAAAAGCAGTACCGTGCCGGGGGCGACGCCGACGCTACGGCTGCTAACCACGGCCAGTCTATCGGCGCTGATGTCCAACATGCCGCCCAGCCCACCATAGGCCGAGGTGGCGCTGATTTGCGCGGCCATCCGCAAATTCTGTTCGGCCAGCAGGCTGAGATTGCCGGCGTCTTGCGGCAGCGAACTGCCCGCGAAGAATTTGCCAGCCGTCGTTTCTTGGTATTCCGAACGGGTGCGGGCGATAGCGCCGGATTCGACGGCAAAACCCGACCAGCGGCTGTCGGCAATATCGGTGCCGGCCGAGTAACGGTAACCCGCGACAATTGTGGCGCCGTCGTTACGCACGGTCGTGGTGCCTGCCGCCATATCGCTGGTGCCGACTTGCGGGGTAATCAGATAGGCACCGGGCAGCAAGGCATAATGCGCGGGCAACAATACATAGTTGCCGGCAGGCAATCCCGAGTTGGCACTGAGATAAATACTGTCCCCGAGATTCAAGCCGGATTTGGCGAATTCCAGGGGATCGAAGGCGGCAAAATCGGCTTGAGAGCTGGGCAGTACGGCGTAATTTTGGTGGTAGCCGGCCGCTCCCGGATCCAGCGTATCGATACTGCCGCCCGGTCCGGCGATGAACTCGAATGCCGACAAATCGCCGCCGCCGTTTAAGTTGACAACCGCGCCGCTGGCCAGATCGATGTCCGGAGCGGACAGGGTTATGGCCTTTTGCGGTGTGCCGTTTTGGATATTGTTGTAAATGCCCAAGGGATAAATCCAGTCCAGACCGCCCTGAGTACGGCCGAACGGTATCACGATGCCGTCGTCGTCGCTAACCGACGTCACGCTGCCGGCGGCTAATGTTAACGAATCGCCGGCGTCGAGAGCGATGTTGCCGAATGGCGCCAGCAATACGCCTCGGCTGACAATATTGGGCGCGCTGATGTTTAACTGTCCGGCTGCCGATAACGGCGTATACCAATCTCCAGCGCCCGGCAAAATATCGATCAAGCCATGCGGGTTTAGCACGGCGTCTAGTTTGAGGCTGTATTTGCTGAGCGTGGTCGGATAGATTTGGCGAGCGCTTATACTTAGATTGCCGCTGAGACTCAGGCCGCCGACTAAGTCGGCTTCGCTGTTGGGATTGATGCCGGTTAAGCGAATATCGCCCTTACTGTTCAGGCTGGTTTGCGCAAATCCGGCAATTTCGCTGGAGCCGAACAGATCTATCAGGTTAGCGTTGATACTCAGTCCGCCGTTGCCGATTGCGGAGCCCAGATTGCCATGTGCGTTACGATTCCAGCTTGAGCCCAGACTAAACGTGTTGCTGTGTAAAACCACCTGACCGTTGTCGGAGTGGCTGATCAACGGCGCATCCAATCTAAGATTTTGCGCCAAACTCAGGTTCAGGCTGCCGTCGAAACGGATCTCGCCGCGTTCAGGCTGGACGGGCGTTCCGGCATACTGACCGGGTTCTATTACGGACGCGGCCAAGCTCAGCGAGCCGAAGCCGCCTTGGCGGATTTGTCGGGCGGAGATGTAGGCTTGGCCGTTAAGCGTATCGGGAATGCCGTTGGCAGCCAGTTCCATGGCATCAGTTAGGCCTGGCAGTTCATCGGAAAAATGGATTACCCGGTCGGTCGTTGTGAAGACTTGATCTTCCGGCTCGCCGCGATGCTGGGCGTTCAATTCCAGACTTAAGGTTCCGCCGGCCGCGGCCGATCCGTTGCCGGCTGCTGTGCTGCCCTGGCCGGCTCGGCCCAGCAATTGGCCTTGTAACAGTATGCCTTCGGCGGCGGCCAGATTTATGGTTCCTCCGGCCGAGGCGAGTGTTTGCCGGCTTTTACCCTTGGCATTGACGATGTCTATCGCCGCTTGGCTCCCCGATACGTCCATGCTGCTGCCGGCGGCCGTCAGGATGTAGCCGCGTTCGGCGGTTAAGTCTATCGAGCCGCCGCTCAACACATTACCCAAGGCTAACCCTTGTGCATTGGTCGTCCACACCGTGGTACCGGCGGCATTTAGATGGGTGTGATGGCCCAAGACGATTGCCTGGTTGGGGTTGTAGCCCTTATCCAGCGCACTGGGCGGGCTTGTCAATTGCAGGGCAATCTTCCCGGCCGGTGCGATCAGAGAGCCGTCGATGTCTATGTTGGCGTCGGATTTTAGCGAGAATTCGGCACCCGGATCGCCGACGATTGCGGCATTGCTGCCGATGCGAATGGCCCGGTCGGCGACGTAACCGCCGGCTATGGAGGCGTTATGGCTTAGATTTAAACCGAGGTCGACTGCTTTGCGAAGATCGTCGGGCAATATCCCCAGTTGTACCAGGGTACTCAGGTCGCTGCCGCTGGCGGCGTTGATAGCCGTGGCTTTCAATAGCCAGTTGCTTTGTTGTAGACGGATTTGGGTGCCCTCGGCGATATTTAAATCGCCGGCGTTGGCGGTCAGCCGGTAGCCGCTGAAGCCGCCAGATTGCAATAGTGCCGGCGACAGGTTCAAGGCATTTGGGGTATTACCGGTGCCGCCAAGCTGGATGCCATTGGCGGTAATGCTCAGAATGCCGCCCTGTTGCAATGCATATGAGGATAATGTCGCGCCTAGGCTTAACGCGCTGGGCTCCAGGCCGGCGCTGATCAAATCGATATTTCCGCCTTGGCCGTTTTCGGTTTTGGTGTTGTTATTTAGTGCTGCGCCGGCATTGGCAATAATTTTCGATCCGCCATCCAGCACCAGATCGCCCTGGGCTTGGAGCCGAATATTCCCGCCGCCTATCGTCAAGGGCTTAAGTATTTGCCCGCTTTTGCTATCGCTAAGGTCGTTGATCCAACTGCCGCTACTGTCGATGACGCTACCAGCAGCCAGATACAAGCGGCCGTTCAAGTCATGGGTGGGGTTTAGGGTTTTTAGTTCGATGTTGCCGGCCGGTGTCCGGATGTTTCCCATAACATCTATTTTGCCGGCTTGCAAGCTCAAGCTGCCGGCCGCGGCCAAGTTTAGCGTGACATCTTGCGGTATCGTCAGTTTGCCGCCGCTACGGACTGTCAAATGGTTCACGCCGTGAGCGAACAATGCGCTGCTTAGGTAAAGCGGGGCCGCGGTATTTAAATCGATGCCATAGCCCGTAGTGTTGATAAATACAATGTCTTGCTGGCGTTGATTCGACCAAGCGGTGTCTATATTCAGTGTGCCGCCGCTTGCCCAGTTATCGGCGCTACGCTGATAGGCACTATTGACGGTATTCGCGATTATATTGCCGGATAACGCCAGCTCGCGGCTTTTGATGCTCAAATTGCCGGCATCGCCACCCTGGTAATAGTCGCTTTGGTAATGGCTGTTGCTGAGAATTTGTTGGTAGGTCAGGTTGGGGTTGGCGGTAGCGATGTCGAAGACACGGTTATTGGAAAGCAGTTTGCTGGTGGTTATTTTGCCGGCAAGATAATGTATCGAACCGCCTGAAATATCGATTGTGGCGTTTTGATCGACAATGACCTTGCCTTCCGATTGCAATTCGACACTACCGGCGTCAACGCTGCGTTCATTAATGCTATGTTGAACTTTCCCAAGCGCGCCGGAAATATCGGCCAAACTGGTACCGGTGCGGCTATCCACCTGCACGGTTTTGCCGTGCAGGATGCCGGTTTTTTGCAGTGGCGCGTCGCGCAGCTCGTCATTCCGCAGTTCCACGTCCAAAATGTTTGCGGACATCGGCAATTCGACATTCTTGATGCCGGATACATCTATCGTACTGCCGGCATCAAGCACGATACGGCTGGCATTGGTGGCTGAAGTTGCATCGAGCGGATTGGATGGGGTGGTGCTGGCTATTAGGCGGACATCGCCACTGTGAGCGACGATTTTCGCACCCGCTTGCATCCGAATTTGTCCGGCTTCCAAGTCTATTTTGGATTTTGGCTGGATCTGACCATTGACGGCACTACCCGCGCTGGCGTCCAGAGTTACAGTCGTGAGACTGTCCGATGCCAGCGTCACGCTGGCTTGAGTGCCCAATCCATCGTCCGTGGCGGATGCCCTGGTACTACTGAGCGGTTTAAGCCGGTAACGATTGTCGGCGGCTTCCAGGCGCGCGCCTTCTCGGGCCAGTAGGCGGATGCTGCCGTTTAATGCCACGGAGGTGCTGGCGGAAACCAAGCCTTGTTGCGTGACCGCAAAGCCCATTAGCGTGGTATTACCGCGTTCGGTAAGGATCTTGCCGACGTTTTTCACGTCGCCACCGGTTTTCACTTCTACCAACAGGCCACGCAGATTGTTGTCGTCGGTTTCTTGCAGGTAAACCTTGTCGGTGGCCGCCGCCAAAATGACTTGTCCGTTCGGCGCGGAGATTGTGCCGCGATTTTCCACTTGCGGTGCAGCCATGATCACTCGACCACCGGAACCGGCGCTGATCTGAGCGCCGGACTCCACCAATATCCGGATTTTCTCGCGATTGCCGTTGCCTGTATTACGGTACACGGTGCCATCGCCGGCCAGTGCCGCCACTGGTTCCGGATTGTTGGGACTGGCATTGGCGTCCACTACCTTGCCAATGCCTTGCGCAAACACCTCGTCAGCAATCTTCAGGTTGGTAGCGACCAAGCTGTTGGTGTTTACGGAGGCGCCGTTGCCGAACACGAAACCATTAGCGTTGACCAAATACACTTGGCCGTTAGCGTTCAGGTTGCCGTAAATTTTACTGGCATCCAACTGATGGATGTTATTCAGCGCTATCGATGAGCTGGCGGGTTGTATGAATTGCACGCTTTTGCCGGCGCCAATATCGAAACTCTGCCAGTCCAAAATGGTTTTATCGGTAGTTTGCTTAATGGTCAGTTTTTGTCCGTCGGCACTGTAATCGGCCGAGGCGTGACCAACGTTGATGCCAGGGTGTAGGGCGGCATTAGTGAGATCGGCAATCGCGGATGAATTGGCGCCGCCGGCATTGACCGATACGGGCAATCCTCCGTCGGCCAGACTATCGGTCGCACCGTAGAGTGCCAATACGCCACCGGTCAAAATGTGGCGAATGCTTAGTTGAAGCAGTGATTCGTTGCCGAAAAACGGGTAGTGCGGCTTCTTCATGCTGTCTTACCGTAATGCTTGGAGGTTTATCTATATTTACGTGTTTATATCGTCTGTGCAATAGACAATCGTAATCTGCGTGGTTGTTTGTTGGAATATCAGCAATTAATTTTACAATTATCTAGCAAATACGCCGGTTAGTTGCCTTTAGTTTCCTTAAAGGAAATAATAAATTTGCGAATTACATTTGACCTAGTTCACATAATTGCCTTACGTTATGCCCATCAGGACATAACGAATGACTTCGCTCCTGATCGAAGCGGGCTGTGCGCGGTGCGGATAGATTGATGCCGTTACGACTTTGCGGCCATGAGTAGGTAACGGGACCAAGGTCTCATCATATTGACGAGGTAATTTATGAAAACGGTAAAACAGCAGGTTTATCAGTCGGCGCTGGCGATGTGTCTAGCGTTCGGTATCAACAATGCGCAGGCGGCGATTAGTAACGGGGCGCCGACGATTCAGGCGGGCGGTAGCGGCGTGGCCGGGGAGCTGTTTTTAAACGTGTGGGATCAGGCTGCTGCGACGTCTTACAGTATCGACTTGGGCGTCACCGTAGGC
>CAZGUM010000020.1:0-2957 GCA_964529085.1 uncultured Methylomonas sp. | reverse complement strand
TGGCCGTGTTGCGGGTGCAAAAGCGTTCCGGTATTTCATCGGCAATTTGATCTTTTAACGTCACAATTTTACTGGAGCAAATCATGTTTATTTCCTTATCCCGCAAACTTGTCGCAGCCGGTTTGATGCTAGCTGCGATAGGCGACGTCTGGGCATTGACCCCGGCGGACGGCGCCCCGCAATTGAGTTTGTACATTCCCGGTTCGCAATCCAACGACCCGGCTTTCGGCTTTATGATCAGCAACGCCTCGCCGACCAACGCCTTGTGTTTGGATAACCCAACCACCAACGGCGCGGGTACCACCACGCATGTGTATTTTCATACCGCCGGCGCCGCGTCGGCCGCCGTCAATGACAATTATTCGGCGATCTATTGCAATACCGACGATACCAAAATACCCGGCCTGACCGGAGGTACCGGCGCTCACCATACTACTCGCTTGTGGATTTCCCGGCGCCGCTTGGGGGCTTCTTATGTCGGTCTGGATGCGGTGGCCAACGGCACCTTGTTGACCTATTTGAAGGATCCTACTACGGCGGTATGCAGTGCTTTCAACGGTTCTTATTCGTCCGGGGGAGCGACTTTTCAATGGAATTATTCCTGCACCACCGTCACGGCAGGCATAGCGGCGACGGCAGCAACCTCCGACGTGACGCCGGATGTGTTTCACGGCGCGGATAACGTCACGCCCGGCAAGCCGGATATCGATGCCGCGACGCTGGATAATAAATATGCTTTGGGCGGCCATATCATCGGCACCCCGGTCACATTGAAGCTGCGCAATGCCTTGCAATACGCGCAGATCCAGAACGGCTCCTTGCCCGGCAGTTGTACGGTAGGTAATGAAACGGCGGCATGCGTGCCCAATTTGTCCAAAGAGGCGCTGGTCAGCTTGTTTAGCGGGCAGATTACTGACTGGAGTACATTCAAAGTGAAAGTCGGCGGTGTCGATAAAACCCTGGTTAATTTGGTTGCTGAAGGTGTCGGGCCTAACCCTGCTGCACCATTAGTACCAGGATTATCCAATCCTCGGGATACCACTGTGCATATTTGCCGCCGTGAAAACGGCGCCGGCCAGCAGGTGGCCTTGCTGTCCAGCGTGATGCAAAACCCTTGCCTGGGCGAGTCCTCACCCAGTTTAGCCCAGCCGGGCGGATTTTCCGACGTACAATACGCCACCAGCTTGGGCGCGGTGGAAAAATGCCTGGGCGATTACAACGACGGTACCAACGGCTGGTTCGGCACCACCAATCCGGCGCCGTTTCCCAATCCGCCGGCCACCAGCGTACCGCACGGTAACCAATGGGCTATCAGCATACAAACCACCGAGCGTAATGCGAACCCGCAAACAGGCGGCAGCGCCAATTACCGGTTTATCAGGATTAACGGCGCGCTGCCGACCGGCGAGCAGGTCTTCCTCGGCCATTACCCGCTGGTGGGCGAATACGCGCTTTCCTGGAAAAACAACGTCAGCACTAATCAGGATAATGCACTAAATGCCCTGGTTGCTTACAGTAGCTTGCCCAGCACGATTGCGTCTCGCAACGGCACCTTGAGCAATCATTCCTGGGGCCAAGCCGGTTACATCGCATTGAGCGCCAACGGGCATACACCGCCCGCTACTTGGAATCCCTTGAATCCGGTCACGCCGTTTACGCGGTCTCTGAGCGGCACTCCCGACGCTTGCGCGGTACCTGTCGTCAATCCGGATTACGCCACTGTCGAACTGCGGTAACGGTTTTCCACGCCGCGGCCGATGGGATGTCGGCCGCGGTATCTCCGCCTATCAGTGCGATGGATGGATAAGATTTTCCCCAACCCGAACACGATAGCGTTAACAAATCAGGATATTCAAGTTGATTTTCAAAAGGACTGGATAGGCTTGGACGGCACAGGGATGTGCACCCTCATCCGCCGATGTGCAGGTTTGGTTGCGCCTATCGGCACATCTATTCACTCCTACACGAGGCAACACATGTATCGCTGCAAAGCAAATACTTGCCAATGGTCGGTTTTCGTTTCGGTTTGTTGTTTATCGGTAATCGCTGAATCCGCAATGGCGGCGGTTGCTTCCCGCGCCGAAAAAACCGTAACCCCAATTCGTGGGCGCCTAAATGACAGTGTTTCCCTAGTTGGGTTTCTCGGCAACCATTTAAAAAACTATCCTGGTAGTCCGAAGAACGACAACCTCCGCGACCATGCGGTTGCCATTGGTGTTTATGGTTACAAAGAGGACTAAGCATGAGGCTGTCGAACGAGGATATAAAACTTTTATGTTGTGCGGCATTGGTGATTCTGGTCATGGGCTTGTTAAGCCGACCCGTCTCTGCGGCCGATGACATTAGAAAAAAGCAAGTGGCCGAGCGTGGCGCTAAAGTGATGCCGTTTTCGTTAGCGCAAACCCTGCATCAATTCAGCAAAACCGAAACCGGCGGCATTCAGCGTGTAATCGCCAGAGACGATTTAAATCTGGAACAAGTCTGGTTGATCAGGCAACACCTTGAGCAATTGGCTGAGCGTTTCAAACAAGGCGACTTTTCCGGGCCGGCGTCTATCCATGGTGCCGATATGCCCGGTTTGGCGGACATGCGCAACGCAGAGCCCGGCCATTTGCACATCGATTACGCAGCCGAAGCGGCTGGTGCCAGCCTGACTTTTTCCAGTCGCGACCCGCAATTAATCAAAGCCGTTCACGACTGGTTCGATGCGCAATTGCACGACCATGGTCACGATGCGATGGAGATGCACTGTCCTCATCATCAATAACTGTCCAGCAATATTTCGTTAAAAACCGGAAAAATCATGATGCGTAACGCTTTAAAATTGGGCTTATGCCTGCTGATGTTGCCCGCGCTCTGCCATGCCTGGTGGAACGCCGACTGGAGTTCACGCCGTCAGGTAGCGGTGGATGGGGCTGCGACGGGGGCCGACATTCAGGAGACCTTGAGCGAGGTGC
>CAZGUM010000019.1:32648-37215 GCA_964529085.1 uncultured Methylomonas sp. | reverse complement strand
CAACGAGTGCTAATAATATCCGGCTTTTGCACTCTGTCAAGCTCTTTGGCATCATTTACGTCTTACTCAATCCTTGTAAACCATGAACGACGAACAATTACTCCGTTACAGCCGCCAAATCATGCTGCCGCAAATCGATATTGCCGGTCAGCAAAAACTGCTAGATGCCAAAGTATTAATAGTCGGCGCCGGCGGCCTGGGCTCACCGGCCTCTATGTATTTGGCGGCTGCCGGCGTGGGTCAGATCACTGTCTACGACGACGATCAGGTGGACTTGACCAATTTGCAACGCCAGATTGCTCACAGCACTGGCGATATAGGGGTGGATAAAGTTATTTCAACCCAACAGACGCTGGAAAAAATCAATCCGGGTGTAAAAGTGTTTGCACGCAAACAGCGCTTAGCCGGCGAAAAACTGCTTGAAGAAGTCACCAATGCCGATGTGGTGCTGGATTGCAGCGATAACTTCACAACTCGCTTTGCAATCAATCAGGCCTGCGTCGAACGGCAAACGCCGCTAGTTTCGGGCGCGGCGATCCGCTTCGAAGGCCACGTCAGCGTATTTACGCCGGGTTTGCATGATAGCCCGTGTTACAACTGCCTATACCAGAGCGACGGTGAAGAAATGCAAAACTGCGCCCGCAACGGCGTAATTGCGCCGATAACCGGTATCGTCGGCAGCATACAGGCCCTGGAGACGATCAAACTAATCGTGGGTGCCGGCATGCCGCTGACTGGCCGCTTGCTGCTGCTGGATGGGCTGACTATGGAATGGCACAGTATGCGCCTAAAGAAAAACCCAAGCTGTCCGACTTGTGGCGAGACTCAAGAATAACCCCCACAAAAAAGCCGGGCTGACCCGGCTTTTCTGACAAGAAAACTGCGTTACTTAACTTTTACCTAGCTTGCCCTTCACTAAGTTGACGACTTTGTCGACAGCCTTCAACAAAGCAGATTCACTATCGCCGTGCGGCTCGATGTCGCCGAAAGGCTCGCCATTTTTCATGGTATACATGTAAATAAAATACCCTAACGGTGCGAAAGCGAAGATGGCAATAATCAACATCAACACCAATAATTCGATAACTCCGCCCATAACTACCTCCAACTATTTGTTTTTATTTTAATTTAGAATAAGGTCTTAGACCTCGCATGCGACTATAACCCCATACTAAATAGGGAACAAGTACAAAATATACTTTGTCAACTTGTAGCTGCAGTAACGCTGTTGGATTGGCGTAACGCCCGTAACGTTTTTAATCACCAATCAAAGCAAATGAACAATACCCCGCAATCCGATTGGCACAGCCAAAGCCCGGAAACTGTCTTAACCCACTTTGCTGTGGAACTTGGTCAAGGTCTGAGTAGCGAGGACGCACAAAAACGGTTGAACGCCGCCGGCCCAAATCTTTTGACACCGCGCCGCAGCAAAGGCCCCTTGCTCTTGCTATTGGCGCAATTCCATCAGCCCTTGATCTACATCCTACTGTTCTCGGCGGCGACCACCGCATTTCTGGAGGAATGGACTGACAGTAGCGTCATTTTCGGCGTAGTCATCATCAATGCCCTGATCGGTTTTATCCAGGAAGCCAACGCCCTAAAAGCCATCAACGCACTGGCTCGAACCCTGAACATCAGCAGTAATGTGCTGCGAGACGGCCAACGCCGCAGTATCGCCGCAGCGGACTTGGTAGCCGGCGATTTGGTCTTCCTACAATCCGGCGACAAGGTGCCCGCGGATCTGCGACTGTTACAAAGCCGCGAGCTGAAAATAGACGAATCCGCATTGACCGGAGAATCGGTGCCGGCGGAAAAACAGGCGCAAACCTTACCGGCCGCCATCTTGTTAGCGGATCGCAGCAATATGGCGTATTCCTCAACCTTGGTCAGCTACGGCAGCGCCCTGGCTCTGGTGGTAAGTACCGGCGACAACACCGAGATCGGCCGTATCAACAGACTGATCGGCAGCGCCGAACCGCTAGAAACGCCGTTAACCCGAAAAATGAGCGAGTTCAGCCAGTTGTTGCTCTGGGTTATCATCGGCTGTGCGGCGGTTACTTTTTCGGTGGGCGTCTGGCGCGGTGAAACCATGTTGAATATGTTCATGGCTTCGGTGGCGCTGGCGGTCGGCGCAATTCCGGAAGGCCTGCCGGCGGCACTGACCATTACCCTGGCTATCGGCGTCTCGCGCATGGCCAAACGTAACGCCATCATACGCAAACTGCCGGCGGTGGAAACACTAGGCAGCACCACCGTGATCTGTTCCGACAAAACCGGCACCCTTACACAAAACCAAATGACCGTGCAATTCGTGCATGCGGGTAGCGAAGTGTTCGAGGTCAGCGGAAGCGGCTACACGCCGGACGGCAATTTCAGCAGCGGCAAACAGCCGATAGACCCCAAGCTAAAGCCGGCGTTATTGGAATGTCTGAAAGCCGGCCTGCTCTGCAACGACGCCAGATTAGTCGCCGACGCCGATAATTGGAGCATAGAGGGCGATCCCACGGAAGCCGCCCTGCTGGTGGCCGCCCACAAGGCGGGCCTGCATCAGGCTAGCGTCAGCGAAGATCATCCGCGTTTGGACGCGATTCCTTTCGAATCGGAATACCAATTCATGGCTACCCTGAACCACAATTTGACGGCGGACGCTCGGCATATTTATTTGAAAGGTTCCTTGGAAAGCCTGCTGGAACGCTGCGATAACGCCTTTTCCGCCGACATGCAATTACAGGCGCTGGATAAGAACCGCCTGAACCGACAGGCAGAAGCCTTCGCCGCGCAAGGCTTGAGAGTGCTGGCTTTCGCGCGCGCCGACCATGGCGACGATGCCGTCGATCATCGGGAAGTGCACGGCGGCCTAACCTTCCTAGGCTTACAAGCGATGATAGACCCGCCGCGCCCGGAAGCAGCCAGAGCCATCGCCGCTTGTTATAAAGCCGGCATTGCCGTGAAAATGATCACCGGCGACCATCCGGTTACCGCGCTGGCCATCGCCAAGCAACTGAACATGCAACATACCGAACGCGTGATTAGCGGCACCGAATTACAAAACTTCAGCGACGCCGACTACCGGCAACACGTAAAACATTGCGACGTATTTGCCCGTATCGCCCCGGAACAAAAACTACAGCTGGTGCAAGCCTTGCAAGCCAACGGCCAAGTGGTAGCTATGACCGGAGACGGCGTTAACGATGCGCCGGCGTTACGACAAGCCAACATCGGCGTGGCAATGGGCCTGGGCGGCACCGAAGTTGCGAAAGAGGCGGCAGCCATGGTCCTCACGGACGATCATTTCGCCACTATCGAAGCGGCTGTGGAAGAAGGCCGCGGCGTATTCGACAATCTGGTGAAATTTATCGCCTGGACCCTCCCGACCAATCTCGGCGAGGGTTTGCTGATTACTGCCGCCGTGTTCGCCAATGTCGCGCTGCCGATCACACCCTTGCAAATCCTCTGGATCAATATGACCACTGCGGTATTACTCGGGTTGATGTTGGCTTTCGAACCCAAGGAACCGGGCTTGATGCTACGCAAGCCACGCAACCCTAAGCAAGCGGTCTTGACCAAACGCCTGGTGTTTCGTATTTGTCTGGTGGGTTTTTTGCTGCTGGCGGGCGCCTTTGGCCTGTTCGAATGGGAACTGTCGCACAACGAAACCCTGACCAAAGCCCGCACCGTAGCGGTTAACGTGTTTGTGTTTGGCGAATTGTTTTACCTGTTCAACTGCCGCTCGTTGGATTACTCGATGTTCCGGGTCGGGGTATTTTCCAATCCGTGGCTGATTTTTGGCGTCGTCAGCATGACGCTGCTACAGCTGCTGTTTACCTACTGGCAGCCGATGCAGGCATTATTCGGCAGTTCGGCAATAGGCGGCGATGAGTGGTTATTGATTTTGGGCGTTAGCATCGTCATCTATGCGGCGATTGGACTGGAAAAGTTAATCTTTCGCCGCTTCGGCCGTCGCCGTTAATCCCGCAACGGCATCCAGCGCTAGCAACAACATCTCCAGGCTTTGTAACGACGGCTTCTCAGCTGCGTCTTGGCATTCCAACTGCGCCTTGACGATTGCACCGTCGATCGCAACCGCCGCCGCATTAGCCAACTGAAGACGCGCCGGGCTGTCCGGCAATAGCCCTGCGATTACCGTTACCATATCCTGTTTATGGCTTTGACAGATTTCCACGACGTCCGGCAAGGCCCCACCCAATTCCGCAACCGTATTGATAAAGGCGCAGCCGCGATAGATCGGATTGCGAAACCATTCCGCCATTGTCGCCACCAATGGCCTCAATCCGCCTCCCTCCCGACCGCCATGACGTTGAACAGCATCGGTAAACCATGCTATCCAGCGTTGGTGGCGATAATCCAGAAAAGCCCGGATCAAGTCGTTTTTGCTGGGGAAATGCCTATAGAAAGTCACTTTGGTAACGCCCGCTTCGGCGATTACCTTGTCGATACCGGTAGCACGAATGCCATCCCGATAAAACAAATCGTGGGCTGTCAGTAAAATCCGCTCTCGCGGCGGTTTTTCGGAAATAGCGGCGTTATCGGAAATCATTCCGAGATT
>CAZGUM010000019.1:20308-32548 GCA_964529085.1 uncultured Methylomonas sp. | reverse complement strand
TTGCGCGGGGTCAATACCAGCGTATTGGCCTTTTCGCCCGCAGCAAATTTGCCTTTTTCGACAAACTCTCTTTCCGACTTGCCAAGGAACTGGGTCATCAGCATATAACTGCCATTTTTGTTTAGGGCCAGTGTCGTTTTAACCCCAATACAATCGGCGCAGGGTGTTAAACCGTTATAAATACCGGGCCAATCCTGGCTAGTTTGCGCATGATGAGCTTTGTCATGATCCTTTGAGTCGGCGCCTTCCGCAAAAACCGGGTTATAACCCGAAAACAGCGCGAAGAAGGCAGAAACAACGAGGGCTTCTTTGATTTTTCGGTTAAATGTTCGCATATTTGCTCCTCGGCAAATCAGTCGTTAATTGGATGTTTAACTCGCTACGAGCCCCATAATTATTGTTTATTGTTTCTGGCTGTGGGCTCTACAGCCATTCTACCTATTTATACGCTCAAATTGATTGCCAATTGACATTCTTCCAAAATCCGGCAATTGCCGGCAACGTTAACGCCTAACAATTTAGCGCTTTAGTCCATTTAGTTTCGGCAAAAATTACAATAAACATCAATACAAGTGGACCCACCTGTCTACCTCTGCTAATATCACCATAGACAGATCTGTCTACACCTTTAAACATCTATTTAGGAGAACAATAATGGAAACTAAACCGCCACTACCGCCGTTCACCGCCGAAACCGCCGCGCAAAAAGTGCGCATGGCTGAAGATGCCTGGAATAGCCGCGATCCGGATCGGGTGGCACAGGTGTATACGGAAAACAGCCGCTGGCGCAACCGAGCCCAGTTTCCGGTCGGCCGTACAGAAATCCGCGAATTTTTGCAGCGCAAATGGGCTAAAGAATTAGATTACCGGCTAATCAAGGAGATATGGGCTTATACCGATAACCGCATCGCGGTGCGCTTTGCCTATGAGTGGCACGACGAAGCCGGCAATTGGTTTCGCAGCTACGGCAACGAGAATTGGGAGTTTAACGAGGCCGGCTTTATGCAACGCCGCTTCGCCAGCATCAACGACTTGCAGATTAAGCCTGAAGATCGCTTATTCCACTGGCCTTTGGGACGCCGGCCGGACGAACATCCGGATTTGAGCGAGTTAGGGCTTTAATTACGCAAAATATTGCGTCTTTAAACAAAAAGGGGCGGATAAATCCGCCCCAGTCATTCAGAACTTAGCTGATGATGCGTTAGTGGCTTACGTCAACTTTGCCGCCCTTTTTCTGACCGATTTCGGCCAAAGTTTTTGTAAACCAATCGGTATCGATATTAAACGGTTTACCGCCTTTGATACGCGGAAATTCGATCGCACGCAACACGTTGCCGTTGTCTTCGTCGTGGCCCATGACACCGGATTCGCGGCGGAACGCGCATTCCACAGCCAAGTCGGCACAAGATTTGATCAGACGCATATCGTCGACGTTGGCCGCCGCAGCGCGGGCAAAGTAGCCTGATTTTTGCACCAGGGTTTTTTCCGCACCTATCATTTGCGCGAATTGCTCGCCGAACCATTTGCCCGGATTAACCGCATCAAGCTTGATGTGGCCGAACGCGTCGCGCGGCACTTCTTGGCCTTTGGCTTGCAATTCGGCAACGATGGCTTCTACGCCGGCGCCCTCGGAAACAAAGATATTGACACAATCGACTTTATCCATCACAGCGCGCAACCGAGCCGCTTCGGCTTCCAGATCGACGGCCATTTCCGGAACGAAAACCGCATGCACTTCGTATGACTCGCGCGACAAGCCCAATTCAGGCAGCCACTCGGCGCGGTCCAATAATTTACGGTATTCCTGGGCGGTGGCGGCAGTCAGCCAGCCGCAGTTACGGCCCATGACTTCGTGAACAATCAACATGCGCGGATTGGAATTGTTCTCGGCGACTACATTCCAGAAATAACGCGCCCCCTGCTCTGCGGCAGTCCAGGCACCCAAGGATTGCTTAATCGGGAAAACATCGTTATCGACGGTTTTCGGCAAACCGATGACGGTCAAACCGTAGTTATTTTTCGCCAGAAAAGCCGCGAGATCGGCTGCCGCTGTATTGGTGTCGTCGCCACCGATAGTATGCAGAATATCGACGCCGTCTTTGATCAATTGATCGGCTGCGACCTTTTGCGGATCTTCGCCTTCTTTCACCAAACCGCGTTTCACGCAGTCTTTAACATTGGTTAATTTGACGCGGCTGTTGCCGATAATTGAACCGCCGAAACGTTGCAGCAAGCCGGCTTTGGCGCGCACTTCGGCGGTTACGGGATACGAGTCGCCAAGCAGCAGACCTTTGTAGCCGCCGCGATAGCAAATAATTTCGATACTGGGATCAATTTCTGTGTAGCGTTCAATCAGGCTGCCGATAGCGGAGTTCAGGCAAGGCGCCAAACCGCCGGCCGTGAGGATTGCGACTTTTTTGGGTTTGTTCATGAGCGTTTCGCATATAAAGTTAAGAAAAAAGTGATGGCTCGGCGTACCAACCATCAGCTATCGCAGCATTTCAGCGCCGGCGTTGCGATCCCTTTTGCCGCAACACTCGCCAAAACGGTGCAAGCCGCGCGATTCTAACACAAGCTTTTCTTTTCTCAGGCACTGTTCGATGATCGCTCAATTCGCCCAACTTGATTGGCTGCGCCACAAAAACCATAGACTGCAAATCGACCGGAGCGGAGTAATGGATAAACGCCGAGTAAGTGACCGATTCAGTGTCTGTAGTAGTTATGCTGATTTTGGTATGCTCGCCGCACTCTCTCAGCGATAACGTTAAATAATCGCTGAGCCCATGATCGGTCTGAGCAAGCAACAAATCCTCAAGCAACAACGCGAGCTTGCCCCGTCTGACGCCTTGGATTTGTTGGGTTGAATAATCTGTCATGATGCCACGCTCCGTACCGATCTAGCTGAATTACGGCGCCTAGCTTATCTTCGCGGCGATTTTTAACCAGTGTACCAAGGTTCTAAACCGACCTAGATCAAAGACTTAAGCACTAAGCCGCAAGCAGCCAATCCTCCACCAAACTGCAAAACACTGCCGGCTCCTCCACATATAGCCAATGGCCGGTATCCGGAATTTTCACGATCCGGGCTTGCGGAAACACCGCATAGATCGCATCTTCATCCAGATATTTGGAGTTTCCGCCGCCGATAAACAAAGCAGGGTGGACAAAACGGCTTTCGCCGACATCGGGAAAACCGACGATGTGGTGCGCGTTTTTCTGAATAATATCCAGGTTGATACGCCAATAATAAGTGCCGTCTTTCAACAGCAGGTTTTGCAGTAGAAATTGCCGATAGGCCAGATCAGGGATCGTCTCGGCCAGGGCTTCTTCGGCTTCCTTGCGATTACCAATGCTATGGACCGGCAAACGGCTGAGCGCATCGACCAGATCGTCGAAGCTATGCTGATAACTGACCGGCGCGATGTCTGCAACAATCAAACCGGCAACCCGCTCCGGGTAATGCAAGGCAAACCACATCACCGCCTTACCGCCCATGCTATGGCCAAGCAAATGTGCGCGGCTGATGCCATGGCTATCCATAAAAGCCAACAAATCCGCAGCCATGCTGGGATAATCCAACACCTCGGCATGCGGCGAACTACCGTGATTGCGCATATCCAGTACGTAGACGTGATGCCGATCGGCCAGACGCTTGGCCACCGCGCGCCAGTTACGCGAGGCCGCCAAAAAACCATGCACAATAAGCAACGGGATGTCTCCCGGCTCGCCGAAGCTATCGTAAGCCAGCGCTATACTCGTCATCGGCAACTCGCTCAAGCAAAACCGAACACGGCGCCAAGCAACCCGCCGAATACGCCGCCCCAGACCACCAACCAGCCCAAATGCTGTTTGATAATGGACTGCACCATTTCCTTAACCAATTGCGGCGTCAGCTCGCCTAAACGCCTATCGATTACCATCTCAATTTTGCCGGTCAAGTCCTCGCCGATCTTGTGTGCATTCAAACCGTGCTGCAAAGCCTGTTTAAACTTCTCGGACTCCACCATTTCCGATAGGGTGTGCTGCATTTTCTCGGTGAAGGGTTGTTTTAGAGGCAATAGCGCTTCTTCGCCGCCCATCATTAACAACATACCGCCGAAAGACGAGGCCATAATAGACGATACCAAGCCCTCATAGACCTTGTCGTAATCGACCGCGTTTAACAAAGGCTGCAGGTTCAGCACCCGTCCCCCTTGCTGCTCTTCTCTTTCGATAAATTGTTCGATATTTTCCACCGTGAAAAATTGCTGCATCATCAAAGCCTTGATCGATGCTTTAAATTCTTCAAAACGAGCCGGGATAATGCCTGAGCCATATAAAAACGGTACTTTCTCGAACAGCATATGGATTGCCAACCAATTGGTAATCGCCCCGGAAAACGCGAAAAAACCGATGGCTCTCAAGGTTTCCGGATAGAACGGACTGACATAGCCGACGGCGATAATCAGCAACGAGATGAAGTTGGTTAAAAAGCTTTGATTGAGTATTTTTTTCATTTTCCTGTTATGAACCCGATTTCGATCTTAAATTTATGCCGGTTAAATTGTTTTTTGCCGGCAACAAGTCTTATGCCGACTTACCATTAACGATGGCTTGGATATTTTAACGAGTAAATTTCAAAAAAATTTACGAAAATAAAATCGACGCTCGCAGGCGCCCGCCTAATTTCAAGCATTTAATAAGGCATTTCAGTAAGGCGGCTAAGCTAAATAACACAGTTCGGATTGATGCCATAGCTTGACTACACACTCAGTTGCCGACGGCAATGACCTAATTGCCAATAAAATCGCGACGCCTAGGCTAATCGAAGACAACGCCCTGAGTTACCGGCTTGAAAATTGCTGAATAAAAACAGCCATCATCACACCCACGCCGGACAGACCTCCATTCAGCCCCATGCCTTTTCGCAATAAGCACTCCTTACAACAACTTTACCAACAGCACTGCGCGGAACTGCGGCAATTTCTGATTCGCCGGGTCGGCGAACAGGATGCTACCGACTTGTTACAAGAAACCTGGCTACATTTCCTACAACTGGCGGACATCGACGCCGTTCGCGCGCCTCGCGCGTTTCTTTACAAAACCGCGGCCAATATCGCCATCGACTTTGGCCGAAAGTCCGGTCGAATCAGCACCTTCACCGAAGAAGAAGTCAGCGACGACACCTTATTTTCGCCGCAGCCGTCGCAGGAGCGCATCGCCGACGGCCATTGGCAATTCGATCGTTTTGCCGATGCCTTGCAGGAATTGCCGGAGATCAGCAGACAAGCATTCATCATGAACAAAATGGAAGGCCTGACCCACGCCGAAATTGCCGAACGACTCGGCGTCTCCCAAAAAAGCGCGCAACGTATTATCATGAAAGCCTTCAACCATTGCATCAAGCGACTCGCTCGCTGAACCCTGTATTCGTTAAAACCGCTCACATGCCAACCATCCTCTTAGCCGTCGGTCGCCTGTTTCCACCTGGACACCGCCATGAGCGATGAACAACCCTCGCCCGACGATACCCCGCAGGAACAAGCCGGCTTCTGGATCGTCAGGCAACATTCCGGCGATTGGTCCCGGCGGGATTCTCTGGCGTTCGAAAAATGGCTGGACGAAAGCGTCGAACATCGACAGGCTTTCGAACAAGTTCAAGCCCTCTGGCAAGGCTTGGATCGATACCAAGCCGGCGCGGAACTACAGCCGCATCAAGTAAAACCGCAAACGCCGGCTCCTCGCGGTAGACGCTGGCCGGCCATTGCGGCATTGACCACCGTTGCTAGCTTATGCTTTTTCATCTTGCTGGATACCAGTTACATCGTACCCAGCCTAACCCGCTACGCCACCACGAAAGGCCAACACGCCAGTTTCAACTTAAGCGACGGTTCGCAAATTTCTCTGAATACCGATACCGAGCTGACGGTTCAGCTTGGTCCATTACAACGCAGCGTGACCATCGTGCGCGGCGAAGCCTCGTTTAATATCGCACACGGGATCTGGCGCGGTTTTACCGTCCAGGCCGGTAGCGGCAAGATTATCGACATCGGCACCCGCTTCAACATTTATCAGCAAGCCAATCAAGTCGAGATCACGGTGCTCGCCGGCGCGGTCAAAGTGGAAACCGCCCGGCAAAGCTCACCGGTTCTGAGCGCCGGACAAAAGTTGAGCTACGGTGCGGACGGTCTTTTGTCCAAAATCGAACGCCCCGATTTGAGCGCGATAACCGCCTGGGAACAGGGGCAGATGGTCTTCGACATGACGCCGCTGGATCAGGCCGTCGAACAACTGGGCCGCTACCATGCGGCAATATTCGTCATCGACGACCCCAAACTGAAACAACTGAAAATAAGCGGTACTTTTAACACCGGCGATTTGAAATTGTTTCTGACCACGCTGGAAAGCATCTATCCTATCAAAGCCGTCCAAGGCAACGATCACACAGTTCATTTAACGGCTAAGGGCCGGCCTTAAATCCAGGGCGTTTCGCAAACCAAAAAATTTGACCTGTTAACGCCCGCTTCTCCGTCATACAGGGTGCTGCGAATTCTTAGCGCAACCTCACCCGGATCATGGAGATTAAGCGATGCCCCCTTTTTGTAAAGATTATCGAAACGCATTTCATCTGTTGCTAGCGGTCAGCAGCACCAATCTGCAAGCCGGCGAAGCGGCTGTGGATTTTGATATTCCCGCACAAAATCTAGCCTCGGCATTAAAACAACTGGCCAACCAGGGCCATTTGCAAATGCTTTACGACGGACCGGCAGTGCAAAACAAACGCAGTACTGCGATCCAGGGTCGATATACCACACCACAAGCCGTACAAAAATTACTGGCCGGAACCGGCTTGAACTTCGAATATACCGCCGAGAACAGCGTAGCGGTGAAACCTGCCGCCGAGCAGCCGGACAAAGCGCCGAATACCCTGCCGCCGGTCAGCGTTATCGGGCAGTCGGTTAACAATATCACCGATCCTTATAACGAAGATTACGTGCTGCCCAACGCCAGTGCCGGCACCAAAACCGATACACCGATCATGGAAACGCCATTGAACGTGCAGGTGATTTCCAAGCAGGTGCTAAAGGATCAACAGGTGATCAATCTTGGCCAAGCGTTAAAAAATGTCAGTGGCGTGACTTTAGGTAGTTTTGCCTCCGGTGTGGGTAACCCTGGCACTCCTAGCCAACAAATCAGTTTGCGTGGCTTTGCCTCGGAAACCATCTTTCGTAACGGTTTTCGCCTGCAAGGGGTATCTGCCGTAGGCAACGGCGGCTCCGGCTCGTTCAGCAGAGAGATGGCGAACGTGGAAAGTATTGAGGTGCTGAAAGGCCCGGCCGCAATTTTATACGGTCTGGTCGAGCCGGGCGGTATGGTCAACGTCGTTACCAAGCAGCCGCTGGCGACACCGTATTACTCTTTAAGCCAGCAATTTGGTTCCTACGATCTCTACAGAACCACTATCGATGCTACCGGCCCGCTGACCCAAGACGACACATTGTTGTATCGGACAAACTTCTCCTATGAAAACAGTGGTTCGTTCCGCGATTTTGTTTTCAATGACGACTTGTTTCTGGCTCCCACCTTGAAATGGAATATCAGTCCCAAAACTCAAGCCACGCTGGAGCTGGAATATCAACATAAGAAGTTTGGCGCCGATGTCGGTTTCGTGCCTACCATACAGGGCCAGTTGATGAACATGCCCAGGAGCAGAAATTACGGCGAATATTCGCCCGGCGTTCAGGATACGATTTTTGTTGGCTTGAACTGGTCGCACCAATTTAACGATAACTGGTCGATCAAGCATCGGACAGCGGCAAACTTGGCGGATAGCGATATTCCATCCAGCTCGTATCCGGTATTTCATTTCGGCAGCCCGGATACGGTATATCGCATCAATTACTTCAATCAAAAGACCAGCAACAACACTTACTCTACCAATCTGGATTTAACCGGACACTTCGATACCGCCGGACTAGCCCATACTTTACTGATCGGCGGCGATTACTTTCACATTGAAACCGACGGCAGCTACGCTAATGACAGCGCCTGGACCAACTTCAGCGGTTTTTCCAGCCTATCTTCGATAGATCTCTATAACCCGGTTCATCCCGGCAACAATCCGCCGGTATTGGACTCCGCCAGCTATTTCAAGGGCAATCGCCAAGCGGACCAATACGGTCTGTATATTCAAGACCAGATCAAATTGCCGTTTAATTTCCATGTCATGGGCGGCATTCGCTACCAATATATTCATCAAACCTCATTTGCCCAAGACGCCGCGGGAACCATCACTCAACAAAACCCGACCACTCAAGACGCGGTAACGCCTCGCGTCGGCATCCTCTGGCAAGCGCAAAACTGGTTGAGCCTATATGCCAATTATGCGGAAAGTTTTGGCGCCAATGCCGGTAAAACTTGGCCGAACAGCGGCTCGATAGCGCCAACCAGCGCCGAACAATATGAAGGCGGCATCAAGACCGAGTTCTGGGACGGTCGGCTACGGGCAACATTGGCCTATTACGATTTAACCAAAACCAATGTCGCCTCCACCGACCCCGATATCACGCATCTCTGCGGCGGCATACGTTGCTCTTTAGCCGTAGGCGCTATCCGCAGCCGCGGGCCGGAATTGGATATTCAAGGCGAGATCCTACCGGGTTGGAACGTGATCGCTACCTACGCCAATACAGACATTCGGGTTACCAAAACCAATCAAGACAATGAAAGTTATTTAGGCCTGTACCCCGTCGGAAGCCGTTACTGGGGCGTGCCGCGGCATACCGCCAGTCTGTTTAGCACTTATGAGTTTCAACAAGATGCACTCAAGGGATTGAAGTTCGGCGGCGGGGTCAATCTGCAAGACGGGCAACTGGCTTGCTGCACCTCACCGATGTTCAGGATACCCGGATTCGCGACTGTCGATTTGCTGGCGTCTTACAGCATGAAAGTCGGCAAATCCAAAGTCACCACACAACTGAACATCAACAATCTACTGAACAAATATTACTTCACTGGCGGAGGCCTGGACGCACCTAGCGGGATGTTCGCAACGTTCGGCCAGCCGCGATTCGTAATGGGCTCGGTAAAGGTCGAGTTTTGACGCGTCAAGGTTCAGCAACTCAATCCAAAGTCGGGGTGATCAAGGTGAACCCCGGCAGCCTTAACGCTGAGTATCGCTAAGTCCAGACTAAGGGACTAACTCAGCTCCATGGTTTTAAAACACCAGCTTTCTGTCCGGGAGCCCTGGTGCAAGCTTGGGTCGGCTTTGACCAATCTTGAGTGAATTTAACAAGCCTACTCACGCACCAAGCAGTTACGGCTTGGTGCCACACGCTTGTCCACAGATAAGCGGGTATTGTTCTTTTCAATTCCGAATTTTGTACCCCGACTTAAACACCCACCAGACAAACGTCAGACAGGCGATGAGGAAGCCGCCGGTCATACCGATACTCAAGGCAACGTCCACATCGGCCACACCGTAAAAACTCCAGCGAAAACCGCTGATCAGATACACCACCGGATTAAACAAGCTGATCTTCTGCCACAAGGGCGGCAGCATATTAATCGAATAAAACGCGCCGCCCAGGAAGGTGAGCGGGGTTACGATCAACATCGGTATGACCTGTAATTTCTGAAAACTATCGGCCCACAAGCCGATAATGAAACCGAACAAACTGAAGGTCACGGCCGTCAGCAGCAAAAAGCCTATCATCCACAGCGGATGTGCGATCTCATAGGGCACGAAAAACCGGGCGGTAGCCAAAATCAGCAACCCCAGCATCACCGATTTAGTCGCCGCCGCCCCCACGTAACCGATCAACACTTCAATCCAGGACACGGGGGCCGATAGCAGTTCGTAAATCGTGCCGGCCCACTTCGGCATGTAGATGCCGAACGAGGCGTTGGAGATGCTCTCGTTCAGCAGGCTCAGCATGACTAAGCCAGGAATGATGAAGGCGCCGTAACCGATGCTGTCTATATCCCCCATCCGCGAACCAATGGCTTTGCCAAAGACGATGAAATACAACGAGGTGGTCAATACCGGGGCGGCGACGCTTTCCGCTAAAGTGCGGAAGGTGCGCGCCATTTCAAAATGATAAATCGCGCGAATGCCATAAAAGTTCATGCCTGTACCTCCCTAGGCCGATGTACCAGGCTGACAAAAATATCTTCCAATGAGCTTTCGCTGGAGCGCAAATCTTTATACTCGATGCCGTGCTCGCCTAGCGCGCGCAACAGTTCGGCAATACCGGTTTCGTCTTTTTGGGTATCAAAGCTGTATATCAGTGCCTGCCCGTTGTCGGCAAGCGCTAAGGACCAAGCGTTTAGCCCAAGCGGAATAGCGGTCATTGGTTGGCGTAGCGTCAGTGTGAGTTGTTTCTTGCCAAGCTTGCGCATCAATACCTCTTTATCTTCGACCACGATCAACTCGCCTTTGTTGATGACGCCAATGCGGTCGGCCATGTCTTCGGCTTCCTCGATGTAATGCGTGGTCAAAATGATGGTGGTGCCCTGCTCCCGCAATTCGCGGACCATCCGCCACATGTCATGACGCAACTCCACATCCACGCCGGCGCTCGGCTCGTCCAGGAACAATATCGTCGGCTCATGCGATAACGCCTTGGCAATCAACACCCGGCGTTTCATACCGCCGGACAATGCCATGATTTTTTCGCCGCGCTTGTCCCAAAGAGACAAATCGCGCAGTACTTTTTCCAGGTAAGCCGGGTTAGGCGCTTTGCCGAATAAGCCTCGACTGAAGGTGATCGTGGCCCACACCGATTCGAAGGCGTCGGTATGCAGTTCCTGCGGCACCAAACCGATGCTGGCACGCGCCGCACGGTAATCCCGCGCGATGTCGTAACCGTCGGCGACGATGCTGCCGGCACTGGCTTTAACAATGCCGCAGATAATGCTGATCAGAGTGGTCTTACCAGCACCATTCGGTCCCAGCAAGGCGAATATCTCTCCGCGCCGAATGTCCAGGTCGATGTTTTTCAGCGCTCGGAAACCGCCAGCATAGGTTTTATTAACGCCGCGCACGCTGATGATTGGGACTGAACTATCGGCAGATATGATTGACGTGGATCGTGTATTCATGGATGGGCGTGATACAGGTAAAGATAGGCTGCGATTATCTAACTTTCGGCGCAATCGTTTCATGGCTAGGCTTTGCAAGCAAGCGAACGGTAAGGATTGATTGGTTTTTATTTAGCGGCCAGCTCTCGCCGGCGATAGCGTAGCGCTGGGAAATGCTGTCTATTTGGAATTTTCAGGCGTGATCTTTAAGGACATTCTGAGCAGAAACCGGAGAGTCACTATTTTTGCCGAAAGATTTTATCAAGCCCCAGCCGAGGGAAATCGGCAAAAATCAAGCACCCGCTTATGCCTTCGGCACCCGGCTTCATCTGCGTCATCTCGTTCCGATACTCGATATCATACCAATCCATTCTCTTGAAGCATGGCGTAGGCAGCGTTAATTTGTCTGGTTTCATCTTCGGCAATTTGCTTGATTTTTATACCCAAGATTCCGACTTTATCCGGATGATATTCGGAAATTTTCTTTTTGTAGGCCGCTTTGATATCCATGGGGATGGTCCCCTCTTTCACACCAAGAATCAGGTAGCAATCCTCCAAGGATTTAATACTTTGATCCTCCTCGGGTAATTTTATTTCGGTTATATAAACGTTGCGGTGATCGTCGACATCCAATCTGAACTGTGCGTTGCACCTTCTGCATCGCGCTTTATTGCTATCGATGGGCAGGGTAAATTTAATGTGTTGCCCGCACGAAGGGCACGAGATCGTTCTTACGTTTGAAGCCGTCTTCACGGCGGGCTGTTTTCGGCTTTGCTCCCGGCGCCGCTTTCTCTTGGCACCGAATACAATGTAAGCCACTAAAATAACATTCAACGTTATCGATGCTATAAGGCCGATATTAGTCATCGTCTTGATTCAAAGCCGCTAGTCGATCTATCGGGTTGCCCACGAAAAAAAGCGTACGCCGTTTGCTACCGCCATAAACCGGCCCGACAGCGTTAACACGGGAACAATTCTGAAAGTCTGACCAAAAACCGAACATAGCGGCCAGTCAAATCGACATGAGAAATTCGCTTGAAAAACCCGGTTTGGATTTTAGATCGTTAAGAATGGCGAATGGCATTGCGTCATATGGTGTTAGCTGTAGAAAAAATGAGCCGCTCTCGGCCGGCGATAAGCCGGTTTAAACCGGTACGGCGTAAGGTTAACCCATTTCAG
>CAZGUM010000019.1:0-20208 GCA_964529085.1 uncultured Methylomonas sp. | reverse complement strand
TCGGCCGGCGATAAGCCGGTTTAAACCGGTACGGCGTAAGGTTAACCCATTTCAGATACCACGCCGTGTTTTAGCGTAATTATGGCTTCTTTTCGCTACTTGACCAGCCGAATCCTCAGCTCAAAACCGATTGCCTATCGCGACGTCAATACCGCCGCCATTAGAGACCGTATACACTCGATGCCTTCGGCAATCGCCAAAGCAACAGCTTCCTGACCGTAAGCCATACCCTCTAGGTAAACGAAATTCACCGAGTCGATGCCAACCGTCCGCAATGTATAACTCAAATAGCCACTGAGAAAATCCAGCTGATTGGCGCGCTCGCCCTGATGAAAACCGCCGGACGTCACCAGCACAAAAGTCGGACGGTCTTTTAGCCTGCCTACTTTTCCCGTCGGCGTGGCATCGAAGGTTCTGCCGATACGCAATACGTAGTCGATCCAGGCTTTGAGTGCCGCGGGAACGGTAAAGTTGTGCATCGGCGTGGCAACGACCAACAGGTCGCAAGTCTCCAGCTCGCCGATTAAGGTTTCGGATAAGGCAAAAGCCGGGTCGCCAGCGGCCGCGCGGGCCACCACGGCGTCGGCGTATGCGGCCGGCGGCAGCACAATATCCGGCGCGGACAACGCGCGTTGTACAACTTCGACATCCGGCCGAAAGCCGCGAATTTGCGCCAACAAAAATTCGACCGCCGGCCAGCCGGCACTGGATCGCGCATGCGGACCGCCGGTTACGACTAACACCCTAAGCATGGGATTCTCCATTGAGATTTTCGACAAAGTGCATGCCTTTGGCCAATAACCCTTGCCGATAATAAAACCGCTGCGCATACGGCATATACAGACCGGTGTCGAGCACCAGATTCGCGCAGCCCGCCGTCCTGGCCTGTTGCCTGGCGTAGCCGATCAAGCGTTTGCCGATGCCGCTGTTCCGGCAATGCTCGGCGGCGACCAAGTCGTCCACATACAAAAACCTGCCGTACAACAGATTTTCGCTCAGCCGAAACCCGATCAGACCCAGCCATTGCCTATCCTGCCGGCATCCCGCAAGACGATAGCCGGCTTGGAATTGCCGCTGTACTTGCAGGACAAACGCGCCCGCATCGGCCAGATGCGGCCTGAGCGCGCTCATCACCGGAAAAGCCGCACGAATGTCGTCGGCTCCAACAATCTCGGTTAAAGTTTGCATCGCTAAACGCCGGTCCCTTACTTAAATTCGGGCGGCGTTCTCGACGCCACCATTAACCGGTTCCAGGCGTTAATTTCGGCTACCGCGAGTGTCAAGTCGGATAATTCGTGCTCGCTGAATTGGGCCTGAGCCTGGCGATAAACGGCTTCCGAAACTTCGGCATCTTTCAAGGTAGTGACCGCTTCCGCCCAAGCCAACGCGGCGAGCTCCCGTTCGCTGAACACATTCGCCTCTTTCCACGCGGCCACCAGATGAATCTTCAGATCGGAAATGCCGTTCTGCTGCGCCAAAGGCACGTGCATATTGATGCAATAAGCGCAGCCGTTGATTTGCGAAATGCGCAGCCGCAGCAATTCCAGCAGGCCGTGGTCCAGCCCGCAACCCTGAACATACTGGTGCAAGCCGTACATCGCTTTGTAGCCGGTGGTTTGATAGTTGAATCGTTTGCTCATTTCGCGCTCCTTTGTCGGCGGTTTGATTAAGTCGGGAGTATTCTCGCCAAGAAAATGGTTTAACGAAAATACCAATAAGTGAAAAAATAGATGAACCAATTTACCGGACACAAACCATGAGACAAGCGGAACACTTCGAACTTGCCATTGCGGAGAAACCGGCGCAATGCTCGATCAAAGACTGGGTTTACAGCGAAATACGTTCGGCGATTTTAAGCGGCCGATTAAAACCCGGCATCAGACTGCCCACCACCCGCGATTTCGCCAAACTCTACGGCGTCTCCCGCGGCATGGTGGTTTTGGGCTACGAACAATTGTTGGCGGAAGGCTATATTATTTCCCATACCGGCAGAGGCACCTTCGTCTCGGCCAAACTGCCGGACAGGCTGGCTAACGCCCCGGCACCCCATAATCGCGCCGGCGTCCCGGTAACGGGGCGGCTATCCCGGCTGGGTCAAGTGCTGGCGGACAGCCCGTTTTTTTTCGGCGCTGCGGAACCGGCTCCGGTGCCGTTCAAACCCAATCAACCGGATTTCCAACACTTTCCGTTGAAAATCTGGAACCGGATTGCCACCAAGCGGGCAAACGCGCTACGTCCGCGCAAAATGGGCTATGCGGATCCGGCCGGTTATCGTCCGTTGCGCGTTTCGATAGCGGAACATCTGCGTTATTCGCAGCGAATTAGCTGCTCGCCGGAACAAGTAATCATCGCCAACAGTGCCCAACAGGCTCTGGATCTGTGTTCGCGCTTGCTGCTCGATCCGGGCGACGCGGTTTGGATGGAAGACCCCGGCTATCCCGGCGCAAAAACCGTATTTGCCGCGGTGGGCGCGCAAGTCGTTGCCGTTCCCGTCGATGAAAACGGCATGAATATCGACGCCGCACTACAAAGCGCGGCGCATGCCAAACTGGCCTATGTGACCTCCGCCCACCAATCGCCCATCGGCCCGGCACTGAGCCTGGAACGCCGCATCGCACTGCTGGAATGGGCCGAACGCCGGCAAGCGACCATCCTCGAAGACGATTACGACGGCGAATTCCGTTTCGCCGGGACGCCTATGGCGCCGATCAAAAGCCTGGATGCCAGCGACCGGGTGATCTATATGGGCACGTTCAGCAAACTGCTGTTTCCGAGCATCCGCTTGGCCTATGCCGTGGTACCGCAATGGCTGCAAACGCCGTTTGTATCGGCGATGGGTCTGACCTGCCGCCATGTCGGCCTGGAAGCGCAAATCGTGCTCTCCGAATTTATTGCCGAAGGCCACTACGCCCGGCATTTGCGGCGGATGAAGCTGATCTACCAGGAACGCGCCGAAGCGTTTACAGATGCCTGTAAAAACCGGCTTAACGGCCTGCTCGACGTTTGCCCGATTTCCACCGGACTGGATGCCTGCGCGTACCTGCCTGCCGGTTTCGACGACGTCGCAGTGAGCGAACGGCTAAAACAAAGCGGTATCGAAGCCCGGCCGCTATCGTTTTACGGCATCGAACGCAAACCGCCCGACGGCTTGATTTTGGGCTTTTCCGCATTCACCCCGGATCAAATTGCCGCAGGTGTACAGCGGATGAGCGAAGTGCTTTAAGCCGGTTTAATACCTCTGTTTCTTCGACATTCACGGACAACGGCGATTTGCTTAAACCCAGCCTTTAGCGCCGATGATCAATACGGGGTAACCAAGGAGATAAGACGGCGGTTCATCCCCGCGGGTGCGGGGAACGCGCCTTGCGGCCTCTTCCATCGCTTCTTCCCTAGGGTTCATCCCCGCGGGTGCGGGGAACGCTCATCGCCAACCTATCCAGCCATAGCCGCCAGCGGTTCATCCCCGCGGGTGCGGGGAACGCTACAGCTTTGCGCTTTACGGTCTGGATTTTCTCGGTTCATCCCCGCGGGTGCGGGGAACGCTTCGACTTCAAAAAGGCATACAAGGCCATCGCCGGTTCATCCCCGCGGGTGCGGGGAACGCGGCGACCTGCATACATTCAAGCCGGTATGGACCGGTTCATCCCCGCGGGTGCGGGGAACGCGGCGGTTTCCGCGTCGATAGCGCGGACCAAGCCGGTTCATCCCCGCGGGTGCGGGGAACGCCAGCGCGCATTTTTTCCAGCAAATTTGACATACGGTTCATCCCCGCGGGTGCGGGGAACGCCCAATGCGCCGCGACTGCACAACGGCGGTTACCGGTTCATCCCCGCGGGTGCGGGGAACGCACCAATGGCCATTTCGGTGCTCATTGGCTTTGCGGTTCATCCCCGCGGGTGCGGGGAACGCTCCCATTCGCCCATCCTGGCAAATCCAATGGACGGTTCATCCCCGCGGGTGCGGGGAACGCAAAACCGCACTCACTACTAGCCGGCGGCAAAATCGGTTCATCCCCGCGGGTGCGGGGAACGCTAACAGGGTTCTTGCCATTTTTGCGGCCTGCACGGTTCATCCCCGCGGGTGCGGGGAACGCTTGGGCACCTTTAGCGTAAATTTCCATGCGATCGGTTCATCCCCGCGGGTGCGGGGAACGCTATCGCCACAGGCGCTGCCTATGGTGCCGGCGCGGTTCACCCCCGCGGGTGCGGGGAACGCGCCATCCGCTCGATTGCCGCCAGCGTTAGCTCCGGTTCATCCCCGCGGGTGCGGGGAACGCCTGTTCGACCAGATTTTCGAAGCGGTTGATGGCGGTTCATCCCCGCGGGTGCGGGGAACGCGTTATTATTTGCTTGACCGCTACTCATGCCAGCGGTTCATCCCCGCGGGTGCGGGGAACGCTCGACACGGGTTAAACGCGCACCATGCAAACCCGGTTCATCCCCGCGGGTGCGGGGAACGCCTATCACCAGGACGAAACGATTGATCATCAAGCGGTTCATCCCCGCGGGTGCGGGGAACGCCTGCTCACCGGTATCCACGTTATAGACGCCGCCGGTTCATCCCCGCGGGTGCGGGGAACGCCCGGGTATTGATCGAAGCGCGGATGGATAAGGCGGTTCATCCCCGCGGGTGCGGGGAACGCATTGCGCGTAGCGATGCGGAAAAGGCAAAGGACGGTTCATCCCCGCGGGTGCGGGGAACGCTATCGGCCCCTCTGTAAGCATAAGTTGGTATGCGGTTCATCCCCGCGGGTGCGGGGAACGCAGGCGAGGATTTGCTGTTACCTGCTGCAATACCGGTTCATCCCCGCGGGTGCGGGGAACGCCTGGAAATGATGGAGGTTGTTTTGCTTTTGCTCGGTTCATCCCCGCGGGTGCGGGGAACGCTCAAAAGCTGGAAGAAACAGAATTAGCAACGTCGGTTCATCCCCGCGGGTGCGGGGAACGCAAAGCCAGCAGCGCCAAGCGTCTATCGGCAACTGGTTCATCCCCGCGGGTGCGGGGAACGCCTCAATTGCACGGCCCGGAAAAAGCAATCGAGCGGTTCATCCCCGCGGGTGCGGGGAACGCGGCACGTTCGGCAGCTTGGGATTGTAGTCGAACGGTTCATCCCCGCGGGTGCGGGGAACGCCGCAAGTCACGCGTTCTGCGGGCTATTAACTACGGTTCATCCCCGCGGGTGCGGGGAACGCCGTTATTCTGGAAAATTCGCGCCTACATCATGCGGTTCATCCCCGCGGGTGCGGGGAACGCGGCTGGCAAGATATGCCGGATGCGTTGGCCGATACGGTTCATCCCCGCGGGTGCGGGGAACGCAGGATCAGGTTGTCGTCGTCGGTAATGTCCTGCGGTTCATCCCCGCGGGTGCGGGGAACGCTGATGCGCCTCATCGATAATCACCAAATCGAACGGTTCATCCCCGCGGGTGCGGGGAACGCGGCACATTCTCGCCAAACCGGGCCGACAGTGCCGGTTCATCCCCGCGGGTGCGGGGAACGCGCCGGCCAAATTGGTGCCGTGTCGTTTCAAGGCGGTTCATCCCCGCGGGTGCGGGGAACGCGTTTGTCGTACCGTCCAGCCCGAGACCATCAACGGTTCATCCCCGCGGGTGCGGGGAACGCAGCGATCCGGAGAAAACCCGGCTGTTACAAGCCGGTTCATCCCCGCGGGTGCGGGGAACGCGCGGCTACTATCGCCAGGCTCCACGCCCCATTCGGTTCATCCCCGCGGGTGCGGGGAACGCTCGTCTATCGTCACCGCATCGGCCTCGACTAGCGGTTCATCCCCGCGGGTGCGGGGAACGCTAGATCCAGCTCGGTCAATTGCGCGCCGTGGGCGGTTCATCCCCGCGGGTGCGGGGAACGCCGACCACCATCACCGAAAAAGAACGACTCCAACGGTTCATCCCCGCGGGTGCGGGGAACGCAAGGGGTTGAGCTGGCGGGGTATTTGTCCGGTCGGTTCATCCCCGCGGGTGCGGGGAACGCATCACGTTTTTTGCAAACAAGACACATCCCTCCGGTTCATCCCCGCGGGTGCGGGGAACGCGTCTTTTGCGCCAGTACCCGAGCTGTCTGTGGCGGTTCATCCCCGCGGGTGCGGGGAACGCATCTCATTGGATACAGGCACTAAAGCGGTTAACGGTTCATCCCCGCGGGTGCGGGGAACGCAATGTGTGCCGTATTTCAGCCCTTTTTGAAGGCGGTTCATCCCCGCGGGTGCGGGGAACGCGCATCCGGCCAGGTGATGGCGACTGCGGTCATACGGTTCATCCCCGCGGGTGCGGGGAACGCATCGGCATTTCCGTCGCCGGTTGTGGCGCCGACGGTTCATCCCCGCGGGTGCGGGGAACGCGGTTTCGTCTTTTGGGAAAATCATTGAGTTGCCGGTTCATCCCCGCGGGTGCGGGGAACGCAAGGTGAAATTCACCCAATCGCAAAAGGCGTGCGGTTCATCCCCGCGGGTGCGGGGAACGCCTTTGCGCAATATTGGCGCGCTGAAAGCAATGCGGTTCATCCCCGCGGGTGCGGGGAACGCAGGGAGTTATTGGAAAAGCCGGCGCTACCCGGCGGTTCATCCCCGCGGGTGCGGGGAACGCTGATACCGTTGTTAAAGGCAATTGTTCTTACACGGTTCATCCCCGCGGGTGCGGGGAACGCCGTAAAAACGACTGTTACCGGGACCAATGGCACGGTTCATCCCCGCGGGTGCGGGGAACGCGAACCAGTAATAGCCAAAGAAGTGCCGACAGGCGGTTCATCCCCGCGGGTGCGGGGAACGCTGACATTACAACAAGATTCATTAAATCGACGGCGGTTCATCCCCGCGGGTGCGGGGAACGCACCCAGGCAAGCACATCGCGTAACGGTTGAAGCGGTTCATCCCCGCGGGTGCGGGGAACGCTCAGGCGTCCAGGTCTGACCGCAAAAAAATACCGGTTCATCCCCGCGGGTGCGGGGAACGCTTGGGGCTGGGTCATGCCGTCAAATGCGATTCCGGTTCATCCCCGCGGGTGCGGGGAACGCTCACGGCAAAGATTTAAAAAAGCGGTGGTTTGCGGTTCATCCCCGCGGGTGCGGGGAACGCGCAGCGGGATCAAGCATATTAACCATAGCATCCGGTTCATCCCCGCGGGTGCGGGGAACGCCCTTGAACAGTAGACGAAGGACAAACATCAACCGGTTCATCCCCGCGGGTGCGGGGAACGCGTTCCAGGAAGTGACCATTTGACATTCCAGAACGGTTCATCCCCGCGGGTGCGGGGAACGCTTTGACCGGTACACCGTTAACAGTGGCAGATCCGGTTCATCCCCGCGGGTGCGGGGAACGCACTAATCGTAACTTATTGTTACGCATATAAAAATAACCCGGCTAAATTTCTACCGAATTTTTTGCCTTTTCCGAGTTGTTAAAAAGCGTGTGAAAACCGTAGCCCGGTTTTCGTTATCCGGTGTCGTTTGCTGCTTGGAAGCCTGAAAAAACACATACCCTCGCTACGGCATAAGCCCGGCTAGACGATTTCAGCTGGATTTGTGCATATCGGTAACGGCGGGGTTGTAAATTGCTTCGCTGTTTTTTGCCGTCACCGCTGCCCGCGCCCGGAAGGTGGGGGCGAAACCGGGGTTTGCCGGTTTTCATCGTCTTCCATCGGAAAAAACGACACCAATTTCAGGCCGTCCAGTTCTACCGGCAGGCGACGGTTTTTACCCAGCGTCATAAAATCGAAACCCGATTCGGTATTGGTGGACCAGGCCATCACCGCGTTGCCGTCTTCCAAGCCATCCTCGATTTGCGACCAGATCATCTCGCGCACCTTGGCCGACAGGTCGCCGACATAAACGCCGGCGCGAATTTCGATCAGCCACACCGCCAAACGGCCGCGCAACCGAGGCGGAACGTTTTCAACTACGATGACCAACATCGCCGATGCTCTCCGGATTGGGAATGGCCGGGGCGATGTTTTCCTCCGCCGGTTTGGGGACTTCCAGCTCGCCGGCCGCCAGCACTTCTTCGATGGTGGGGATGATCTTGCGCAGAATTTTGCTTTGCCGGAACACGTCGCGGCACATCAGCCTGACTTCGCGTTCCGGGTTGGGATAATTCTTGGCGGCGATTTTGAAGGCATGCGGGACGATGTCGTCGAATTTGAACAGGTCGGCAATGTCGTAGACAAACGACAGCGGCTTGCCGGTATGAATAAAGCCGATGGCCGGCGCGTAACCGGCGGCCAGTACCGCCGCTTCGCAGATGCCGTACAGGCAGGCGGTGGCGGAACTGAGGCAGCGGTTGGCAGTGTCGCTGTTGTCCCATTCGGAATGGTCGTAATTGCGGCCTTTCCATTCCACGCCGGCCTGTTTGGCCAGCAATTGGTACAGCTTCCTGACTCTGGCGCCTTCGATGCCGCGCAGTTGCTCGACGCTGCGGCGTTCGGGCGGTTTTTCGCCGAAACGGATTTCGTACATCTTGCGCACGACTTTCAAGCGGGCGTCGTCGTCCAGCGCCAGTTTGGCTTGATACAGCAAGCGGTCGGAGCGCGCGCCGCCCGGCTGGCCGGCAGCATACAGCCTGACGCCGGCTTCGCCGACCCAGACCAGCAAGGTCCCTGCCCTGGCGGCCAGCGCGGCGGCATGATGCGAGACGCGGGTGCCCGGCTCCAGCATAATGCAGGCGATGGAGCCGACCGGGATGTGGGTGCGGATGCCGGTTTCGTCGATGACGACAAAGGCGCCGTCCTTGACGTCAATTTGGCCTTTTTCGATGAATACCAGGGAAACGCGTTCTTTCATGGCGATGGGTTTTAAGGGTGGGAGCATGCAGCAATTTTTAGTTTAAGTCAGGCAGTTGCAGCAAGCGCTCGCTACGCCAGACTCTGATGACATGGATAATCTGATTGTCCAACCAATAAACAACACGAAATGGCGGATGAATCAGCTCGCGAATAGGGGGTTCGGAAAATTCAGGCACTATCCGACCAATCTCGGGATGCTCGGTTAGGATTTCGAGATGGGAAATGATCTCGGTGACAAACTTATCGCCGATGTGTCCGACGCCTTGCTCCAAATAATAGGTTTTAATGTCCACGAGGTCGTTGAAAGCCGAATCGGCAATCAGCAGTTTCATTTAGCCGATACCCAGCTTGGCTTTGACATCCGCCAAATCCATGACTCGACCGTTTTTGACATCCATCAAACCCTGTGCGACGGCTTTCATGAAAGCCCGTTCTTCCTGATTTTTTTCGTAGTCCTCCAGATCCTGCACCACAGCCACGCCCCTGCCCCGGCTGGTTAACAACACCGGCCGGTGCGTTTCTTTCACCTGATTGACGACCTTGCCGGGGTTAACTTTTAAGTCGCTGAGCGGAATGACATCTTCGGAGAATTTAATATTCATGGTATTTGCTCTGGTTGATTACAATGGCCTGATTTTAGCACCTGTTAACAGGTGCTGTTAGATTCTATAGATTGCCAAAAATCCATCGCCAACGGAATCAGATTGTCCCAAGTCTTGAGACAGGGCAAGACGGCAATTGGGCCAGTATTTTGCAGTTTGCCTGTGAAATCGACAGAGATTCATTCAAGTCAAATGATCGGCTAACCATTGTTTCAGCGCTTCATCCACCCGCGTTTGCCATCCTGCACCGGTAGCGCGGAATGCCGCCAACACCTCCGGCGATAGGCGAATCGTGATCCGTTCCTTGGTTTGCTCGGCAAACGGCCGCCCTAATTTAACCGGACGCATTTGGGCAAACTGAGCGTCGCTGACCTCAAAGGTATCTGGATCGCCGGCGATGCCAGCATTGATGGCCCGATCTTCTTCATCGCTGGGTATATGAAAACTAGGAGTTGAAATAGGCGGCATAACGTTTTACCTCACGTTGGTTTCACCATAATCTTTCCGGTCATCAATCATCAGCAACCAATCCCATTCAAGCTGATTAGCTAACGCCAAACTGACGCCATGTTTTTCCCAATTAATCAGGTCTTTTTGCAGATCAAAAACTATTTGCATGAATTATTGTATGTACATTAATAAGGTTCAACAAGCATCCGTTATACGATTGCCTGTGTCACAACCGCTTGACCATCAACAGCCCACAACCGAACGCCTTGGCCCGACCTAAGCCGGTGAAGAGGGTTTGGCGGAATTTTTCCGGATCGGTAATTTGCAGTTCGCCAGTGAAATCGACGGAGCTGAAGCCGGATTTTTCGCCTTTTTTGGTGGTTTTTTGCTGCAAGCCGTGCCAGGCGTAAGCAGTGTTTTGCAACTTGGCTAAGCCGTCTTTGTCGGCCGCTAAAACAAATCCACAACGTTCGCCTTGTTTGCTCATCCAATTGGTCAATGCTTGATCGACGTGGGCTTTGACTGCCCATTCCAGCTTGTCGGCCAAACCGGAAATTTGCCCCAAGCGCTCGGCGTAGCAACGATCCGCAGCCAATAATTCGCATAATTCCGCCTCCAACGCAGCCCCGCCCTTGTCCAGCAACAGTTTTTTGTAAACGCCTTTGTCGGTTTTGGCAGGCAAACTACTTTCCAATCCATGCGATTTGACCAACGACGTTAAAAACTGAAATTGGGCGTCCATCACCACATCATGCTTTTTACCCAGCCGGCTGACGACGGGATTGGCCCGGCAATCGAATTGCAGGCATTGGCCTTGGCTCAATTGAGGTGCATATTCCTTACTCTCAACTTTGAACAATGAGCTTGCGGCTTCCACGGGCTTGGCTTGCGAAACGATGTAATACACCGGTTCGCCGCGTACCCTCGGCGCTGGACCGATCTGCTCGCGAGCAATTTCTTCGCGGTAAAGAAAAGTTCGTTTGTCCTGTTCGGGGAACAAATCCCATAGCAATTGGTGGCAACCGTAAACGTTGCCTTCCAACACCCTCGCCAACTGCGAAGATTTATAAATATCCGGACGTATCCTGACCCTGGAAAAATACATCACTCGCCTCCCTGATAAAAATAATGTTCCTGGCGCGGCGCGAACTGCCAGCGTTTGCGCGACAAGGGTTGGTCGTGGCGAACGCGGGTTTGCCGGCGTTGTAAGTCGATGTCCTTGGCAAAGTCTTGTGGCTCGCCTTCCCAGTAATAGTGGCGCTCGCCACCGGTATTCAACCAATAACGGTCTTGCTGAACCGGCTGACCCGCTTCGCCATCGATCTGTTTACGCGGCAATAATGGTTTATGTGAATACGCTTTGAAGGCAGACAACATATCGACCTGATCCGCCAGCAATTGCGGATTCAACGGCGCCGCCAACGGGCAGGATTTACGCCCCATATACAGATGGAATATCGGCTTGCGCAGTTTTTCCTCGATTTGCGCCAGACTGAACGACGCTTCCGGCAAGGCGCGCAAGGCGACGACGGCCAAGGCATCGCTACGGTATTCGCGGCTGGACAATATCGTGCCCAAGCGTTCCTTACCCAACACCAGTTCGTCGCGGCGGGTGCGATAAACGAATTTGCCGGCCGAGTCCGGCACTTGGGCGGTATGGTAATCGCGCAGCAATTGGCCGGTGCTAAAGACTTCGACGGCCACTTGATAACCATGCTGCAATCCGGCTTGTTGCGCTTCGTCGCTACGTTCGATGCCCAACGCTGCGCCGACCAAACCCAATATCGCCGACTTGCTGGGGTAATTGGCGCTATGCCGACTTTCGCCGACGGCGATTTCGCCCCAACTCGCCATTGGCCCGTATAAACGGAATAACAATAGGTCCATGACCGGCTCCTATTGGCCGACGAAGTCGAGTAACCCGACTAGTGTGCCTTGGCGTTGTGACGGCAAGGCATTCAGCTCGTAACGGCTGTCCGCGCAAGCGCCATAAACTTCGTCGAAGCTGCTGTTCTGCTCTTTCAATGCAGCGATCGCCTGAACGGCAAAATCATCAGTTTCGCGGCCAATGGGTTTTAAGTATGCTACCGACAACGAACGCGGCTGCTGGTCGCCTTTTTCCGCCAACACGAAGGAAGCATAAGCCCTGGATGCAAAGCTGTTTTGCTTGCCTTCCGGCGCCACTTTGACGGCGGCTTCGGTCAAGGCGCGTATCGCTTTATTGGCAAGCTCAACGTTACCGCCCAAATTTTTGATCAGCAATTCGCGGTTAATGCAGATATAGGCATAAAACAAGCCGGCGGCGAAGCGGGTTTCGCCGATGTGGGCGGCGCCCATGTCGTCCTGGCCGTTATTCAAATCGTCGACGGCGGTGAAATAATCGTCTTCGATTACCACCGGATGCACGCTAATGGCATGCGCCACTTGGCAAGCGGCTTCGATGTTGAACGCAGGGCTGGATGCAAGCATGCGGCCGAACAAGGCTATATCCACTGCCTGTTCGTTGGCGCGCAGCAAGTTCAATTCGTCCTTTTCCGGTGGCCGCTGCTCGGCAACCAGTTTTACGGTCAATGCTTCCAATGCTTTTCGTTCCGTTGGGCTGACATGCACCAATTGTTCGATTTCCAATTCGGCTAAAGGATCGTTTTTATCGGCTTTTTTCAACGCACCGTATATGCCGGCGATAGACTTGGTCCATTCCTTGGCGTCTTTTTCTTTAACGCCGCCTTCCAGCAACTTGTTGTATACATCCAGGCCGAGCAATTTGGTGCGCGTACCCAAGTGACCGCCAACCGCCGCTTGGAACATGTCCGATGTGCGCCAGGTTCTTTTCAGACATTGCGACGACACCCGTAGTCGGTCGTAGCCACCCATCTTCGCGGTCTTCGGGCTACCTTGATCGTCGCGATTCAGGTTGGCGGGCGGGTAAGCGGTCAACAAATGCAATTGAATGAAACGGCTCATGTATCTCTCCTTGAGGTTAGTTTTTAGGTAAAGCTGTGAAATAGTCGGTGGCCCAGCGCACTGCAAGACGTTTGCTGACATCGAGATGGCGGCCTAACGGTTGATTGAATTCCTTGTGCCAATGAATGACGTCGTTGGTGAGCGATACGACATTGGCGGTTTTGCCGAGCAAGCGAATCGCGCGTAGCATGCGCCGGTAGAAATCGTCGACGGTCGGGCTTTTCTGCAATTGCTGAAAGCGCAATTCGCTCATCGGTGGCTTCGCCTTGTCTTTGGCTGCGCCCAGTTGCGTCGCAAAGCGGCCGCTGGCATCGTTGGCTTCGACGTGCGCGAGCAAACCGGCAATCGTCGCCGCGACCTGCAAGCGCTGCTCGGATGCAACTTTTTGCGGAAAGCCGTCCGGCATTTGCCTCAAAAAATGAAAAAAAGCGTCGGTCAGTAGAATGTCTTCCGGCATTTCGGCCCGGCGCAGACGGGCGCGGTCGCCTCGATTGCCGCCTCGATCACCGTCATCGCCGTTCAACCAGCGATGCCAAGCCAGCAAAGCCTTCAACTCTTCCGGCATTAAAAAATAGTTCTCGCTCATTTAGGCAACCTCCTCCGTTTTGGCCTGGGTTTTCAATTGTTTGATGGTTTTGTTGCCGTGAAAACGGCTCAACATGGACTTTTTGGCGTTGACGATGCGTTTCAAATCTAGGTCCTCCGGCACGGCGGTTAAGGTTGCGACTTCGAAAACTTGAAGCATTTTGGCAATCAACACCTTCAACCAGTCGGCGTAAATTTCGGCGGGCGCCATGCCGCCATCGCCCGGTGCGGTAGCCAAGCTGTCCAAAAGCCGGAAAAACTCGGCTTCGCTGGCTTGCCAAAATTGTGCGTCGATTTGGCTCATATCGCCCTTGGCGTCTTCCGGGCGGCGAAACCAGGCGGCTTTAACCTCGTTACGCAAAATCTTCACGGTTTCCCGTGCCGCGTCGATCAACTCGCCCGCCCAAGCGATCAAATCGGTTTGTTGTTGTGCCGACAGGTAAAACACCGGAAACCGCGCTTCGTACCAGCAACGCGCCTTCATGTTGTCCATGTCGTAACCGAAGCACCACAGCGCCGCACCGCCTTTGTCGGCCAACATGCGACCACGTTCCTGATTGTAATGCCGAACAATTTTCGCGGCTTTATCGCCGTTGCTGTCGTCCTGTAACGCCAAACCCAACCAATGCCGATAACCCAGGCCGCCTTGCTGGCCTTTCAAAGACAATGGCAGATTGACCTTTTTCGGGTCGTGACGGTAAGGCGTCAAAGGATGTTGCCAAGCGCCATCGTAATTGGTGCCGTAGTTTTTGGTGCGGTATTCGTGGAACAGCGATTCGGCATGGCTTCCACACAAATCGCAACAGCCGGACTCAGAAGGCTCGCTCAAGCGAATCCGCCGCGGCATGCCCCAATAAGCGTGCAGCGGATGAACATCGGACGGCGTGGTAATTTGGCCTTTTTCGGAAGTACGGGTTTTGCCCAGCCAGGGCATAACGGAGCTTTCCAGCTTATCCACCGATTGCAGGTCTTCCTGATTGAACACATTCAACCACAGCTTTTGCCACAGCGTGGTTTGGCTGGCCTTGGGAAGCACCAAGGTCGTCAACGGCCCGCCGCCGCGCAAACCGACCCTATGCCCGACCCCGCCAGATGGTGCATTGGTTTGCAGAGTAAATAAAGCAGTAGCCGCACAACTTGGGCAAAGCTGGTTCGCCAAGCCTCGTTTGACGAAGTGGTCGAGATTGTCTTTCAGCGTTTTGCCGCCTGGCGCTTCGATCAATAGCGCTGCAATAGGCTTGGCTTCGCCGTCCGGCAAGTCCAAATCCTGCAAAAACGCCGGACCGTCGTCGCTGAACAAATCGAATGCCGGCGAGAGCGTGGCAAAACGGGCTTGCAGCTCAGAGGGAGTTGGTGCTTCCTTCCAATATTCCAACCATTGCTCCTCGTCGTCCGGCGCGAATCCGGTTTGCAGCAGACCGATCAAGAGCTGATACAGCGCGCCTTGAAAATCCTGCCTCGGTGCGTTGATTTCGATCACCGGGTTTTCGGTTTCGGCGATTTGCCAGGGCGCGATCCAGTCGAATTGGCCGTTTTGGCGAATGACCGGTATCCATGGATCGGTAATTAAATTCATGCATTTCCTCCATTTATGAAATCACATCTTCAGTGCCACTATGATTGCAAGCACCAAAGCCAAACAAATAACCGCTAGCGGGTTCGGCGCAAAAGCGTTGATCGCATCAATTAGATCTTTGATCTGCCCCATGAATGACCTTCAAAAAAGTTTCCATGGCGAGATTCTAGGCGCTACAATCCGCCACTGTCAATATTAAAAATGTGCTTCGCTTAATAAGGTCAACGAAGCTTAATATTTTACATATGCCTCCATAAGCAATAAACTATCACCTCGTTCCTTAAACCGATTAGGGATGAACCGCTTCGCTGACCTCATTAGGTGAAGCAACTCATACGTTCCCCGCACCCGCGGGGACTTCCCCGACAAATCCATCCGTCGCCGAATATAGGCTTTGCCCTTCCACCAATGGCAAAACCTCCAGCCATCGCAAGGCTTTTTGTTCGTTTTTTAATGTTTCAATCTGCTGTTTCAATTCGTCGGAAATCTGCCGGCCGACCTTTTTCCATTCGCGTTCCGGCAATTTGATCGTGCTCATCGCCCACGCATAACGTTCTACATCGGCGTAGGGTTTGAGATCGCCGTCAACCAATACTGCCAACGCCACAGAAATATTTTCTTCTTCGGTAAGACGAGTCGGGATTCTGGTTTCCTCGTCCCAATCGCCGCTTTTCCAGGTATAACCTTTGTCCAGCTTCAAAACATTCAAGTCCGCCATGCTTCGCTGCACCATGGTTTTGCCTTCCGCATCGAAGGAGACTTCTTGCAACGCCAGCGGTATTCGAGCTTGCGCTTCGTCGGAATAAACACCTTCAATCAAATCACGGGCGTCGTCCGGCATCGTGAAACGGCCCTTTTCCAACAAACTCGCCGACAGCCAAAGCTGGCCGACATGAGGATAAACCGCCTGCGTGCCGGCATGGTCCGGTTTCAGCCAATCGGCACCAGCATCCTCCGACGGCGTCGGCGCATATAGATAGAACACCGGTTCGCCGCGACCGTCCACGGCACCGGAATCCCGCAAGCGATTGCCATGCTCGTCGCGAATATGCCGACGCAAACGGCCGGCGCGTTGGATCAATAAATCGATCGGCGCCAAGTCGCTGATCAGCATGTCGAAATCCAAATCCAAGGATTGCTCGACTACTTGGGTAGCAATCAGGATTCGGCCTTTGCGGCCGTCATGCCCCGACGGTTCGCCGAAGGTTTGCAAGGTGCGGTTTTCGACGGCCTGCCGGTCTATCATCGCAAAACGGCTATGGAACAGACTCAAGCGTTCGGCGGGAACGCCTTCATTCAGCAACTTTTGGTAAGCCTGCCGAGCAGATTTGACAGTGTTGCGCACCCAACAAACGCATTGGCCTTGCTCGGCACTTTGGCGAATTTTTGCGATGACCTCATCTTCGCTGTCCAAGCGCCTAACGCGAACCGTGCGCTTGACTTCGGGTCTGGTATCGATGGGTGTTTCCAGCGTTACCGCTGGGATGTGCGTCGCCAACGGGTAGTCCGCCGGATCGGTCAAACCCGGCGCCTCCAGCCCTAGTCCGCGATGAAAAGCCGCCGTCAGATTTTCGCGCATGGTTTGCGGCAAGGTGGCCGACAACAAAATTGCACTGCCGCCCTGGCTGGCATGAGCTTCCAGTAGCGCCGACAGTAACTTTTGCATGTAACTGTCGTAGGCATGCACTTCGTCCACCAGCAACACTTTGCGACCCAAGCCCAGCAAACGTAGCGATTGATGCCTTGCCGGCAACACCGCCAACAAGGCTTGGTCTAGCGTGCCGACGCCGACATCTGCCAACAAAGCTTTCTTGCGACTGTCCGCCAACCAGGCATTGCAATAAGCCGTCGCGCTCAACTCCTGATCTTTCTCGAACCGGCCAGATTGATAATCGGCGTCGGCATGAGTTTGCTCGGCCAGCACTACCGAGTCGCGAAATGCTTGCGATAATTCGCGGGCGCCGTGAGCCAATACCAGCGACGGCTGTGCGCCGGTTTCATAAAAACTGCGGTAAACCTTGCCCAAGCGCTGGTACATAGCATTGGCGGTGGCCATGGTCGGCAAGCCGATGTACAAACCGTCGGCCAGACCTTTTGCAATCAAGCGTTGCGCCAAAATCAACGCCGCTTCGGTTTTGCCGGCACCGGTGACGTCTTCAAGAATGAAGAGCTGAGGTTGAACGGTCAATGGCTCTTTGGCGGCGTATCGTTGTAGCGGGGTCGGATGTTGAATGAATGGGAACAAACTTTGCACCGATTCGAATCGCCCTGCAACAGGTAGCTTCGGTAATCCTGCCAATGCTTGCTCGGCCTTGGGTAAGGCGATGGTTTGCCAATACTCGGTAAGCCGCATCGATTGGTCGCAATACTCAAAATATTCTTGATTCGCCCCCAACCAATCGGCCAATACCGCGATGCCCGCCAGTTGCCAGGACAAGGGTTTTAAACGTTTGCTCAGGTTTTTATCCGCCAACGGTTGAAAGTTAAAACCGTTCAGCACGCAATCCTGCATGTCTAGCAAAAAGAGAAACGCAGCCTGTTCGTCGTCGGCCTCGAAGAAATTACAAAGCCGAACGCTATCCAATTTCGGCGGCATGCCGTGGTGGCCGGTAACGATTTCCAGCCACGGATCGATTTTGGCGATCCAAGCCGCTTCGTTGGCAGGAAGTTCTAGAGCCAGTTTTTCTTGCAGCATGCCCCGCCACAAAGCAAATCCCAAGGTATCGTGGCGTTGCTCTTTAGACGAGTAAGTCATTCGAGGATTCGGCTTGACTAACTCATTCGACAAATCCGTTCTCAAGCCTTGAAAGGCTCGCGCAAACTTGCCCAAATCGTGCAATGCCAGACAAAACGTAAACCAACATTGAAGCCATTCCGGCTCAACGTGTAATTGCGCAGCCAATTGCTTACACACCGGTTTATCTGGAGCCAGCCAAAACCAACCCACCGCCGCCACATCCAAACAATGGTACGGCAGCAGATGGTAAGCCGGCCCGTCGCCAACTTCCGGCCTGGCTTTTCCCCAATACTGGTAATACAACCGTGTATCTGACATTGATGGCCTCGCTTATTGTTCCAAGTTATTGATCGGTTGAATCAAGTCGTACAGAAATTCCGGCGCCAAATCGGCACCGTTTGGCCAGCTAACGGTACTCAATGCCGGGTCAAGCCGAATTTGGTTGAATAACAACGGGTCTTGATAATGGCTCGAACATTTCTCCCCACAATGCGTTGCTTAAATCGGCAATGCCGGTAACACCGTTGTTAAACGTCAGTTTCAGTTCGTAGTTTTGGAGAGTTTCAACATCTATAACGTGCAGAACCATGCATTGCGCTCCGTGACTTAAAGGTTTTCATCGCGGCATCAGCCGGGCAAATTCTTCGTAAACAATTTCTCGCTTGGCGATCAGCACGACGTAGAGCATGGCATCGTCAAAGCGGTAAATAATCCGGTATTTACCGACGCGAACCCGCAAATACTCGGGGTTGCCGACCATCTTTAGCGATTCCTGAGGTTGCGGCTCTTGCAGTAAAGCCAGGAGTTTGATTTTGATCTGCTTGGCAACTCGCTGATCCGATTCGGCCAGTTTCCGCAAACTTCGTTCTGCCGATTTGGTGAAATCAATCTGGCACATCAAATACTATCCAATAAACCCTTACCGGCATCGGCACCTATATAACCTTCCTGTTCGGCTAATACGGCCAAGTTGTGCAGACAGGTATCTTCAAACCCCAATAACTCCTGGTAACGTGCCGACGACAATAGAATTGCAAAATTTTTCTGATGCTTCTGAATGGCAACCGGCTCCTGCTGGGCGCTGTTCAACAGTTCGCCGAAAGTTTGTTTGGCTTGGGTAGCATTGATGGTTTTCATAAAATCCTCCGCTTAAAAAATGACTAATTTGTCCATTTTAATCATTTTTGACCCACAAACCTATTGCCTTGCTGCGGCTAATTTGCTGCCCAACACGGTACGCCAGTGATCGCCGGTTGCCGTGTCTGGTTTAGCTTTACCCCAATAATGGAAATACGATGCCGTCATGCGCAATCCCTGATTTGATTGAAAATCCTTATCTGACGGGCCTTATCCGCCGCCAAGTAGCGTAGTCGTTTGTTGGCATTCATCGGTAAGTAGCGGGTTGAGCATTGAATAATTGCGGTAAACTGTACATCACAACTTAATTGTCATGCAAATAAAGTTTGCATATGTTCATGAGCAATGCCGAGCAGGATTTATTACTTAAGTGGGACGTGCGCCAGCGCTTGACGCTGCTGGAGGCCACCGTTTTCTGGACAGGGGAGTTGGTAACCAACTTTTTGACCGAAACCTTCGCCATTAGCCGGGTGCAAGCCACCAAAGACATTGCGCTGTATCTATCGCTACGGCCGGACAATCTGCGTTACGACCGCTCGTTGAAGCGCTATCTGATTACCGAGCAATTTGTGCCGCTGTTGATCACCGGTCACCCGCAGGAGTGTTTGCAGGTATTGCAGGCGACGCAGAATTCGCCGCCATCAATACTGACCCTGATCAGCAATTTACCGGCCGTGGCGATAGTGGAACCGCCGACGCGGCATATCGATATTGCCGTGTTGCGGCCGGTATTGCAGGCGGCTCGTTTCGGGTTGCTGCTGGAGATCGGCTATCAATCCATGACCACACCGCAACCGGCAACCCGTCTGGTGCAACCCAAAACACTGGTGTTCGACGGTTTGCGCTGGCATATGCGGGCATTTAGCCTGACCCATGGCGAGTTTAGAGATTTTGTGCTGGCACGGGTGCATGCCGCTGACTTAAAAGGCAAACCAGATACGCCCATCCCGCTAGACACGGCTTGGGTAACCTTTTTGCCCGTGCATATCGGCCCGCATCCCGGCCTGAGCGACTCCCAACAGCAGGCGGTGGAACGCGACTACGGGATGACGGACGGGTATTTTTCGACGCAAGTCAGAGCGGCATTGTTACCGTATTTTTTGTTGGCGCTGCGCATCGGCAAAGACGATTTCCAGCGTGAAGCCATGTCGCAACAAATCGTTTTGCTCAATCGCGCGGAGTTAAACGCCTTTATCGATTTTAACTAAGCTGCGTAGCCCGTTAAATCGCTATGTTGGCGTGGGTTCCCTTAACGTCCGCGTTATCGGCATCCGCGCCTCGCTGCCGCTTGCCGATTATGCTGTCCATCAACCAACTGGTTCGCGCGGCCGTTTCGCCGTTCGACGGCGAGCGGCCCAGGCCGCGCAGTT